>JANLIC010000214.1 GCA_024654125.1 Sulfuricaulis sp. | reverse complement strand
CTGTCGGGGCTGACTTCCTGCGCCAGGTGCGCGATGCGTGTGCCCGGGCGGACCCAGATACTGCCGTCATCGGGCGTGGCCGCGCCGCTCAACAGGCGGATCAGGGACGATTTGCCCTGGCCGTTGCGCCCGACCAGGCACACCCGCTCGCCGCGGCGGATTTCGAGCTGGGCATGCTCCAGCAACGGCCGATGGCCGTAAGCCAGGGAGACCTTCTCGAGGCGCAGCAGGGGCATGGAGAGTATTCAGGTCAAAACAGACGGATAAATTGCTGTAGGTTACAACGGTCGGCGTGCATGATATCCCGGTCAGAGAAAGATATCAGCGTAAAATTCAGTTAATCGAAAGAGTTTGGGACGGAGTTTTGTTAAGCTGATTTTGAATGAATGCGGGAGAAATTATTAAATCACACCGACTTCAATTCGGGCGGCCTTTGCATAAATCCCTCCGTCATTTTTTATTTCTTACAAAAAAAACGCCCCCCAGCAGGGGGGCGTTTTTTATGAAACAGTCAGCACTAAGTTATTTCTACTTCTCTTTTTTTCTTGCTACTTCTTCTTCGGCTCCGGGCACTTCACTTCCTTCCCGTCGACCTTCACCATGTCACCGGGTTTTTTGTCCTTGCAGGCCTTGGCAATGGCTTCAGCCATGTGCTTGTCCGCAAAGCTGGTGGTGCTCAAGCCCAGGCCGGCGATGAAAGTAAGAGCCATAAGACCCGTCAGTAACTTCTTCATTCTGAATCTCCTAATGAAATGTTTAGTTAGTACCGAAATATAGCAAGGATAAAAAAACCGCCCTCCTTGCGAGGCCATACTCTGCACTCAAAAAGGCAGCGCGTAAAGTAGGGGCTGATGGCTTAGGCCCGATACCTAATCAGCCTAAGTCCGAGCCTCACGCATACCTATCCTAAGTCGGCATAGATGTTGGACTTTCTCAAGGTTCCACCGCCTTTTTTTCACTCGTACACCCCCTTATAGGCGGGCTAAAACGGCAGTCAGCCCTCGATATAAATGGCTGGTTACTAGAGTTTGGCGTGCGGTAAACCAGGGCCCCGTGACTGTGCCGCGGAAAATGTAAAGTTGGAATTAAACGATCCGGGCCCCTTAAATTTAAGCCAGGGAAATCTTATCGAGGCGCAGCAGGGGGCATGGGGCTAATTCAGATCGCGGCATGGGAATCGCGGATATTACCGCATCGTGTCAACCCGAGTCCCCGAATATAAGCCACGTCTGTGATCTGACCGCAGATTTATACAGCGTTATTCCAGCGGTTGCGCCGCGCTCGCCAGTCGCGCGAACACGCGCTTCATCGCGTTGATCTGCGCAAGATAGCCGCGGACGTCATGATCGCCGCAGTTTTGGCCGGCGGTCAGCTGAAAACCGCGCTTGGCGTAGGCATCGCCCGCCCCGGCACCGCACAAGTGGATCACGCCGGCCAAGTCTTGTTTCTGCTGGAACGTCGCGGTGATGATGCGCCGGCGCTTCAGTGTGCTGGCGACGCGGCGATCCAGGTAGGCGGACGTCAGCTCGACGGCATGGGTCGGTACGATGCGCGAGTAGAGGCCATTGAACCAGCACGATCTCGGTTCGTGCCAGGGCCCATCCTCGACCACGACGTGGTCATGAATGCAATAACGCCTCGCCTCGGCGAACGTCGCGTCGGTGAATTGATACATGCCGACCGCGCTCGATGCCGGCCGGTACAGCTCGAAGAGATTCCACGTTGGGCGCCAGCGCCAGTAAGTCCGAGCCACCGGGTTGCCCGCCCCCTCGACTTGGGCAAGTGCGGCCAACAGATCGGGCGTGATGACGGCGGTCGCGTGGGCCTTGAAAATCGGCGCATAGCTGCGCCAGGTCGCGGACGGCATTTTGGAGAGCGTATGGCTCACGGGAAAGAACAGTTCGGCCGGCTTGCGCACAACCTGGTACATCCAGTTGGTCGCGGACCCGAGCGCCAGGACGATGACGGCGACAAGGATGAGCTGGACCGATAGCGGCGCGGCCCGCAGTGCTCGAAAAATACGCTGGCGCCGCCGGACGCCCGGCCAAAGAACCGCTAGACGTGAACGACGCCGACGCTTTTTTCGCTGCTTTCTGGAAGTGGTTCGCCTGATGTAGGAACGTGACATGCAGACACCGAGTATTTCTCGATAGTAACTCGCATGACGCTTCAGTGCCAACGGTCCGAAGCACCCACGGGCAGTTATTCAATTGGAAAATCCAGCTCACGCAGGTGTCGTATCGCCAGGAGACGGACCAGATCCTGCGCGGGCAGGAGGCGGTATAAGGCGATGTATCCCGTCTTGCCGTAGGAAATCACCTGTTTTCGTAATCCGCCAGCAGCACCGCGCAGGCATTCAGAATATCGGCCGTCGGGCAGCCAGATACAGCGGAGAGGCGTAAACCTTTACCGCCATAAAATAGGCGAATCTGCTCTGAGGCGGAGTGTCGTTAGCGTTTCACGACCGCGGCGGTTTGGCTGAACTGGTGTCTCGTGTACGTCGACGGGACCGCGGTACCAACTGTCGCTCGTTTCCCGCCGTTCATTCCCGCCGCAGAAATCAGCCGATCGGTTGTTCGGCGCCTTTGCCTCGCCCGTGACCCGCTTGTCAGTCTGACCTCGACACATATCTAACAAAAATAGAAATCCCCCGAATGTTCTCTATGGTTACGCTCTAGGTGAGGGTGCGATGCACGAGGACCGGCTGGTAATTACTACAGTCGTGTTCAGGGAAGTCACAAGATATGAAGTGGCAGACCTCACCGTGGCACACCGTGACTTCACGGTGCGCTTCTCGAAATTTAACTCCAGCGGTAAATACCGCACGAATCGAGCAGCACTCGCCACGGCGGCGGGTCGTGAATGGATTCATTTGCGGTACGCTAGCCATCGCAACGGCGCTGCTCGTCGGCTGCAGCAATAATTCGAGCGACAGCAAAAATTCAAGAGTCAGCACTGGTTGGGTCGGCGGTGGTGGTTGGGTCGGCTTGCCGCAGGCATCTGGCGCCCCGTCTCAGGAATCCAGTGCACCGATTGAGGAACCCAGCCCTCCACCACAAGCACCCAGTGCTCCGATTCAGATTCCCAGCGTTCCGATTCAGATACCCGTCGCACCGCCGCAGGCACCTAGTCCGCCGCCTCCGGCACCCAGTGCTCCAGCTCCGGTTCAGGCACCTAGTCCGCCGCCTCCGGCACCCAGTGCTCCAGCTCCGGTACAGGCGCCTTCGGTTGTTCAGTGCGGCAGCGGATTGGCCACGCAGGACTTGTCGGGCCAGTGTCGCGCAACCCCACCCACCATGGGGGCGTTGGAAGCAATCGACGATACCGGCGTGGTGGGAGCGTCGGTCGTATCGCTCGCGATAGTGCAGTCTGCCTCGCGCTCGCTACAGGTCAGTTGGCAACCGTACGGTAATAACACAGCGGGCTATTTGGTGTACTACGGCACCACCGCCAATGCCGTTAATGTCCTTGTTTCCGACTTAAGCCTGAACTCCGGTCTCTTCAATCCCAGCGCCCCGAGCGTGACCTACGACTCAGTGCGCGATCTTGGTTTGTACGCCGGCGATACCGTTTGCTTTAGCATCTACGCTTACGATTCGGCGCGCACGGTTATCGGCCAAATTTTCCTCGGTTGCAGGGCGATTTAGCTTTTACTGGTCTGCTTTCTCATTGATACGTGATTCAAGCGTGAATTTTCTTGATTCAGGCTGCTTAATCTTTAATTCTTTGTTCCCCATTTATTCTCAATCGATCGGCGTTACAGTGACCCGAGCCGTCCCGCGATTATTCTTGTAATAATGCCAAACCCCGCCCGGACACAGGGAACAAACGGCATCGTTGACGAACAGATGCAGGCGCCCGGCGTTTTCAATCTGAAAGTTGTCGAACCCGGCGCCGATGGCGAAAGGTTTTTGTCCGTCACACCCGGTACTGCCCATTAACGTAAACCACGGCTCGCGCCAAGCGCGGCGGAAAGGAACCGCCAGCGCCATCCACCAGGGCCCGGCGTGGCTGGCGAATCCGGCGGGGCCCGCCGGGATGTCGCCATCGACCCAGGCATCCAAAGGCTCCACGTTGAATCGATAACGCTTCCCGGCTTCCAGATAAATATTCGTGGCAAAGCACGCCGAGCGGGTATCGAACACGTCCGCGCCGGCGGCGGTGGGCGCGCACGGCGCGCCGCCCGCGCAGGGATCGATCGCGGCCACGGTGACAGCGGTGACCGAACAGGCCTTCCAGATCAACCACACTGTCAGCGCCACCACCGCGAACAGCGAGAACCACGGCATGATCCGGGCTTTGAGAAATGGCATGAGACGGCGACTTAACCAGCAATCACGCAACCACCACGCAGATTCGAGCAGGATCGATTCGAGCGGGCCGAATTTCACCACCGCCTGCTGGCGATGATTCTCGAACACGTAACGCCAGCCGGCGTTGCCAACTTCGTTAATGCGCCGGTCCACGCGCTTGGTCACGAACACCAGCAAACCGAAGGTCGCCGCGAACAAGAACAGCCAGAACGGGTTTGAGCGCAAAGCGCCCAAGACGCCGCTGGCGGAGCTTGGCAACAGCGCGCCCAGCGCCGTAAAAATCCAGCCGACCGTGCACCATTCGCCGCTGCACGCTGGTCCGGGCTGCGAGCCGAGCCAGTAAACGACGTACAACAGCGAGCCGGTCGCCGCCAGCGTCAGTAAATACAACCAGCGCTTAATCCAAACCAGATCCCAGATTTTGCCGATGAGCTTGACGCGATCTTTATGTTTGCAGCGCTTGACAATATCGGATTTTAAAAGGCTGGCATCGAACCCAGCGTCCTCGGTCGCATCCGCCTTTTCCATGACGACCTCGTCCGGCAGATTGAACGGCGCGTAACCCTCCGAGCCGCGCTGAATGCGATCGAATACGCTGACGTGAATCTTCGCCTGGCGGATGCCATGCTCCCGGCAAATCTTTTTGATATCGCGGGGCATGTAGCGGTAATAGGCGGCCAAGCCGGCGCGGGAATCGTACAGCTTGCTGTGGACATCCGCCTCGCGCCGGTACCCTTCCCAGAACTCATCGATGAAAACCACGCCCTGCTTTTTGGCCTTCGCCATCATCCAGTTCAGCGAGACCAGCGCCATCTCGTCCTTGGGGTAACCGCCGCCGACGTTGGAATGCACGCCCGCGAACCACACCTGCTCGATGGTCTGCCCGGGCAATTGTGTCCATTCGTTCCACATCACCGGGTGAAAAGTGTGGCGCTGATCGTCGATGGCCACGGCGTGGCAGCCGTGGCGCACCAGCGGGTGCAGCGTTTTGTCGAGGATGGCGACCCGCTGCAGCAGGTTCAGGCCCTCGCGCAATTCGTCGACCGGCACACCCACCGCGTCAACCGTGTCCCAGACGCCGATGAATTTGATCGGAATATTGCGAATGACGTATTTCTTAGGGAGATAGTCAGTGAGCTCGGGCGGCTCTTTCTGTGTCGGCGGTTTTTTGGGAACGAAGTATTGCGATTGATCCCCGGGACTGCCGCTGTGGGGCTCGCGCAACCGTTTACTCTTCGCGAAACATTTGACGTAGGCGTCGTAGGCCTTGTCGATGCACGCATCCAGGTCCCGTTCCGAACCGCATTGCGTCCGGTCGACGAGCCCGCTGCGGCAAACCATCCCCGCGACCATGCGCACGGTGTGCGCGCCGCGGCTGAACCCGAAAAGAAAAATATCGTCACCGGGCGCCCCGCTTTGCCCGCGTTCGTATTGAAGGACCAGAAACTTGTAGAGGCGTTTGACATTCCGCTTCAGCCCCCAGCCAAAGCCCCCGCCCAGCATTTTGAGCAGCATGAAGTCGCTGGTGCCGACGCCGTCGTCGTGAATGCTGACCTGTGCTTTGGAATGATGAAGATCGAGCGCTTTATATAACTTCCAGACATTCGTCCCGCGGTCCTTCCCACCGCTGTTCCCGGTTCCGTCCGAACACAAAATGATATTTTTTGGCATCGGATTCTCTCCCTTCCCGGCCTAGGCGTGACAGCATTTTATTGACCCGTGACGAACTTATATTGCATGGTCTACGGCGCGGCCGCAACCGGACGGCCGTGCCTGACGCGTGCAGCGGGGTCGGAGGAATTATTGATGAATCACTCCGAGTTCTATATCCCCTGACAGGGTTTCTCCAGACGTGACGCCAGGATTAATCGAGCCTGCCCCCTCAAATTATATAAATGGGGTCCACTTTCTTTGCCAAGTTTTGTACTCTATAGGAGTGAAGCGGATTTACCGGGAAATAATGTACCGATCGGAGCGGAAGGTCAGCAATTTATGGGCAAGCTAACGATAAAAACCCAGGGAAACCGGGTCGGTGAATTGAACGTGAAACTGGGCGACATGACGATTGGCCGTTACCCGGAATGCGATATCGTGCTCAAGGACGACAAGAGCGTCAGCGGCAGACACGCCGTGATCAAGACGGTCGGCAGCAAGTCGACAATTGAAGATCTCGACAGCACCAACGGCACGTTCATCGAGAACGCGCGCGTTAAGCGGCATGATCTGGAGCATGGCGATACCATCATTATCGGCGCCTACGAGCTGCGCTATCGCGATGTGGCCGCGTCGGGCGCGACGGGTTTCAGCGCGATTTCTACTGCGCCGCCGGAGTCTTCGCAGGAGAATACCAGGATCATCACGGCGCACGCGCAGCTCATTGCCCTGGATGGCAAGGACAAGGGCAAACGCATTGCGCTCATGAAAGAGGAAACCCTGCTCGACAACCCCGGCAAGAACCCGGCCCGCATATCCCGTACCGCCTACGGCTACATGTTGACCGCAAAAGTCGGGCCCGGCGAACCGCGGCTCAACGACAAACCCGTTCCGCCGAGTGGCCAGTTGCTCGAGAATGGCGACATCATTTATATCGCCGCGACCAGGTATCAGCTGAGCTTGTAGCCGATCGCCGAGCCGCCACTACACGCCGGTGTTAATGTTAACGGGCTTGATCTCGTAGGGAATACCGGCCTCTTCCAGAAACGATGAATGTTGGGCAGCCTGTCCTTCATGCGCGTGCCCATCGTTACGCGGCCTTACGTTGATCGATGCTCAGCTTAAGCCCCATGGCCCATAACAATGCCATTACGGTGTCGATCTTCGGATTCCCCCGGGTCGAAAGGGTGCGATAGAGGCTTTCGCGGCTAACGCCTGCGGACTTCGCCAGTGCGCCGATGCCGCCCTTGGCTTGTGCCACGTTGCGGAGCGCCTCTAGCAGCACGGCCGGTTCGCCGTCCTCCAGTGCGGCATTAAGATACGCCACGATGTGCTTGCGTGTTTTGAGATGGTCCGAGGTTTTAAGCAGACCGCGCGCGGTCTCTTGGAGTACCTCCAGAACTGTCGTACGTTTTGCCATGTATATATTCATACGGCGATAATGAAGCAAGCACAATCAAGCTCGCCTTTTAGGCCGCGACCGGATTTTATTTTCAGTTTTTCCGCGCCCCGCAAACCAAGATCGGCGAAGACATTGCCGGAACTCACCTCGGCTTCGAGACCTTTAACGACTCGTTTACGCATCGCGCATCTCCTTTACCATTTGCTCCGCGACCTTCAGGCGTTCGCGGATGATGTCCAGATCCGGTTTGGGTGTTGCCATGCCCTGCTTGCTTTTTTTCTGGAATACGTGCAACTCGAATCGAAGTTTAACTATACCGCGATACAAACGGCGGTCAGCCCTCGATATAAAGGTTGTCATGAGGTGGAACAGCGGGTTCCACTTCCCCATCTCGTGGGTAGCTTCACGGTCTTCTGGAGCATGCCCCGTAGCTCGTCGTAGATCGGACAGGACTTGTCCGCTCGGTAACGCACCAGGTTCCCTGCCCTCTCCCGGCAAAGCACGCCGGCGTCGGTCAATAGCGCCAGCTCGCGCCGCAAGGTGCCCGGCTGTGTCTTGGTGACACGGGCCATTTCACGCAAATGAAATGACTCCCCGGGATTTAGCAGCAACAGCCCCAATACCTGACGACGGTAGGTTCCAAAAAACAATGTTCCCAGATCAGAGGCTGGTTTTGTTTTCATTTAAGCTGCATATGTAGTTTAAATGGCTACACCCATCAAGACAGTCGCAGGGGATCATGAATTTGAGCAGAATCCGAGGCACGCCAGACCGCCCTTCGTGCGGCCCAGCGGCGCCGTGGTCGCCGGTATCGCCAGTTTGTTAATATCGACCGCGCATGAAGATTGATCTGCTAGACGCCATCAACGCCGCGCTGAGCGGCGATTGGCAACGCGCGCACAAGAACGTGCAGCAGGACGAAGACGACCCGATCGCGTGCTGGGTGCACGCCGTGCTGCACAAGATCGAAGGCGATGCGGGCAATAGCCGCTATTGGTATTCGCGCACGACGCACTCGTATGGTGAGTTTGCCGACGCCCAGCAGGAGTTGGCGGCCATTAAACTCGAGGTGGAGAGCGGACGCTAAGAGCCGCGCAAGCGAGTATTAGCGAAAACTGTAAACTGACCAGGTTCTTGTTTATTTCTCCATAAAGCCTCGTTTGAGGGCACGGATCAAGAGTAATGCATGCTCGGTTTCACCTGGCATGTCGCCGACCAGGTTCAAGGGGCCATTTGGATTTGCCTCCCGTTCGAGCATCACTGAGATTCTTTCTTTTCCTTCCGCGGCAAGTAGGCTAGAAATATCACGTCCCAACAGCCATGCGCCGGCCATTTCATAATCAAAATCACCCTCCTCTAATAAATTTGCGGCATCGCTGTATAGCCGCTCACGATTTCCTGCATCGAGGTAATTACACAAGACCAGCGTAAGATCATACGCGTCCTTGCCTGGCTGTGTGCGCCGGCGATCCGCCCAGGCAGATAATTTCAGCAGTGCTAACCCGGAAAGATTAACCACTCGCACAGTTGTTCCTCCAGGCAATGTGACTGGAATCGTGGCCGCAAGCGCCTCATGGAATCCAATAACATTCATGATGGTGGAACCATCGGGAGGCCACGCAATGGTACGGTCTGGACGTTCGATGGCGCCGAAAGGGAAAAGATCGATGATGATTTTACCAAAGCGCAACCGTTGTGTAATTCGCGGAACCTTAGTGAATTCTCCCGTGGAGACAAGACGCGTTTTGACTTGTTCAAACGCCACCCATGTTTCCACCTGGACCGCGAAGTCAACATCCAGAGTTTTTCGGCCAGTGTCAATGCCGAAACCATGCTGAAGGATTAAATCCCGCGCTGTCGCTCCAGCAATAAAGAAAGGCAGAGCATCAGCCGCAAGCTGTATATGCTGCGTCAGTTCACCGAGCCAGCGAAGTTCAGTCGTTTTCGATAAATCGAGCAAGGTAACGGTCATAAAGTAGCTGTGCAGCCTCGATGCAACGAGCTTCGCCCGTAGCAAGAAGATCGGCGTAGATCAACACCGGCGGCGCCAGGTCGGGATGCCCCCATTCATGATCAAATGGCCAGAAGCGGTGCCTGATCTCAACGTTTCGTTCCGTGGATTTACGCAGGCGATAATCAACCATCAGGTGCGCGGGTGTTTCCACCGTATATATCGTTACGATGCCCGGACGGAGGTGTTGTGTGGCCATGGCGGCAGCGGGTTCAGCGCCAAGCAATACTTTGTATTTGGTAACGTTGAGTTTTTTCCACCAATCCAGATCGGCGGCTTGATAATGGCCCATGAGCAATTGAGGACGCAAGGTTCTTGCATAGGCCTCGGTCCATTGCGCGAGGAGCTTGCGCCGGTCGCGCAGTCTCCGGACGCGGGCACGCTTGTTTCCTGTTTCCACCAGATAACCCATCTCCCGCAGATCGCCCAGCACCCATCCCACGGTTCCATGCGCCACACCGGCAAATTCAGCGATTTCACGAAATCCTGCATTGATTAGATCGGGACGGCACAACAATGCGAATATGAGCTTTATGCCGGTCGGCTGAAATGCCCTTCCGGCACGAAACCGCTGTCGCGTCACCGCTGGTTTGCGCCCTACTACCCAAACAATTGCCGGGGGATATCGCAAATAGGCATTCCCCGCCGCATCAATGAAAGCAACATCCATCTCCTTTAGTTTCTCGGCCACCGGCGGGGTCACGTAATCAGTGACTAGAATTGTGTCCTTGCCCAGATCGCGCAGTCGTGTGACGACATGCCCCAAGGTTGCGGGAGTGAGCCAGCGTTTTACTTCAACGAGATATGTTCGTCGCGCGCCACCTATCGTGAGCCGCATCACCGCATCCGCACGCATAGGGTTTGCGCCCGCCTTGGCATCCTTTCGCACCACCTCGGCGGGTATCTCATAGCCTGCCAGCACCTGAACGGCCGTTTGGAGTAGTTCCGCCTCTTTCGGTGCCGGGTGCGCCCTTTTGGTGTGTTTTTTATTGCCCATAATTTGTATTTGTACACCATTGGTGGGCAATTGCAAATATTGGACATTAATCTTGCTCTGGCTCTGGAATTCAGCACCAAGCGCGAGGTTATCTATACCTACACTTCTTCTAATTCAACCAACGCTTGCGGAAATATCATTAACCAGGAATATTCGCAAAAATCCCCTTCTGACACGGCTTTCCGTGTTGCACAAGATCGAAGGCGATGCGGGCAATAGCCGCTATTGGTATTCGCGCACGGCGCACTCGTATGGTGAGTTTGCCGACGCCCAGCAGGAGTTGGCGGCCATTAAAAAAGAGATTGAGAGCGGACGCTAAGAGCCGCGGGAGCGAGTACTAGCGAAAACTCTGAGTTGACACCGGTTTTTCAGTTAATAAGGCAATTTACGGTTTGTGTGTTACAATGTCTTACAACGAGTGGATACTGGAGAAACCTAATGGGCACCTTGACGATTCGCCTCGATGACAAGCTTGATGGAGAACTGGCCCGTCTGGCTAAACGCACTGGACGCGCGAAAAGTGATCTGGCACGCGAGGCGCTACGAAAGCAATTAGCTATTCAGCGTTTCCGCGCGCTGCGTCGCCGCGCCATGCCTTACGCCGAAGCCGCGGGCTACCTGACCGACGAGGATGTTTTCCGCGACGTATCGTGAGGATTTTCCTAGACACTAACGTGCTGGCTAGTGCCATTGCTACTCGCGGCCTGTGCACGGAACTGTTCGAAGGCATCATTACCAACCACGATCTATTAACTTCAAAGGAAGTATTACGGGAACTTCAGAGGATACTTTCCCAGAAGTTCCGCCTGCCTAAACGTGTGGTCCAGCAATATCTCGACCTGCTGCGCACCGAAGGCCACGTGGTAGTGGCGCCCGGCAGTATGCCACGCTTGCGCATCAAAGACCCTGACGACATTCTAATTATCGCCTGCGCTATCACTGCCAAGGCCGATGTTTTCGTTACAGGCGACAAGGAGCTTTTAAATCTCGGCAAGATCGAAGGAATGCCGATTCTCTCACCGCGTGAGCTTTGGCAAAGATTGACGGGCGCCGGCTAATCAATAATCTCGAAGCGGGACATGGGCACGGTGGCTCGAAGTCCATCATCGCGGGCAATAGCCGCTACTGGTATTCGGGGACGACGCATTCGTATGATGATTTTGCCGATGCCAAGAAGGAATTGGTGGCGATTAAACGCGAGATTGAGAGCGGGCGCTAAGACACGCGTGGGTCGGTATTCGGTAGGTGCTGTGATCTGGACTTAGTGATGCATCATGCTATCAGATCGGGAAATTTTACCTGGCCCCCTTTTTTTGATTTCGGCACCGGCGGCGGTGGAATGGCGTTGTCGCACACGCCGCCCTCGGCGATGCAGCGGATATTCTCCAGCGTCGTGCGCGCGATCGCCGCGAGCGCCTCGCGCGTGAAGAAGCCCTGGTGGCCCGAGATAAACACGTTGGGGAAGGTCAACAGGCGCTGGAACAGGTCGTCCTGCACCACCTGATCGGACAGGTCCTCGAAGAACAAATCCGCCTCCTGCTCGTAGACGTCGATGCCGAGGAAGCCGAGGTGGCCGCGCTTCAGCGCCTGGATCACCGCAGCGGTATCGAGCACCGCCCCGCGACTGGTATTGATCAGCATCGCCCCCGGCGGCATCAGCGCCAAGCGCGCCTCATCCATCAGATGAAAGGTCTCGGGCGTGAGCGGACAATGCAGCGTGACGATGTGCGACGAACGCAATAGGGTTTCCAGGTCGACGTAGCGGAGTCCCAGCTTTTCGCACTCCTGCGACGGCTTGAGGTCGTGGCCGAGCAAGCGGCAGCCCATGCCAGCAAGGATATGCGTCACACGCGTGCCGATGCGTCCGGTGCCGATGATTCCCACGGTCTTGCCGTGCATGTCGAAGCCGAGCAGCCCCTGGAGCGAGAAGTTGTTCTCACGTGTGCGCTGCCAGGCGCGGTGCAGCTTGCGATTGAGCCCCAGCATCAGCGCCACGGTGTATTCGGCCACGGCGTAAGGCGAATAGGCTGGCACCCGCACCACCGGGAGCGAAAGTTCGGCCGCGGCTTTGAGATCGACGTTGTTGAATCCGGCGCTGCGCAGCGCCAGCAGCGACGTGCCGCCGGCGCGCAGGCGTTGCAGCACCGCGCGGTCGGCGATGTCGTTGACGAACAAACACACGGTCGAAAAACCCTGCGCAAGGTTGGCGGTTTCCTCCGACAGGCGCGACTCGAAATAAACCAGTTCGTAGCCGAAATCCCGGTTGGCCCGGTCGAGGAATTCACGGTCATATGCTTTGGTGCTGAACACGGCGATTTTCATATCGCCTCCATAAACGGTGATAGCGGAAGTTTGCTGTGCCTGCCCTTTCCGATACTCCCGCGATGGGGCGTGGGATGCAAGCGATTCGAGAAGTGGAGATAAGGCAGAGCTGATGCGGGAAGTGTAGAGAATTACTGGGTGATTGTGGATCGCGCTTTCAATCGGCGCTGCTCATTATTAGATTTCTACGTTCCTTTTTTCCGCGAATATTTTAGAGAAAACTGTGCTCTGATCCCAGTTTCCTGACGCTGAGACTCTTAGGTTGGGAACCGTGGCCTGTCCCCTTTTTAGTATTTGGTCGCAATTTTTCGACTATCTCGTTCCATTAGATCTCTCCTAGGTTCCGCAAAAGGTCTTGGTTACCACCTCTTCCGGTTCGGGCGGCAGGCGATAACGCTCTTTCCCGGCCTGTTCCGCATACGGGTTCGCAAGCACCTCGTGCAGCGCGTGAAACACCGAAAAATCTCCCCGGTCTTCCGCGGCGCGGATGGCCGCCTCGATTTGATGATTGCGGGGAATGTACACCGGGTTCACCGCCTGCATGCCGGCCTGCCGCGCCGCATCCTTCCGCGTCTCGCGCTTTAGGCGCTCACGCCATTGCGCGGCCCAGTCATCAAACGGCGCGGGCTGGGGGAACAACTTACGAACGGCCTCATCGTCGGCGGGTGACCCCGCGCCGAGGCGGGACAGATGATAAAACGTCAGCGTAAAGTCCGCCTCGTTGGCGTCCATCGCGTCGAGCAAGGCATCGATCAGTGCCTTGTCCTGCTCATCCGTTTCAACACCCGCCGTGAGACCCAGCTTCGCGCGCATGCCCGCGAGCCACGCCGCTTCGTACTGGCTCTGGTAGGTTTCGAGGTGTGTCTGGGCAATCGTCACCGCCTCTTCTGTCGATTCCGCCAGTAACGGCGCCAGCGTTTCGGCCAGGCGCACCAGATTCCACAAGCC
>JANLIC010000209.1 GCA_024654125.1 Sulfuricaulis sp. | reverse complement strand
GGCGGCACGGGCGGTGGCATCGCCTACAACAAGGATGAATTCACGTCAATTTGTGAACGCGGGTTGGACGCCTCGCCCACGCGTGAATTACTCATCGAGGAATCCATCATCGGCTGGAAAGAGTACGAGATGGAGGTGGTGCGCGACCGCCAGGACAACTGCATCATCATCTGTTCAATAGAAAATCTCGATCCGATGGGCGTGCATACCGGCGATTCCATCACGGTAGCGCCGGCGCAGACGCTCACCGACAAGGAATACCAGATCATGCGCGACGCCTCGATCGCCTGCCTGCGCGAGATCGGCGTGGATACCGGCGGATCGAACGTACAGTTCGCCATCAATCCGAAAGATGGGCGCATGATCATCGTGGAGATGAATCCGCGCGTGTCGCGCTCCTCGGCGCTGGCCTCCAAGGCCACGGGCTTCCCGATTGCCAAGGTCGCCGCCAAACTGGCGGTCGGTTACACGCTGGATGAACTGAAGAACGACATTACCGGCGGCAAGACGCCGGCCTCTTTCGAACCCACGATCGATTACGTGGTCACCAAGATCCCGCGCTTTACCTTCGAGAAATTTCCCAAGGCCGATGCGACGCTCACCACCCAGATGAAGTCGGTGGGCGAGGCCATGGCAATCGGCCGCACTTTTCAGGAATCGTTTCAGAAGGCGCTGCGTTCGCTCGAAACCGGGAGCTACGGACTCGAGTCGCGGCTCGACCCGGCCGCGGACCGGGACGAGACGCGCAAGCGCCTTTCGACAGCCCTGCGCGTCCCGGGCGCGGAGCGCATCTGGCATCTCGCCGATGCTTTCCGATTCGGATTGACCCAGAAGGAAATCTTCGAATTGTGTCACATCGATCCCTGGTTCCTAACGCAGATCGCCGATCTGGTTGAAACCGAGAAGGTCATCGCGAAATACGCCAAGAAAAAACCTTCCGGAGACTTATTGCGAAGCTGGAAGCGTAAGGGTTTTTCCGATCGTCGCCTGGCACAATTGTTGAACGTGACGGAAAAGCAGGCGCGTAAATGGCGCCATGCGGCCAAGGTCCGTCCGGTCTACAAGCGTGTGGATTCCTGCGCCGCTGAATTTGCCTCGGCCACGGCCTACATGTATTCCACCTATGAGGAGGAATGCGAGGCCGCTCCCGAGAAAAAGAAAAAGATCATTGTCCTCGGGGGCGGCCCGAACCGCATCGGTCAGGGCATCGAGTTCGACTATTGCTGCGTGCATGCCGCGTTCGCACTGCGGGAGGACGGTTTCCAGACCATCATGATCAATTGCAATCCGGAAACCGTGTCCACCGACTACGACACCTCCGATCGCTTGTACTTCGAGCCGCTGACGTTGGAAGACGTGCTGGAAATCATTCATCTGGAAAAACCCGAGGGCGTCATCGTGCAGTTTGGCGGTCAGACGCCGCTAAAGCTCGCCCGCGGGCTCGAGGCGGCCGGGGCGCCGATCATCGGCACCTCGCCGGAATCCATCGACGTGGCCGAGGACCGCGAGCGGTTCCAGAAACTGATCAAAAGACTGAAGCTGTTACAGCCGCCGAACGCCACGGCGCGCACGGCGCTGGAGGCGGTAAAACTGGCCGACCGAATCGGTTATCCGCTGGTGGTGCGTCCATCATATGTTCTCGGCGGCCGCGCCATGGAAATCGTGCATGCCCGCGAGGATCTCGAGACCTACATGCGCGTCGCGGTGCGCGTGTCCGAGGACTCTCCGGTGTTGCTGGATCGCTTTCTCAATGACGCCACGGAAGTGGACGTGGATGCCGTGTCCGATGGCAAGGAGGTCATCATCGGTGGCATTATGGAGCACATCGAGGAGGCCGGCGTGCATTCCGGCGATTCGGCCTGCTCGCTGCCGCCATTTTCCCTGTCGAAGAAAATCCAGGATGAACTCCGTGGCCAGACTGTCAGGTTGGCCAAGGCGCTGAGAGTGGTCGGGCTCATGAACGTGCAATACGCCAT
>JANLIC010000182.1 GCA_024654125.1 Sulfuricaulis sp. | reverse complement strand
AAAGCCATCCTGGTACGTCGCGCGCTTCACGCCCGAGGGGAAATCCGGGTCGGTAATCTCGGTCAGGGTGCCGGCAGCCAGATTGATGATCCAGCCGCTTGCGCCGTCGACGATCAGGATTTCGAGCCCGTTCGAGGCGATGCCGACCTCACCGGTTGATGTGCCGATCGCGCCGAGCGTCGTCGCCGTGTACTCGGAATCGACCCGCGACACCGTGTTGCCGACGACCCAATACGAATAGGCGCCCTCGACGATGCAACCGCGTGCGCCACTCATTGCGGCGGCACCTCACTGCCGTCGGGCAGCGTGAACCGCAGGACCGTTCCCGGCGTGCCGTACAGGGCGATCGGAGCGCGCGGGCTGCTGTTGTCGAGTTCGACATAGCAATTCACCGAACGTTGCGCGTTGGCGTTGGTCGAACGCGCCTCGTAGGACGGCCCGCAAAACGGGATCTTCACGCCGCGCCCTCCAGATTCGGCTCGAAACAGCCGTCATAGGTCTGCGGATTGGCGTTCTGCGCGATTGCAAGGGCTTCGTCGCGTTGCAGCTTGTACGAATTGCTGATGTCCCGGCCGAACGGCAGGCACAGGTCCATCGTCAACTGCGCCGTAAGAGCGCGAGCCCAATTCGGCGGATAGTCCATCTCGTTCGCAGCCGTCACGAACGCATCCGGGTCCGCGAGATACACCACGCGCAGGACGCTCGTCGGGTCCGCAGGGGCGCGATTGAGGAATAGCGTCGCCGTCGTCCTGCCGTACTCGACATACGCGGCGGAAGGGGTGCCTTCGGCCGTCTTGTCGGTGATCCGCTCGTACTCGGCCAGCGACATATGCGGGTCGAGCGGCGAATCTTCGTCGTCGGTGTTCCGAAGGCTGAGCGACAGCACGTCCAGCGGTTTGCGGATGTTGTCGGTGTAGGCGAATACCTGCGCGCCCTCGGCTACGGCACCATCGAGCACGTCGGCGAGCGTCACCACGAGCCCGGCAGGCGCCCCGCTTACCGTCGTCCATTGCAATTCGCCGGTCGCCAGTTGCACGGCGATTTGATCGGATGCAGAGATGCCGGTCACGCTGGCAAGGGTCAGCGTGGAGGCCCCGGCAGAGGCGACGGCACAGGTCGTCGCCACGTAGGACTCCGAGGCGTGATCCGTGCCCATCACGTACTCGACTTGACCGTCTTGCAGGAACACGTAGGCCCGCTTTCGGGTCCACATCTTCCAGCCGCGCGAGTAGTCGGCATTCGACGACCACTGCTTGACGATCATGTTGAGCTTTCGCCGCGCCAGAACCACGTCGGCAGCGTTCGCCGTCGCGCCGGACGCCAGAACGCCCACGTCCTGAAGCGCAGACGTGATGATGTCGCTGTCCGATACCGTGAAGGTATCGACGCCAGAGGTTGCCATTTACGCCGCCTTTTGTTCGCTGCGCATCAGCGCCGCATGCACCGCGCGCCACACCCGGTCGAGCGTGATGCTCGCCTGACAAATTGCCGTGCCCGTGGCTTCGTCCCGGTGGCAGTCGTTCCACAGGTAGACCATTCGATGGCACGGGTAGCAGGACACATTCACCGGCTCGATGGCGTCGGTGTTCGTCCAGTGCTTCGTCAGGTTTTCCGGCGAGGAATGCGACAGCAGGACGACCTTCGGCATCGGCAGGTTCGCCGCCGCGTTCAGTACGCCCGTCTCGGGACCGATCACCATGTCGGCCACGTCGAGCAGCGCCAACGACTGCCGGATCGTGTACCGGCCCGCCTTGCAGACCACGCGAGGCTCAGCCTCCCAACCCGCCTCCAGCATCTGCGACAGTTCGTCGCCGACCGTCACGATTCGCGCCTCGGGGTACTCGAGCAGGATGCGAGCAATGAGCCCATCCATGCCTGCCCACACCTTGTGTACGGCAGAGCCAGAAAGCGCGTAGACGATCAGCGGATCGGCGCCGAGGCTCTTGCGCTCCTTGCGCGCCCACGCCTTTTCTTCCTCGGTCGCGTAGAACTTGAGCCGGATCGGTCCCGACACTTCGGCCAGTTCGTGCGTGAACTCCATGTAGTTCACATTCAGGTACTTATGGCGCATCGACACGGGCCACTTGCCCGACGCCCTGTCCGGCAGCGCGAGCCACGACCCTTCGACCGACTCGGACAGGTTCACGAACCGATCGTATTTCGCCTCTTCGTGCGCCCAAAACTCGGGGAGCCGGTAGTTCGGCACCTGATCGTCGTCTTGCAGGTACACCGCGTCGATGTTCGGGTCGTGCTTGACGACTTCCCATCCGCGTGGAGTGGTGTACAGCGTCGTGTGATAGCCCTGCGCCTTCAACAGCGGAAAGACGCTGGCCGCTTGGATCAGGTCGCCGAATGCGCCATAGCGGACCACGGCGGCGCGCTTGGCCGGGACGTGATTCCGGTGCGAGTACAACTGCTGCTTGTCGCTGCGCTTCTTGAACACTTGGAAAAACGAGTATTCCTGCCCGCCGTTGCGGTCCTCGTTCCTCACCAGATCCCATCCGCCGAGGCTTTTCATCGTCGTAACGATGTCCTCGGGCGCGAAGTCGTGCTTGTGGTCCGGGTTTGCCCCCTTCGTGCCGATGCGCGGGTACAGATCCCGGTGCGGCAGGTACAGCACGAGATGACCGCCCGGCTTGACGAGGCGCCACCACTCTTTGATCGCCGATTCATGGTCCTCGATGTGTTCGAGCAAGTGGCTCGAATACACGAAGTCCATCGACGCCGAGCCGAACATATCCAATCGCTCACAGGACGCGACGATGTTCGGCTGGATGTGGATACGGAAGAGCGCCGTGTCGGCGAGGTTGTCGACCCCAAGCATGTGAGGAAAAGCCTTGTTCGGGCCGCAGCCCAAATCCAGCCCTCGGCCGCGCGTGTACGGCACCAGTTCCCACAGAATCTTTCCAGACTCGTTCGCTGCCGGGTTGTCGATCTTCCAGACCATCAGTCCCCCTAGAAAAGAGGACGGGGGCCGAAGCCCCCGCCGGGTACTACTGCGCCAGTTCCGCGCCTGCGATCGGGTAGCACTCGAACGCCACGCCGAGGACTTGCGTCGCATCGGTGCCGCCCGTGAGCCAGAACGAATCGCCGGCCGCCAACGTGATGTCCACGTCGTGGCTCACTGCGACCTCGGCCGCCGAGGTGAGCGCCGTGTAGGTGCTCGTGGTGGTCGACGTGCCGCTGCGCTGGTACAGAAGCGGCGTGGACGCCGACGTGCCCTTGACCGCGATGCCGATCTGAATCTTCTTGATCTTCATCGCGGTGAACGCGGCGAATTTCGGCGTGGTGCTGTTCGCGCCGGCCGTGTTGCCGCCCGAGTAGATCGTCGGCGCCACGTAGGCGGGATGGTCGTATGCCTTGCTTGCCATGATTGATTTCTCCGTCGTGCGCGCCTCTCACGCACGACAAGGTTGGGCAGCGGGAGTAGGCCCGATTAGCCCGTGTGTGAGCCGATTACTCGGCGCTATCCCACTTGACCACGCGGGCCTGCGCGTGATCCGTGTGGACGAGCCCGTAGCCGAGCAGCGCGTACCACGCGACACCCTTCGAGCGGCCGTAGTCGGTCGGGATCTTGGCGCGGACTTCCTCGGGCACCGCGACCGCTTCCGCTGCCGTGTCCTCGCCCAAGAAGAAGATCCAGTCCGCACCGGCGGTCGTCCACGCATCGGCCGTTCCGGTGAACGGGTCGTAGGTGGTCGAATCGGCGGCGCCGCCCTTCGGAATGTTCGTCTGCTCGACGAAACGCACGGACTCGTAACGGCCGATTTCGCCGTTCATGATCATGCCGAGGCCCTTCTCCGTGTAGGCGTGCAGCGTCTCCATCTCGTTTTTGATGGTCCGGTACGTCGACGGCCACGCGATGGCGTAGTAGTCGTCGCCCGAATACGAAGGAATGTTGCGCTCCTTCATCAAGTCGACGATCAGCTTGTGATGCGCCTTCGCATACGCTTGGCTGGTCGTGGTCGTGCAGGTGCCGGCGGTCGAGAGCGTGATGCTCGTGGCGGTCGAAGCACCAACCCGAAGCGGGGTCGCGTTCAACGCGGCGTGCGCGGCGCAGTCGAGCACCTTGGAGGCGTCGTTGCGCAGGACCTTCATCACCGTGTCTTTGACGCTGAACTTGCTCAGGTCTTCGAGCTTGCCCGAGTAGGGAATGCTGTTGCCGTACTCGTTGATCGTCAGCGTGCCCTGCGTGATGGTGAAATTCGACTCGGGCATGACGGTCGTCTCGGTCAGCGAGTTGCCCCGCGTTGCGATGTCCGACACCACGTCCCAGGTGAACGATTCACCCTTCTTCTTGCCCTGCTGCGAGGCGTCTTTCACGTCGCAGAATTGCCGGAACTTGCTCATCGGCTGGACAGCCGAACGCAGTTCGTCCGAGAGATTCAGGCTATAGAAATAGCCGCCGAGCGAGTTCACGCTCCAGAGTTGTTGTGCCATGATTCCTATCCGATTCGTTGATGACGAGCCTTGCGCATCTCGGTTATCGTTTCCGAGACGGTTTTCGGCTTGTCGGGTTGTGGTGCAGGGGTGCGCACGTTGGCGCCCGGCACCGTGACCGTTTCCCGCTTGCGATTGGCCTTGTCCTCGATGGCGGTCGGCCCCGTTTTCATGTGCTTGCGGGCCTCTTCGCCGTGCTTGCGGTAGGCTTCCCAGGGGTCACCAACGACCTCCTCTCCAGCCGCCACACGCGCCAGGCGTTGGTCCTCTTGCACTGCGACCCACGTCGCAAATACCGGGTTCGATACGACATCCGCGAATTCGGTCTTGAACCGCTCTGCGGCTTTCTTGGCCTCCGACATGTACAGATGCGAATGCACGGCGTTTGCCACGTACTCGCTGAGCGCCGATGGATCGGTAGCCCTGTCGTTGCCTTGAGCGCCCTGCTCGGGTGGCTCGGTCTGGTGCGCGCCCTGCTCGGGTAGCGCGTTGGCTCCAGCAAGCCCCGATTGAATGCGGGCTTGCCTGAGTAGTTCGGTTGCTTCCTTGAGCCGCTGGTCGGCGGCCGACTCTTTCTGCAGCGTCCTGCGTCCGGCTTCGATGAGCTTGGCGCGCTCGACCTGCACTTGCTTGCCGTCGACGACGATCGTCTCGACTTCGGGTTGCGTTTCGGGTTCGGGCTCCGGCTCTTCCGCCTTGACCGGCTCCGGCTCCTTGACCGGCTCGGGCTCTTTCGCCTCGGGCTCGCGCGGCAGGATTTCGCCCGTGTCCTCGTTGAACGCCTGCAGATCGGGGGCGACCTGTGCGTGCGCCTGCGCGGCGATCTGCGCCATCGCGGCATTGCGCGGGTTCATTGCCGGCGTGGGTACTGCGGTTTCCTCTACGCCCTCACGGGTAGCGTCGGACATTTGCTGCTCCAATGAAAAAGGGGCCCGAAGGCCCCTGGTAACGAGGGTCGATGACCCTTATTCGGCTTGCTCCAACGCGGCCTCTGCGGCCTTGCCGGATGCGATCAGTTCACCGAGCCACGAACGCAGCGACTCGGCGCGCCAAATCTCGGCTTGCAGTTCGGTGATGCGCCGGCGCCGCCATGACGCCGTGCGCTTGAGTTTGGCCATCGCTTCGTCGGCTTCGATCTGCGCACGACCCACGAGATAGCGGCCGATGTCGGTCGCAAGGAACTCTTCGGCGTCGCGCCCAAGCATCGCTTCGGCCAGCAACATGTCCGTCTCACCCGACATTGCCGGCGGCCTGTGCGAGTTGCGGCGACGGCGGCGTGCTCGCTTCGATCAACGTCTTGACGGTCTGCGCCTGCTTCAAGTCCACATCGGCGAGCGCCTTCATCTGCTCGGTCTGCTTATCGGC
Organism: Sulfuricaulis sp.; assembly: GCA_024654125.1. Lineage (GTDB taxonomy): Bacteria > Pseudomonadota > Gammaproteobacteria > Acidiferrobacterales > Sulfurifustaceae > Sulfuricaulis. The sequence continues at coordinate 4,791 of JANLIC010000182.1, read as the reverse complement.
TTGCAGCGCCTGAATCTGCTGCTGCAACTGGCCGATGATCTGCTGCGCCTGCTGGAGCATTCCGGCGGACGGGTCGTTGCCTTCCTTGAAGAACCGCGCCCCGTCCCGGTAGCCGGCGAGGCCGTAGATTTCCTTCCTCACGGCTTCCAAGTCCACGCCCTGCACGTTCGCTGCGATCTGCGCGTAGGTCTGCGTCGCCATGATGAATTTCTGGAGCTTCGTCTCCGGGTTCGTCGCGCCCATGCCGACGTTCACCCGCACCGTAAGCGACTGGTTCAGCAGTTCGTCCGTCACCTCGTTGATGCCGTACTTCTGCGCCAGTTGCGCCTTGTCGCCGGCAAGCGACAGCACGACCAGATCGGTTTCGTAGGCTTGTTCCAGTTGCACCAGTTGCAAGATGACCGGCTCGACCCACGTTTCCACGAAGGTGCGCAGCATGTACTCGGTCAGGAGCGACGCCGAGCCGTTGAGCATCGACATCCCGCCGACCGTCTCGTTGAGCTTGCGGTTCGTCATCACCGAGCCGGACGAGAAGTTGCCCATCAGTTCGTCGAAATCGACGTTGATGCGGTCCTGCTCCTGGTAGGCCGAAGCGGTCACGTCGGGCCAGTTGACCTCTTGCACGTCGTCGATCGCATCGACCATCGTCACCGTGCCGGCGGCGTTGCGCATCAATGACGGAATATCGACGGACTTGCCGCGTTTGGCGAGCCAACGCTTGTTGAGCACCAGTTTCACGTTATCGGCGCGCGAATTGGCGATGTCGTTGGCTTCACGTTGCAGCTGCGAGCCGAGTTGCACGAGCGAGTCCGGGACCGCTTTGTGCGCCTCGATGACCGCAGTCCCGATGACAAACGGCCGTTTCCCGTGGAAGTAGGCTTCGGCAAGCGGCTTCGGGTCGGTCAGCATGTGCTGCGTGCCCATCGTCCAGTAGACGACTTCCTCGCCGTCCAGACGGACGAAATTCTCGTGACACCAGACGATTTCGAAGTCCGTCAGCGGCGCGTTGTTCTCGGTCTTGGGGTCCTCGCGTCGATTCTCGCGCTGCGATCGGAGGGTGTCGAATTCCTGCACTGCGGTACGGATATCACCGTCCGACAGTTGCTTCCACTGCGCGGCGCCGGTCTTGCGATCGGTCGTCTGCATCATCTGCTTCACGTCGGCGACGTACATCGGCACGGCACGAATCAGGTACGGCGTGGAGCCGACGACATCCATCCAATCCGCGCCGGGGTCGAATCGGATGTTCTCCAGCGGGATCAACTCGATGCAGGGCTTGTCCTCGAGCACCAGAGGGGCCGCTTCGGCAATGACCGGCTCGCCCGTCATGGGGTCAAGCATCGGCTCGCCCATGTCGTCCACCATCGTCTCGAACTGCCGGCGCTCCTTGTACTTCCAGTATTGGTAGGACACGACCGTGCCGTAGACCTGCGCCTCTTGCAAGGCGCCGATCAGCAGACGGAACCATGGCACGGACTTCTGGAGCCGGTAGTTGACCAACTCGCTCATGACCTCGGAGGACGCCAGTTGCGCCTTGTCCGACTCGTTCTCCGGGCCGACCGACACGACATCGACGTTCGAGAAGAACGCCGCAGCCGCAGCCGCTTCGTTCTTGCGCACCACGGATCGGGTTTTCGGGCGGAACAGGCGCGAGCGGTGCTTGTAGAGCTCGTGGTTGTACTTCGAGTCGGCAGGGTGCCGGCTCTGGAACATGGCGACGGAATCCTCCCATCGCTTGCGCCAGTTGGCATCCATGTAGTTCGTCGACGACGTGTAGGCGTCCCGAGCGATGGCGAGCCAATCGCGGCCCTGCTGCTGGTCCTGTTCGCTCACAGTCGCGCCCGTTCGACGTATTTGTCCGGCACGCCTTCGATTCCCTGAATGGCGCGCTCTTGTGCCCTGCCTCGGATCATGTTGGCGCGCTCCAGAAACTCACCGGCCGCCCGGATAGTCGAGCGGCGCCGATCGTTCGCATCGTGGGCGATGTCGCAGTAGTGCAGGACCATGCCCCAGTTCTGCGACCAGTTCATCACCTTGACCTGCACCACGCCGCCACGGATCAGCACGAACCACTGATAGCCGGGGTACGCATCGACCAGCGCCCGCAGGATGTCGCTTGCGATCGGCTCGTCGACCGTGCGCTCGCAGTCGAATCCCACTATGTGCTCGTCTGGCCCGATCATCCTCGATCCTCGAATTTGCGCCCGTTGCTGAATTCGTACGCCGTGTCCGGCTTGGCACGGGCCTTGCCATCCATGCGTTCGACGTACTCTTTCCAACTGAAATTGGCTTTGCGCGGAACCGGCGTCACCACCACCGGAACCGGCGCATCGAAAGTCGCGTCCGCACCGGTCAGGACGAAGATTCCCGCCTCGGCGTTCAGTACGCGCGCCAGCGTGAATCCAACGTCTGCGCCGGTCAGCGTGTACGAGCCGGGCTCTGCATTCATCGTCCGGGCGGCGACCAGCCCCGCATCGGCTCCGGCAAGACTCAGCGAGCCCGGCTCGGCGTTCAACTCGTAGCTGCCGACCTTGAGCAGCGTCGCGTCCGCGCCCGTGATCGTGAACACGCCGGGCTCGGCGTTCAGCGTGTACTGGCCGACCGCCTCCAGCGTCGCATCGGCGCCAGTAATCGCAAACGAGCCGGCTTCGGCGTCGAGCGTTCTGGCGGCCAGCAGCGAAGCATCGGCGCCCGTCGTGGCGAAGCTGCCCGGCTCTGCATTCAAGACGCGCACGAGCGCGAGCGTTGCGTCGGCCCCGGTCAGGCTCAGAGCCCCGGCAGCGGCGTCCAGTGTCCGCGCTGCGGTGAGCCCCGCATCTGATCCTGTGAGCGCGTAGGCGCCCGCCTCGGCGTTCAGAGCACGGGCGGCGAGCAGGCTGGCATCCGCACCGGTCAGGCTGATGCTGCCGGGCTCCGCGTTCAGTACCCGCCCGACGACGAGGCTCGCATCGGCGCCGGTAATCGTGAGGCTGCCGGCTGCGGCGTTCATCAGCCGCGACGCTTGCAGTGTTGCGTCTGCGCCGGTCAGCGTGAACGCGGCATCTTCGGCGTCCAGCGTGTAGGCCGTGGGCGCACCGGCTCCGACGCTAAAATACAGGCGATGCGATGGGGCGCGGAAGATCTGCCACGGGTTTTCTTCGAGTGCCAGCGATTCATCCGCTGACAATTCGCGGTCCCATAGGCAGGCTAGGTAGCCCGCTATATTGGCGGCGCGACTGGCTCCTGTGTACTTGTAGTAATTCCCGAACGCGGCGCCGCGCGGGAAAGTCTCCCCGGCGTAGAAATAGTTGATTGGCCCGGTGGTCGTTGCGCCGGAATAAACGACGCTCCCGTTGACTCGAATCCAATCCGTCGCACCGCGCGACGCAATGACCATCTTGCGCCCGGTGCCAGCAATCGCCCCGGATGCATCCCGCGCGACATTGCCCGGCCTGGAATATCGAAACGATGCCGTTCCGGTGCCGCCCGCATCGACCAGACCCCACGCCTCATATGGCGCTTGACTCGCCGACAAGTTGCCGAAGATCGGCGAGTTGCCAGATACGTTGCCGAACCTGTCGAACAAGACCAACAGCGAGAGCCGATCTGTCGGAGCGCAGAACGGTCCGGTAGTCGGGTTATTTCCAGATGGCTCCAGATCCCAATACTGCGTGGTCGCGCTGATCCGTCGTGCCGCGAGCCCATCGGCGCCCGTGCTTATGCCGAGGTTCGCGCCCGTCGGGAAACGCACCGCGCCACGCGCCGTCTCATACAACCCCGACGATGTTGGTAGCAGCGCCGTGCATAACCCGCGAGCCAGCGAACCGCTGGTGTCAACTTCAACCGCGCCCTGCGGCTGATTCCGCCAGCGGCGCGGCAGGAAGATCGCCGCCACTTACACGCTCGAAACCGACGTGAGTTCGGAGAGGAACGCCTCGCAGGTGACGGCCTGCCCCGTGTTGCCGGACACCTCAACCTGTAGATGCATCACGCCCGGCGGCACGTCGACCGACCACTGGTTGATGCTGTTATTCGTCGAATCGCCGCCCACCTGATACAGGCGCTTCCAGTCGGTTCCTTCGGCCCCGGCAGTCGGAGTCGCGCCCGCGTTGTGCGCAACACTTACCGTAATCGTCGGGGCGACGGTGGGGCCTGTAGCGCCATTCGTGACCTTGATCGTCAGCATGCCGCCTTGCGCGGTGCGCAGATCGACGGTGCCGCGCGTGGCCGAGCCGGCCGTGTTGCTCGTTGCCGCCGCAATCAGCGTCCGGGCGGTTTTCGTGAGCGTGGTTGTCGTCATCAGATCGCCCTCGTGCCGTCATCCAGCCAGATCGCGCGGCGCACATCCAACTCCGCGACCGGATCGGGATCGCGCCCAAGCGCAATCAGCGCATCCGACTGTTCCTGCGTGAGCACCGTACCGACGAGCGAGTTAAGCGTCGCCACGACGAGCGGAGAGGACACGGCGAGTCGCCCCTGCTCAAGCAGCGGCTTGACGTGGCGGAAATCCGCAGCGCTGTTCATCACGTCGAGCAGCGCATTTCCGGCCTCTAGGCCGACGGTGGCGAGGATTAAACCGTTGCCGATCTCGATCGTGTTCGCTCGCGTGCGACCCGCACTCATCGCCTCGGCGATCGCCTGCGAGTCGGGCAGCAGCGCAGACAGCGCCGGATCGGCAGCGATGGCCGCGCGGATTTCGGCGGGGGTCATCGCTTACGCCAGCGTGAGGATCGTGCCGCCGGTCGCCGCGTTGCTCGGCTTGACGGTGAACGTCTCGCCGACTGCGAGGGTCAGCGCCGAGCCGTAATCCCA
>JANLIC010000174.1 GCA_024654125.1 Sulfuricaulis sp. | reverse complement strand
CGGCGCGTGCTCCATGCCTGTCATGCCGTCCTTGACGATAGTGCGGTGAATCATCACAGCCTCGAACCCGGAACTGCTGGTGGCCACGAGAACTTGTGGCTGTGACGTGTTGTTCCGCAACGCCATGTAACCCGCCATCATGGCCACGCCGGGCGGCGATTCCCGTATCCAGGCATCGCGAACGGAAACGTCTGTTGCTTCGCTCGCCGCGGCGACGAAGGTCAGCGCCCATGTCAGGCCGGCAAAAACCGGATATCGCCATCTCATGTCGCTTTAGCTTTTTCAAGTTCTCGCATCACTTTGAAACGCTTCCTGATTACATCCGCATCCAGGGGCGGCGTGAACACGGCGTGATATCGGGCCCGCGGATCCACCAAAAATACCGCCGAGCTGTGATAGACGGGATAGTTTTCCATACCCGGTGTGATCGAAACTTCATACGCGGCACCCAGCTGCCCAGCCAGGTTACCGATCTGCGCGTTGTCTCCTGTCACGCCGAGAAAGCTCGTATGAAAATGGACCACGTATTGTCCGAGTTTGCCCGCCGTATCGCGATGGGGATCCACCGAGATAAAGACGAATTGGACGTCTTCAGCACCGACTGTATTCTTGGCGATGTTGTCACGCGCGCGGGCCAATATCGCCAAAGTCGCCGGACAGACGTCCGGGCAATGGGTGAAGCCGAAAAAGAGAAAGGACCATTTACCCTTCAAGCTGGCAAGGTCAAATACACGGTTCTGGTGATCGGTGAGCGCAAAGGCCGACAGTGACTTCGGATCGGGAAACAATGTCATTCCCTGATTCGGCAGCAACATGGCGCGCGAATCGTTTTCCCGATACGTGGCAGCGAGCCACACGCCAGCAAGCATCGCGGCCAGTGTGACTGTCGTTATCATGATGCTAAATTTAAGAGGTATTTTCTTCATGACTGTTCTCATGAGGAAATCTAAGGGTCGCCGTCGATTAAGTCGTAGCACAATCGAAATAACCGGCAGAAACCGTATAACACTAAAAAAACTTTCTTCAGTGCGGAATCCTAGATACCGGATGGAACATCCGGCGGGGTAGTATCGGGAAATAGAGATCGAGCAAATTAACTGTAAAGCGAGCCTGACCGATCGTTAGTCTTTGACCCTCCACGGAAGAGTCACTAACGCTCCAACCCTCTCTTTTAACAATTAATCAGACAGCGGTTCCGGCTGTCATGGCCACGTTTCTTTAAAGAAACGGGGTACTCTCTTTTGAAACTCGACAAGCCAGTGGTGCTTGAATGATTCCGTCCCTGCCAGTTCCACCTGCGGATGGGATTTCAGCACCCTCTCCAGTACCGTCTCCTGGTTGGGTTCGAGATCCAGAAAAAAGATATGTTTATCGTCTTTCAGGGCTTGTTCAAAACGGGCAAAATGGTAGTTGGGTTTTTGGAAACCAAATAACCCACCCTCCCATGTGCTAAAGCCCAACAGCACAATCGCCAGGAAGACAAATGGTACCCAACCGGCAGCGGTTTCCGTCCAGCCGGCAAAATAGGCGACAGAAAGAACCAGCACAAAGGCACACACACCGACCACGGCGCCAAGGCACGCTGAGTGGACCACGTCACGTTTCATCATCGACTGCACCCGGTGGAGATGTTTATGATGATCCAATTCGGCGTCGTGCGACGTGAGCACATGGATCTGCGGGGTGGAAACACCGGCTTTCTCCAGTTGCTCTTCAAAGACTTCCAGGTCGTCCAGGTTGTCGCTGATGAAATAATGCCTTAGCATTTTCATACTCTATCTCCCTAGGAGGTTGATTTTGTTCTGTAAGACATATAGTGACTTTTTTATTGATTTTTTACAAAAAAATATTGCGACTTTCATATTATTCAGTTTATTGAACACGCCCCCCAACTTACTTGAATGAAATTACGGTGCAGGATCAAGCGATTATTGGAACTTTTGGACAATTGAGATAACCATGGCTTGCAGCATGTTTGGCGCCAGGCCTTGATGAAAGCGCTATAACTCGAGCGTCCTAGGAAAGGCCGGCCAGAAGTTAAAAAAAGCCTGGAAAATATGGCGTTTCATATTGCTCACTGTTTGGCTTCAGTGATGTGCGTTAAGACCCTACTTGCGTATTCTTTAGTCTAATGTTAACCACTGGAATTAATCATTGTTGACTGCCGTGGGGGCACACTAAACTGCCGCTGTTTGTTTACAGCAATACGAGCGAGCGCCACGAGCAGGGCTATTTCATTGACACATCCAGTCGCGCGCCTGAACCCCGTACTCTCTCAATATTTTCCTCCCATGGCTGTGTAATTTTCATGAAGACACTGGAAGACGATCTTTCACGGCGCCACGCACAGAAGCTGTATCGCGAACGCCTGGTGCTGGAATCGCCTCAGGGCGTTGAGGTCCATGTCGGCGAGACCTGGCTGTTGTCCTTCTGCAGTAACGATTATCTGGGGCTGGCCAATGATCCACGGGTCATCGCGGCCTTCCAGCAGGGCGCGCAGCGATATGGCGTGGGCGCCGGGGCCTCGCATCTCGTCAGCGGTCACAGCCGCGCGCATCATGCGCTCGAGGAGGAGCTCGCGGATTTCGTCGGCGCCGAGCGGGCATTGCTGTTTTCCACCGGCTACATGGCGAATCTCGGTGCGCTAAGCGCGCTCACGGATCGAAACGACGCGATTTTCGAAGACCGTCTTAATCATGCATCGCTGATCGATGCCGCGCGCCTGGCCCGCGCCAAGGTGACACGTTTCCCGCATGCCGATATAAACCGCCTTGCCAGCATGCTGGCTCACGCGCCCCGGCCCAAACTCATCACGACAGATGCAGTTTTCAGCATGGATGGCGATATTGCGCCACTGGCCGAATTTTCAGATCTCGCAGCCAAACATAACATGCGTTTACTGGTGGATGATGCCCATGGCTTCGGTGTGCTGGGCAAGAACGGCCGCGGCACGCTGGAACACCTGGACCTTCCGCTGGCGCCACCGGTAATTCTGATGGGCACGCTGGGCAAGGCGCTCGGTGTTTTCGGAGCCTTTGTGGCCGGCGAGGAGGCCTTGATCGAGACACTGATCCAGCGCGCGCGTACCTATATATATACCACCGCGCTGCCGCCGGCCGTGGCCGAGGCGGTACGCGCGAGTCTGCGCATTGTGCGGGAGGAAGGCTGGCGGCGTGAACGCTTGCGCGCTTTGGTGGCACATTTCCGCGCCGGCGCCGAACGGCTGGGTCTGGCGCTGTTGCCATCGCCGACACCGATCCAGCCGGTGGTGCTGGATTCGGCCGAGGCGGCGCTGCGGGCGAGCCAGCGGTTACGAGAGCAGGGCATTCTCGTCCCGGCGATCCGCCCGCCCACGGTGCCGGAGGGTTCGGCGCGTCTGCGCATCACCTTTTCCGCCGCGCATGAAGAAGCACATGTCGATCGGCTATTGGAAGCACTTTCATCAGTACGGATTTAAATTATTTTCTTGAAACCGCTGATGAACGCAGATAAACGCGGATAACAGGCAAGAAACAGGTTTTTATCGGCGTTCATCTGCGTTTATCTGCGGTTCCACAAATCATATGAAAATATATTATGAACAGAGCGGTCACGGCCCGGACGTGGTGCTGGTGCATGGTTGGGGATCGCACGGCGGGGTCTGGACGGATATCGCGCACGCCTTGTCGACGGAGTACCGCGTAACCGTACCCGATCTTTCCGGTCACGGGCGTTCACGCGATATTTTACCCCCGGCCTACACACCTGAAGCGCTTGCCGAAGGAGTGCGATGTGGACTTTCCGGACCGGCCATGTGGGTCGGCTGGTCCATGGGCGGCCTGGTGGCACTGGCGGCGGCGCAACGTTACCCACAAGAAGTTGCCCGGCTGGTGCTGGTCGGCGCCACGCCGAAATACGAGCAGTCGGCGGATTGGCCGCACGCCATGTCGCCCACGGTACTGGATCAGTTCGCGCACAATCTCGAACAGGATTATGTCGGCACCCTCGAGCGCTTTTTAACCCTGCAAATGGCGGCGGGCGAGGATCGCGCCGTGCTGCGCCGTCTGCGCGATGAAATGTTCCGCTACGGCGAACCGTCAACGGCAGCGTTACAGGCCGGTCTGCGCTTGCTAAAGGAGGAAGATCGCCGTGACGCGCTCGCTAGCGTTGTCACGCCGACGCTGGTTATTCACGGCGCGCGCGACCGCCTCGCGCCAGTGGGCGCGGCGCGCTACCTGGCGCAGCAGCTACCGCAGGCGCGTCTGGAAATCATGCCCGAGGCCGGGCATGCGCCGTTTCTGTCGCACCCGGAGCTGTTCCTGGAAAAGCTGAGAGATTTCATCCGTGACTGAGCTACTGGCGCTCGACAAACGCCACCTGCGCGAATCTTTTATGCGGGCGACGGATACCTATGACGCGGCCGCCGTGCTGCAGCGCGAGATCGCCGATCGCCTGCTGAGTCGCCTGGATGTGGTGCGGCTGCGGCCACGGGTGATACTCGATATCGGTTGTGGAACCGGTTACGACTTGAATCGGCTGTCGAAGCGCTATCGACGTGCGCAGGTGCTGGGTCTGGACATCGCCGAGACCATGGCACAGCGTGCGCGAAGCCGCGCCGGCCTTTGGCGAAGATTAATGGGACGCAGCGTTTTTGCTTGCGGCGATGCCGAATGTTTGCCCATCGCCAACGCCTCCGTGGATATGGTGTTTTCCAATCTCGCGTTGCAATGGTGCAACCCGCAAATCGTCTTCGGTGAAGCGCGGCGCGTGTTGCGACCGGGCGGCCTGCTGATGTTTACCACTTTCGGTCCGGACACCCTGCGTGAATTGCGCGAGGCTTGGCGCTCGGCGGACAACGCTGCACATGTACACACCTTCATCGACATGCACGATCTGGGCGATATGCTGATGCACGCCGGTTTTGCCGATCCGGTCATGGACATGGAAGCCTTCACGATGACATATGCTGACGTGCGCGGCGTGATGCGCGACATTAAGCAACTCGGCGCGCATAACGTAGCGATATCCCGCGCACGCGGGCTGACAGGCAAGATGCGCTTTGCCCGGTTTCGCGCGGGGTACGAGGCGCTGGCGCGGGATGGAAAAATTCCGGCAACCTATGAAGCGGTGTACGGACATGCCTGGGCGCCTGAAATCAAGCCAGCGCGTGACGGTATCGCCACGATTCCCGTGGACCGCATCGGACGAAGCAGGCCATGAACGGCGGCTGGTTTGTTACCGGTACCGACACCAGCGTGGGCAAAACGCGGGTTTCACGTCTTTTGCTGGAGGCGCTGAAGCGCGCCGGACATTCTGCCGTGGGCATGAAACCGGTGGCGAGTGGATGCCGCGCTATGGATGACGGTTGGCGCAGCGACGATGCGCGGGAATTGATGGCGGTGAGCGGTGTATCGGTCGATTACGCCGATGTGAATCCTTATGCCCTGAAATCGGCGTGTGCGCCACATATTGCCGCGCACGAGATGGGCCTTGAAATACAGCTGGAGAAAATCCTCGAGAGCTTCCGGTGCTTGCAGAAAAAATCCGCGTGGGTGGTGGTTGAGGGCGTGGGTGGATGGAGGGTGCCGCTCGGCGAGCACCTGACCATGGCGGATGTCGCACGCGCCATGCGTCTTCCCGTGATTCTTGTGGTCGGCCTGCGTCTCGGTTGTCTCAACCATGCGCTGTTGACGGCGGAAGCGATTCGGCGCGCGGATGTTCCGCTCGCTGGCTGGGTCGCCAACCACATCGATCCCGCCATGACGCATGTGCCGGAAAACATCACTGCGCTGGAACAAAGAATCGCGGCACCGTTGCTGGCACGGTTCCCGTATCAGGTAACGGGAGTCGATGAGAACCGGCCATCCGGTTTATCGAAGGAAACGATAATGCATCTTACTTCTGATAGCTGACTGATTCGGTCGATTGAGTCATGGGCGGCACCGCTTTATATCTTCTGAAAAACACGTGTTACCCCCTCTCATCGTGTATTGCGGCGTTTTGGTGCATGTGATAGTTTGCGCGCGCCAAAAAAGGCTTGCTGGGCCAAGTATTTTTTGATTACACGGTAGAAATTAAGGATTTCCATGGTGGCGTGGGTGAGGATAGCCGCACGCTATACGTCCGAGGGCGACACCGGAGAAGGCCTGCGAATAATCGTGCACCTTAACCTTACGCTGACCCTTCGGGGCATGACAGCGCAGTTCGAGCGGATTACTATCGCTGTACTAACCATCAGGTATTGGAATTATCCTGGCAGGCGCATGGCCGGTATAGTCGTTAGTCGGCCTGGAGATGCTTGTAGTGACTGTCGTGTAGTACTGGCTTTTTCGCCACGCCGACGACCGCGATCTGAGCATTGTCAGTCGCAGACAACTCTGAACAGTTTTCAGATGGCGGGTCGAGCGGAGAGCGGCGGACCGGGAACAGCCCGAATTACAGTCTGAACGATTCGACACTTACATCATTGCGGGAGATAGGTATGTGTATGACTTTTGTTAAACGGCTCCCAGGCGTTGTTTCCCGCCTGATTTTGGGTTTGAGCCTGTGGTTCACGGTCCCGGCGGCGTTCGCCGAATATGGCCTGAACTTTCAAAGGCCAGCTACTTCGATTGCACACAAGCTGCTGGAGCTGCACAACCTGATCCTGATCATCTGTGTGATCATCTTCGTGATTGTTTTCGGCTTCATGTTTTATTCCATCTTCGCGCACCGCAAGAGCCGTGGTTACAAGGCCGCGCAATTCCACGATAATATCACGCTGGAAGTTTTCTGGACGGTCATCCCGTTCTTGATCCTGGTGGGTATGGCACTGCCGTCCACGGCTACGCTTCTGGAGATGGACGATACCAGCAAGTCGGACCTGACCGTCAAGATCACCGGCTACCAGTGGAAATGGAAATACGACTATCTGGATCAGGATGTCGCCTACTTCAGTTCGCTGACCACGCCACGTGACCAGCTCGAAAATAAGGCGGTCAAGGGCGAGCACTATCTGCTGGAAGTGGACAACCCGGTCGTGCTGCCCGTGGGCAAGAAGGTCCGCTTCCTGGTAACCGCCAACGACGTGATCCACGCCTGGTGGGTGCCGCAGCTGGGCGTCAAAAAGGACGCCATCCCCGGCTTCATCAATGAAATATGGGCCCGCATCGACGAGCCCGGTGTCTACCGCGGTCAGTGCGCCGAGCTTTGTGGAAAGGACCATGGCTATATGCCCATCGTGGTCAATGCCGTGAGTACCGAGGATTTCGCCAAATGGGTCGCTATGCAAAAGAACAAGGCCGCGGCCGAATCCGCCGGCGGAGCCAA
>JANLIC010000118.1 GCA_024654125.1 Sulfuricaulis sp. | reverse complement strand
CATTACTTGTCATGATGAGTTTCTCGGGCGCGGTCATAGCCGATGCCGGCCATGAAAAAATGAGCGGCGATCAGCACATGGGCACAATGCCGCCTGGTCATTGGATGGCGCCAGAGAAAGAAGCCAAACGACTTAACCCGGTTCCCGCCGACAAGGCCTCGCGCGCACGTGGCAAAAAGTTGTATAAGACGAATTGTGTCAGTTGCCACGGACCAGCCGGTCGTGGTGATGGACCAGCCGGTCGTGGTGATGGACCAGCCGGCGCGGCGCTTAATCCCAAACCCGCGGACCTCGCCACGATGGCCGGACAGCATCCGGACGGCGATTTCGCTTGGAAGATCGCCGAGGGTCGTGGCGCCATGCCGGCTTGGGAGTCCGTGTTGAACGAAAAACAGATTTGGGACGTGGTGAACTACGTGCAAAGTCTGGGCGGGCCTAAGACCAAAGCAAAATCGCCAAAGCCGGCGCAAGATGGCCATACCGGACATGCGCACTAGCGCCCGTTACGCTGGCGCCACGTGCGCCGCGCTGATGTTCCTGCTCGTCGGTTGTGAGCCGTCGGTCAATGTACCGTCTGCTGCCCCGCCGGAACCATCCGCGGTGAACGCCACCTCGCCAGAGCAGATGCGTCGCGGCGCACAGCTGTACGCTACCAATTGCGCCGCCTGCCACGGGGCCCAGGCTGAGGGCGCGCCGAACTGGCAGAAACCGGGAGCCGATGGCAAGTATCCGGCGCCGCCGTTGAACGGCACGGGACATGCCTGGCACCATCCCCTGGCGGTACTGAAAACGACGATCAAGGGCGGGACCATGCGGTTGGGCGGCAGCATGCCGGCCTGGGGTGGCAAGCTCGACGATGCCGATATCGAAGCTGTGATTGCTTGGTTCCAGTCCCGCTGGCCGGATGAGATTTATCAAAGCTGGATGGCGATGGATCAGAAAGCGCGCCAGGGTACTGACAACCGGTAATCACGTTTAATTCCCGAACTGTTTTATTTTCTTTCTCAATGGCGCGGATTATGATTAGCGCTGGTCAACAACCCGCTTTCCTGAGAAATGCGACTGACGACAGGGATGATCGTGGCGCTGATGATGGTCAGTGCCTGCGGCAAGCAGGAACCGGAAGTGCCGTCTCGTAAGGACACCGCCACGCTCGACCGGCCATATTCGACAGAGAGTCTGTTTCGCGGGGTACGGCTGTTTCAGGAGCATTGCGCCCTATGCCACGGACCGGAGGCACAGGGACACCCGGACTGGCGCAATCCGAAAGTGGTCGCCGCTCCGCCGCTCAACGGGACCGGTAACGAATGGAAGCGCCGCAAGCAGAATATGATCGCCATCATCAAGGACGGCGCGAAACGTAACGGCGATCCGGTGATGCCGGGGTGGAAGGGGCGGCTGAATGACCAGGAAATCGAGGACATCATCGGCTGGTACCAGGCGTTGTGGCCCGCGGAGGTGTACGAGCGTTGGCGCAAGGCGAATGCCCCCGCTACCGCGCCGAAATTTTGAGCGCAGCCATTACCGATTTTAATCGTTCGAAAATCACCAAAGGAGACCCCACTGATGGGCATTGTGATGTGGATCGTTATCATTCTGGTAATCGCGGCACTGATCAAATATCTGTTGAAAGATTCTGGAAAGAAATGATCCTTAAATAACGGGGGTAGACCATGTACGGATTCAATATTACGTTACAGGACAGCTTCGACAACGCCGTCAAGCGCGTCACGGAGGCGCTGAAAACCGAGGGCTTCGGCGTGCTCACCGATATCGACGTGCAGGCGACGATGAAGGCCAAGCTCAACGTCGACGGCGCACCTTACCGCATTCTCGGTGCCTGCAACCCGCCGTTGGCGCACAAGGCGCTGACCGCCGATCCCGACATCGGCCTGCTGTTGCCGTGCAACGTGGTGGTGCGCGAGCAGCCGGATAAAAAGATCAACGTCGGGTTCATGGACCCGATCGTGGTTCTGAAGCTTACCGACAACCCCCGGATCGCCGAAATCGCTGAAGACGTGCGCGGCCGATTGGAGCGCGTGCGCGACCTTCTGCGCGGCTGACTCCTTCCGAACTTTACGTGACCTCCGATGCCTTGAAACGCCTGCTGCGCTGGGCGGCGTTGGCGTTCGTGCTGCATGGTTTGTGGGAGGCGGCGCAACTTCCGCTTTACACCTTGTGGGAAGACACCGACCGCCGGCGTGTTCTTGCTTATCTGCTTCACTGCATCGCGGGCGATGTCTTGATCGCCACCACGCTGTTTCTCCTGGTAGCGGCGATGTTCAGGGATTTCGACTGGCCGGTGCCTGGGCCATGGCGCGGCGGCCTGGTCATGATAACGGCGGGTCTGGCCTATACCGTTTTCAGCGAGTGGTATAACGTTTATCAGGCGCACGCATGGAGCTACGCCGCTTCCATGCCGCTGGTGGCGGGAATCGGGCTGGCGCCGCTGATGCAGTGGATCGTGGTGCCGATCCTCATGATCGCGCTGATTCGCCGCCGGCAATGACGACGGATGCCCCGGCTGTGTCAGCCTGGCTGCGAAAGACCGGCGCATTTTGGCAATTCGGCGGCTGTGTGACCGGGAGATGGACGCGGCGCCACGGGGATCCCGCCGGCTTGAGACGCGGAACCTTGAAGGTTGATGCTTATCAAAGAATGTATTCGGCGATCTTGTAGGCTTTGCGAGCGCGAATTTCGTCCCGTGCGATTCGTCGCCGAACCAAGCATTCCTGGATAATTTCAACCAACCGAGGAGACATACATGAACAGACTGACGTTGACCGCAACCGTTGCCGTATTGATGTTTTCCATTCCTCAAGCGTACGCCGTCGATGAGCACCATCCGGACAAACCCGGCGTCCCGGCCAAGGCGGCGCCGGGCATGGACACCAAAGCCCCTGGCGGCAAGGAAGCCGGCATGCCGATGGCGATGATGCAGAAAAACATGATGAAGATGCACGATATGATGCACCGTATCCACAACGCGAAGGATGCCAAGGAACGGGAAAAGCTCATGCAGGAACACGGGCAGATAATGCAAGAGAACATGAAAATGATGCAGGGCATGATGGGCGGCGGCATGATGGGTGACGGCGCCAAGGGCGGGATGATGGGGCACTAGACCGTGGGTGGCGTGGACATGATGCAGATGATGCTCGAACAGATGCGCAAACCATAGGTCGGGATACCCTCGGCCGACAGTGCATAAAAAGGAGGTTTTATTGAAAAGCTCAGTCCATGGGTAATGGGTGCGGCGCTCACTATTACCTTCGTCGCGGTCTACGCGCTTTGCGCCGCGGCGTTTGCGATCGCGCCAACCGCGACGATCGATTTCTTCAACGCTTGGTTCCATGGCCTGAACTTGGCCGGACTGCAAACCGGCGCCAAGCCGTTTACGTTTGGCGTGTTTCTTTACGGAACGGCGGGCATCGCCGTGGTGGCGTTCGTCTGTGGTGCGGTGTTTGCGACTAGCTACAATCTGTTGCGGCGCTGAGGGTTGATGGTTCATACGATACAGGGGGAACGCGAGACAGAGCGCCGCCCAGGGCGCGAGGAAGACGGATGCTCCCGTGAGCCACACGTGTTGGTTACTGATTATGCCGTGGGGTTAAACCCCGAATCTTCGAAGCACAACCGGAAAGGAGCGAAGATGACGAAGCATTCTCAACGAGGAGACGCCGGGGTTACCATGGTCGTCGTGATGGTGGTGATGATAATCGGGTTTCTCTGGCACGGCGGCATGATGGGCGGGGGAATGATGGGACAGAGCAAGATGGAAGGCGGAATGAAAGGCGGGTAAAGGGCGCGCACGGTACAGCGTAGCGCACTGTGCCGTGTCCGCCTGCGATTCACGAGACTGAGGCCGCGGCACAATGCGAAGTTTTATTGGAGGACACCATGGATGTAATGATCATCGCGACGAAAGCCTGTACGCATCGTAAGAACCTGGAAAATGAACTCACACAC
>JANLIC010000111.1 GCA_024654125.1 Sulfuricaulis sp. | reverse complement strand
CCTGCTCGGCACCGAGCTGCAACCGATGCTGCGCTGCATCCGCTGCGGTGCTTGCATGAACCACTGTCCCGTGTACCAGAACATCGGCGGCCATGCTTACGGCTGGGTCTATCCGGGGCCGATGGGCTCGGTGCTGACGCCGTCCTTCGTGGGGCTGGAAAACGCCCTCGATCTGCCCAACGCCTCGACGTTCTGCGGCGAGTGTGCCGTGGTATGCCCGGTGAAAATTCCACTGCCGGACCTGATGCGCCACTTGCGCACCCGGCAGGTAGAGCAGCATTTGCGGCCCTGGTCCGAACGCGCCGCGCTCGGCCTGTGGTCGTGGGCGGCGCAACGTCCGGTGGCCTATGGACTCATCTCGCGCCTGGCGGTGCGAATATTGCGCTGGGCCGGCGGCCGGGAAAAACGCTTGCGCCATCTGCCGGGCGCCTCCGGCTGGACCAATGGTCGCGACCTGCCCGTGCCGGCGGGCCGCACATTCCGTGATCTCTATCGATTGAGACAATCCAGATGAGCGCGCGCGATAATATTCTGACACGGATTGGCAAGGCGAAGCATGTCGCCGGTCACAATATCGAAAGCGAGATCCGCCGTCATCAGCGCGGACCGGTTCCACCGATAGCAAGCGATTTGGCCAGATGTTTCGACGAGCAGGCCGCGAGGCTTTCGAGCGATGTCGCCCACGCCGGCACTGTCGAGGAAGTGCCGGATATCGTCGCGCGGTATTTACGCAAGCACGATCTGCCGAAACAGGGTGTATGCTGGCCGGTGCTGGCACCGTATGACTGGCGTTCCGCCGGGATTGAATTGCAGGCGCGTGGCGCGCGCGGGGATGATATGTTGGGCATCACCGGCGCCTTTGTCGGCATTGCGGAGACCGGCACCCTAATGTTGCTTTCCGGGCCCGACACCCCGGCCACGGTCAGCCTATTGCCGGAGACGCATGTCGCCGTGCTGGACGCCGGGCGCATCGTGGCGAACATGGAACAGGCATGGGACCGGTTGCGCCTCGAACGTGGCTCGCTCCCGCGCGCGGTCAATTTCATTTCCGGACCTTCGCGCACGGCGGACATCGAGCAGACCGTGACGCTCGGAGCGCACGGTCCTTATCGCGTGTTGATTATTATCGTCGGCTGACGTCATTCGAAGAGGTGCCACCATGACACAACCACTCCTGTCCCTGTGGATCAACGGCCAGGCACAGGCCAGTCAGAGCCCGCGCGCCGCGGATATTTTCAATCCGGCGACCGGTGAGATCATACGACGCACGCCGCTGGTCGGAAAGCCGGACGTGGACCGGGCGGTGGCGGCGGCACGCGCGGCGTTTCCCGGCTGGCGCGATACTACGCCGCTGCGGCGTGCGCGCATTCTCATGCAGTTTCGCGAACTGCTGCAGGCACGTCGTGAAGAACTGGCCGGTCTCATCACCGAGGAGCACGGCAAGACGCATGAGGATGCCGCGGGCTCCTTGCAACGCGGCATCGAGGTCGTCGAATTCGCCACCGGTGTTCCGCATTTGTTGAAAGGCGAGCAGGCCGAGGACGTAGGCCGGGGCGTGGACTGCCATTCGCTGTTGCAGCCGGTCGGGGTCTGCGCCGGAATCACGCCATTCAATTTTCCCGTCATGGTGCCGCTGTGGATGTTTCCAGTCGCCATCGCCTGCGGTAACACCTTCATTCTCAAACCTTCCGAAAAAGTCCCTTCCGCCAGCCTGCGCATGGCCGAATTGCTGCACGAGGCCGGCTTGCCGCCGGGCGTGTTCAACGTCATTCCCGGCGACAAGGAGGCGGTGGATGCCCTGCTGACGCATCCGGAGGTGCAAGCGGTTTCCTTCGTCGGCTCAACGCCCGTCGCCCGTTATATCTACGAAACCGGGGCGCGCCAGGGGAAGCGGGTCCAGGCCCTGGGCGGGGCGAAGAACCACGCCGTCGTCATGCCGGATGCCGATCTCGACTTTGC
>JANLIC010000081.1 GCA_024654125.1 Sulfuricaulis sp. | reverse complement strand
GTTCAGGAGGGCGTCATGGCGGGCTTGGTATTGAAAATGGTCCAGTAATAATCCAGTTCCTGAACCACCTGGCGGAACTTGTCGAAATCCACCGGCTTGGTGATGTAGCTGTTGACGTAATGGCGATAGGCCTCGTGCACGTCGCGCGGGTCGGTCGAACTCGTAAGCACGACGACGGGGATTTCCTTGAGTTTCTCGTCATCCTTGATGGTTTTCAGCACCTCGAGGCCGTCGATTTTGGGCAGCTTCAAGTCGAGCAGGATCATGTCCGGACGCGGACTTTTAGAAGCGTCTTTGAAATTGCCGCGGCGATACAGGAAATCGAGCGCCTCCTCGCCATCGCGCACGCAGTCCACCGGATTGGCCAGGCGGTCCTCCTGCATGGCGCGCAGAATCAGCTTGGTATGCGCGTCGTTATCCTCGACCAAAAGAATGCGGATAGGTTTAGCGGTCTTGGAATCGGAAGGTCCCATATTTTACCTCGGCGAAGGAATTTCCCCTGCTGCAACTCTCGCGTCGCCGTCCACCATAACCGAATCGGGAAAGCTTATCCAGAATGTGCTGCCTCGGCCCGGTTCGGATTCGACCCACAGCCGCCCTCCGAGCTGCTCTACGATGCGCCGGGCGATGGTGAGTCCCACCCCGGTGCCCTCGCGGTTCGTATCCAACCGCTGGAACAATCCGAAAATCTTATCCTGGTAACGTTTTTCGATACCTATGCCGTTGTCATGCACGTAGAGCCGGCATTCGCCATTATTTTGCTCGGCACCAATTTTGACCTCCGGTGCCGTCTTTTCGCGGTGAAACTTCACGGCGTTGTCGAGCAGATTCTGCAACACCTCACCGAACCGCGCACGATCCACATGCAAGCGCGGCAACGGTGAGTCTATGCGGACGGTGGCGTGTTCGCGCTCGATGTGGCTGGCGCAGCGCGCCTGGATGTCTTTCAGGAGCGTATTCAGGTCGACATCCTCGGGTTCGCCCTGAATCTGCCCGGTCCGTGACAACATTAACAAGTCCTCGATCAGATGCTGCATGCCAACCGTCGCTTTCCGGATTTCCCCGATCGATTCGCGGCCACGTTCCCTGTCGTTGCGCTCGAGGTCCTTGGCCAAAAGATTGGCGAAACCATCGATAGTGATGAGCGGCGCCTTGAGGTCGTGCGATATCGTATAGACGAAACTTTCCATCTCAGCGTTGCGCGCCGTAAGCTCCACGACCAGTTTTTCACGTTCCAGCTGCACCTGTTTGCGCTCGGTAATGTCTATCTGTATCCCGTACATCAAAGCGGGCTTGCCGCTTTGATCGAACACGGTCCGTCCGACGTCGCTGATCCACCGCACGTCGCCATCAGGCCACACGATCCGGAACTCCAGGTTCAGATCGCTACCCGATTCCACTGCTTGATTAATTTCGCGTACGGACCGTTCACGGTCTTCCGGATGAACACAGCCAAGCCAAGTCTCGAAGGTCGGGTGATCGATTTTCGATTGCAGGCCCAACACGGCGTAGTTTTCCTCTGACCAAATGACTTCATTGGTAACGATATTCCATTCCCAAGCGCCGGCGTGCGCGGTGCGCAGCGCCTGGCGGAAACGTTCGGTCGTATTTTGTAACGCCGCTTCCGCCTGTTTGCGTTCGGTGAAATCGAGCACGGCCACCACCATGCGTTGGGAAGGTGAATCTGCCGGAGGGATGGAAGCGGACAGCAGGACATTGATCTTTTTCCCGCGCAAGGTCCGATTGACGGCCTCGGCGGTGAATTGGCTGCGACCTTCGGCGATGGCTACCAGCTCGTTTTTGAAAACGTCATATGACTCATCAGCAAAAATTTTATCGATCGAAGCCAGCAGTTGCTCCTTCGAGTCGGCCTCGTAGAGCCGGAGCGTCGCCGTGTTAACATCCAGCACTCGCAGCACCCTTACGAAGTCCGCGACAAGTTCCGGGCGGGCGTCAAAAAAACTGTGCCAACCTGAAAAAACCTCGGCGCGATGTGATTCGATGAGACGGCGCACCTCGGTGATGTCTTCTTCCCACAACGAGGCCGCCGCGGTTTCGAAAATCGTCTGTCGCCGGGCCTCGGTTCGATTCTGTTCCTCCTGCACCGCCTTCAGCGCGCGGTAGGCGCGCGCCGTCGACCAAAAGCGCCAGCCCGCCATGGCGATAATCGTTAAGGTGAGCAACAATGCTGCAATCCAGCCCAGACGCGCCAGCGTCCAGTAGGGCTCGGGCGTAGCGATCCAGCGCGTGTAGGTCTCGCGGTATTCCGTACTGGCGAGCACGTCTTTTACCGCCGGCTCGAGACGCGCCAGCAGCTCCCGGTTGTCGGCCCGCACGGCCAACGCGCGCTTGAGCTCAATTAGCGGTTCGCCCACCACCTTGATCTTATCCATAAGGTGTGCGGCGCGCGCGCGTTTCCAGGCCCACGGCTCGGGGTAGGCCAGCGCGTCCACGTTGCCGCTCAACAGGGCGAACAAAGCATCCGGGAAATCCGGAAAAGACTCAAGCCGAATATCGGTGCGCAGCTTGAGCAGTGTTTCCGCAGCATTGTCCCGTACGACCGCCACCCGCTGCCCGCCGAGGTCTTGAAGGCCGCGAATGGTGTTGGTGTCGCGGCGCACAAACACGGAGATGCGAAAGGTTTCGAGCGGGGCGGTATAGGCGAAATCCTTGCGGCGCGCCTCGATGATGCCGAGATTGGGAATCATGTCAGCGCGCCCCTCGCGCAAGGCCGCGAGGGTCTGATTCCAGTTGTCTTCGATCTGGTATCGCACCTTGATACCGGCGCGGCGTGCGATCAGCTCCATCACCTCGATGGCAAAACCGCCCGGGCTCCCATCCGCCTTCAGTAGGTAATCCGGGGGCGAATCGCGCGGGATGACGGCGATCAGT
>JANLIC010000076.1 GCA_024654125.1 Sulfuricaulis sp. | reverse complement strand
TCTCCACCGTGACGAGCGGCGTGCACTATCTCTGGATTTGGCTGGTGATGAAGGATGTCGAACTCGTGAAGGAGCGCCATGACTGACATCCGCCTCCTGATTCAGTTGGCCCTGGTAGCGGGGGTAGCCTGGGTCATTTTCTTGCTTGCGCCGATCCTGACGCCGTTCCTGGTCAGCGCGCTGCTGGCCTATCTCGGCAATCCTGTGGTGAATCGACTGGTGTGCTGGCACTTCCCGCGGCCGTTGGCCGTCGCGTTGGTATTCTTGTTGTTTCTGGTACTCGTGATCGTGCTGCTGTTTTTCCTTATCCCTGCGCTGCAGGCACAGCTCAGTTCTTTTATAACCAAAGCCCCGTCTTATTTTGATTGGCTGCAAAACCAGGCACTGCCTCGACTACAAACCCTGTTGGGTGTCGAGTTGTCGCTGGACGTCATCGCACTTCGTAAGACGTTGCTCGGACACTGGCGCGAGGTGGGCGACTGGGCCACGGCATTTATTCTTTATATCACTCGTTCGGGCTTGAGCATTATTGGCTGGTTGGCGACGGCCCTGCTGGTCCCGGTTGTTACCTTTTACCTCCTCCTGGATTGGGAAGGGGTGCTCGCCCGCGCGCTGGGCCTGTTCCCGCCGCGTCGCCGCAGACAGGTGGCGGCGTTGGCACGTGAAAGCGATGAGGTGCTGGGGAGTTTTCTGCGCGGCCAGTTGCTGGTCATGACCGCTCTGGCAGTGGTTTATTCTGTTGGGCTCACGTTAATAGGACTGGATCTGGCGTTGCCCATTGGCATCATGGCGGGACTCGTCAGTTTCGTGCCTTACCTCGGCTTCATCCTTGGTTTGTTGTCGGCGGCGGTTGCCGCCTATCTGCAGTTTCAGGATCCCATGATTTTGCTCGGCGTGGGTGTCGTCTTCCTGGCGGGGCAACTGCTGGAAAGTTTCTGGCTCACACCGAAGCTGGTGGGCGACCGCATCGGGCTGCATCCGGTGGCGGTGATCTTTGCCGTCATGGCGGGCGGACAGCTTTTCGGTTTTACCGGCATTCTCCTGGCCCTGCCGGCCGCCGCCGTGATGAAAATCTGGTTGCGCCATCTGCGTGATTTTTCCACCGGCCATGCCATCGGTCAGTCCACCCGGAAACGCCGCGCGGCCAGGAGGCTCACCTCGTGAGCCATCAACTTTCTCTCAATCTCCGGCTCAAGGATGGGTCGTCCTTCAGTAACTTCTTGGCCGGTCCCAATCGGGAGGTGCTGGAGCAGCTGCGTGCCTCCGTGGTGATGGCCGCCAATCAGGCGAGCGCC
The DNA here is from genome assembly GCA_024654125.1 of Sulfuricaulis sp. Lineage (GTDB taxonomy): Bacteria > Pseudomonadota > Gammaproteobacteria > Acidiferrobacterales > Sulfurifustaceae > Sulfuricaulis. Next base: position 4,020 of record JANLIC010000076.1, on the reverse strand, counting down.
GCGGCGACGATGCTGTATCTGTGGGGCCCGGAGGGTTCGGGCAAGTCTCACCTGTTGCAAGCAGCATGCCGGCTGGCGCAGGAACTCGGCTTGGCGCCGGTGTACGTGCCGCTCGCCGATGTCGTGGAACTGTCACCGGCGCTGCTGGAGGATGTCGAGGCGGCGTCCCTGGTTTGCCTGGATGACGTGGAACGTACGGCGAATCGTCTTGACTGGGAAGCGGCGCTGTTCACACTTGCTGAACGCCTGCGCGCCGCCGGCGGGGTACTGGCCGTCGCCGCAAACGCGCCGCCGGACCGGATCGGCTTGCGGCTTCCCGATCTGGTCAGCCGCCTCGCGTGGGGCGCGACTTATGCCATGCAGCCCCTGAGCGATGCGGAAAAGCTGGAAGCGGTGCGACTGCGCGCGCGCCTGCGCGGTTTCGACATGCCGGAAGACGTGGCGCGGTACATCCTCAATCGCTACCCGCGCGATCTGCGTACGCTGTTCGACCTGCTGGACCGTATTGACCAGGCCTCGCTGGCGGAGCAGCGGCGCGTGACCATTCCCTTTCTGCGCGATTTGGAAGAAGCAAGCCGCGAGAACACGGAAACCGCCTAGAACCTGTCTCAAAATATTTTACACCGCAGATCAACGCGGATTTCTTTTTAGATGAACGCAGATAAGAAAAAATAACTCCTATATAACTAATCCGCGTTCATCTGTGGATGCTTTGTCTTTATCTTTGTTTTTGAGATGGATTCTAGAGAATTTTCAGGACATTCTCGGGCGGCCGCCCCAGCGCGGCTTTGTTGCCGTTCACCACGATCGGCCGTTCTATAAGGCGCGGGTATTTGACCAGCGCGCGGAGAATTTCCGCGTCGGTGACATTCGGAGCATCGAGCTTCGCCTTTTTGTATTCCTCCTCTTTTTTGCGCACCAGTTCGCGCGGCGTGATGCCAAGCAACTTCAGCAGCCGCCTGAGTTCCGCCTCCGTCGGGGGCGTGACGAGGTATTCAATGACTTTGGGTTGAATCCCGCGTTTTTCCAGCAACGCCAGGGTCTGGCGCGATTTCGAGCAGCGCGAGTTATGGTAGATAGTGACGGACACGAGATCTCCGATTCCGGGGCAATAGTCCTGTGCACGATTTTGAACGCTACCCCTGCCGCCGGCAAGTGCCGCTGCCGGATATTCGACTAACATAAGGGCATGAACTTTTTCCGCGCCATTCCGCGCCTGACACGCTGGGTCGTGCGACGATTCCGCGAAGACCGTTGCACGCGTGTGGCCGGATCGCTTTCCTTCACGACACTGCTGGCAATGGTGCCAATGACAGCCGTCACGTTCGCGCTGTTTTCGCATTTTGAGATATTTCAGTCGTGGATGCGGATGACACTGGGATTCTTTTACGGAAATTTTGTTCCGGCCACCGGTGAGGCGGTAAGCCACTATATTCAGGAATTCGCCGCCAACGCCGGCAAACTTACCGCCTGGGGCCTGCTGCTGCTCTTCCTGACCTCGCTCATGGTCATGGCCACCATCGAGCGCGTGTTCAATGACATCTGGCACGTGCCGCAGACCCGCCGGCGGCTGCACCGCTACCTGAGTTATGGCGTGCTGCTGGTGCTGGGTCCGGTGCTGATCGGCATCAGCCTGTGGTCGACCTCATACCTATTTTCTATGCCGCTGTTTTCGCGCCTTGCGACGTTGGGCGGATTGAAGGTTTTTTTGCTGGCGGCGGCCCCTGTTATTTTCGAATGGTTGGTATTCCTGTTGCTCTATGTCGTCGTGCCGAATTACCGGGTGCGGTGGCGTCATGGCCTGATTGGGAGTTTACTGACCACGATGCTGTTCGAAATCGCCAAGCGCGGTTTCGCTTTTTTCGTGACGCACTTCACGAACTACACGGCCCTCTATGGGGCGGTGGCAGCGCTGCCGGTGTTTCTGGTTTGGATCTACCTGTCGTGGACCATCATTCTGCTGGGGGCCGTGGTGACAGCGACTCTTCCGGAATGGCGCCGTCCGCAGGCGGTGCGCGAGTGGCGCCGACGCCGGCCGGTCTGAGCGGGTTCAGGCCCGCTGGATGTCGAAACTGAATTGTTCGAATGACTGACTGGCTTCGATGAGGCGGGTCGGTATTAGCCGGTACAGCCGGTAGCCGTTGTCCATGAAAATCTTGACCTCCGGCTTGAACACCCCGCGGTGCGTGACCAGGGTTTGCGTCTGGTTGAGCGGTTTGATCTCTGGGAGCAGCAGCGCCGGCAGGAAATCGCTCTCCTGGCCATCCTCATTCACGGTCTTGATGACCACCGGGTTGGCGCTGGGAGCTATATGCTGAATACCGATCTCGATGTGCGAAATTCCCGTGCTGCGTACCCAGCGGATGATGCCCACGGTCCAGGGATTCCCTTCGCCGGCCGTGCGGGTGATCAGGACGTCGCCGACCTGAATATGCAGTCGGATCTCTCCGCTGATGGAAAGTGAAAGCCCGCCGGCACCTTCATCCTCGACATCCCAAATGGACAATTCCCGTCCGGGGATGAGGATGACCTTCTGCTTGATCTTGTCGGGGGTGAGCGTGGCGCGATGTGGAATGGGGCCCACGAAGGTCGAACTGACGACGAATTTTTTTCCGCCATTGATCCAATAATTGATCCGGTCCATACCCATGGCAATTTCCACCCGGTGTCCGGTCTCCTTGTTGCGGCGAAAAGTCCGTTGCGGATTCACGCCCCAATCATTGACCAGGCGCCGCAGCAGATCCTGACCGCATTCCCGGAAAAAGTTTTCCGACAAGCCCTCGGCGGGCGGCATTTCGCCTTTGACGAGGAGCGTGAGCTGGGCGTGTATCTGGCGCGCCAGCTCGATCGTGTTCAGGAGACGATAACGCTTCGGATCCTCCGGGACGGTGCCAGCGGTGTAGGCAATGCCGGCGTGATCGTTATGCAAGTCGATCAGGAATTGGCAAGTGGGATTGTAGGCGTTGGTCACCACCGTCAGCTGGGCCAACGGTGCCCAGCGGTCGAGATAATGATGCGTCCAGTCGATCATACGCGGCGGTAGATGATAGGGGTCGCTGAAATGAAGCAGCAACGCCTGCTTGTACGCATGGCTCACGCTGGTATTCGGCACCGTCTTGTTCAGGTCATCGACCACGGCAATCTCGCCAAGGCCTAAGGCTTCCGCCTGCGCGTAGAGCGCGTGAATTTCCTTCCAGATGTTTTCGGGACAGGGAGAATAAGTCTGGTAGGTAACAACGAGTTCGCTGCTCAGATAACGAATCGCGCGCTGAATCGCCGTCGCGAGAAATGCCTGACCTTTCGTGCCAGGTTCACTTGAAGAGGCCATGTTCATGGCGAGGCGCTTGTAGCCGTTCGCCATTTCCATGTGAAACTGGCGATTCTGTTCAGCGATGCTTTTGTGTTTTTCGGAAAGCGGCAGCGGCAGCCCGGAGTATTGTTTGGTGAATTCCAGCGAAAGCTGATTTACCGGATATCGAAACAGTTCCAAGATTTGCAGGCGCAGTTTGTCATCAAACTGGACACGGTTGTGAATCGAAAGTGTCGAGTGCAACTTGCGGCCGGTCTCGGTAATGTTGAGCAGGGGCAGTTCCTCGAGCCACCTCTTAACCTTTTGGGGTTGCAACTCGATTTCATCGGCGCTGCGTGAGGTCAGCGTGGGTAGGGACAGCGTCAAAAACATTCTGTGGTTACTTTTAAAGTGTCGTCATGGATTCTTTGAAGTGTAGACGGCGCCCCGGAGATTCTCCATCCGGGCAAACATGCGAAAAGGCTTTGTTTCTGAGGATTATCGAGCCGGAATCAGCGCCGGGAGGGGGTGATGTTCCCATCGATGGCGGCGCGTTCGACCAGGCGGTCGAATTCCGCGGTGCTCATCAGGCCTTTTTCAGCAACGATGTCCCGCACCGGCCGCCCGCTGCGCTCGGATTCCTTGGCGACTTCGGCCGCGGCGCTGTAGCCGATGGAGGTGTTGAGCAGGGTGGCCAGTCCGACGCTGGTGTGCGCCAGCTCGCGGCAGCG
>JANLIC010000074.1 GCA_024654125.1 Sulfuricaulis sp. | reverse complement strand
GCGCTGGCCGAAGCAGTGAGTATCGTGTGGCCTTTTTTCGAGGGCGAACACTTCTACGATCATCCGGATAGTGTGAAGGTCCGCGCCCTCACCGGAGAGAAGCCATGAGCGAATACCCAGCAAGTTTCTATGTTGCGGGGCGCTGGCTGCACTGGACTGTGCATAGTGATTATGAAGATGGCACGTTCAGGTTGGTTTGTGGGCCTTTCTGGAGTCGGATGACGGCCCTGCGTATTGCTGCTGCGCTCACGCAGCACTATCGGAATGGGTTCGACACGGGAAGGAAGAAGCCATGAGCGCGCAAACGATACGCACCAAGAGCGATAGGTCGTGCCTACTGTCGAACCGGCTTGAAATTTCAGGATGGCTGTCTAGCCGGCGAGGCACTTATCTCTGGTTTGGCCTGGACGGTAAGTGCATCGGCACATTGAGCGGAGCGCGGCTGTACCGGCTCGCCAAGGCCATCGTCCGTAGATTTGAGGAGCGCACATGAGCGAGGCGCGCTACGTATGCCCTGGCTGCCATAATGAGTTTCTACAGCCGTTCAAGTGCACGACCTGCGGGGCGCAAAAGCTGTACGACTGCACGTTGCGAAGCGCAGAAGAACGGGCGGCCGAACTCGAAACCGCCCTCGCCGTCGCGACCGCAGAGGCAGAGCACTGGAAGCGCATGTACGAATGCGCCCAGAACGCGAACGCCCATCGGCAATCAGCAATAGAGGGCTACGAGCAGGAGGCCGAGCGCAACGCGAAGGATGCGCGGAGACATCAGTTTGCGATGCGCCACGTTAGTTACTACTCAGCGTTCGGCGAATTCATCGTGGATTGCCGCCGGAAGCGACCGGCGGGATCAGACGCAAGCCTGGATTACGAAAAGGACATCGATACCGCCCTGACCGAGCGGGCCGAGGGGAAGGAGGGGTGATGGTAGATGCTCGCTACGTTGGATACCATTGTGGCTGGAGTGTTTTCATTCGCTGCGCTGGATGCGGTACGTATAACTACACATTCACATATATGCAGATCGCTAGTGTCCTGTGTAACTACTGTGGTTGGTTGACGCATAAACAATGGGCCGACAAGGGGGAGGCGGTGTGAACTATATCCAACTCTGCGCGGAGGACAGTAAGTATGCCATCAGGCTGTCCCGTTGGAATGGCGCGGTCGCGGAACTCGTCGAGGACAACATGCGGTTTTCCGACCATCGCACGATGTGTTGGTGGCTGGATATGTTTTTCTCAGATTGGCGCAAACATGCGACGTACTCGGAAGAACTTGGCGCACCGTTCTACCCGGTAGAGAGGGGTGCCTCGTGATTCATTCGGTTGCGGCAAGGCGCGCCAAGAATGCGGACGAATGCGCCGCCGAGATCCGCCGTCGCCTGCCCTAACCTGCCCAGGAGGAAAGATGTACTACACGGACCACTACATTATCGACTGGGACAGTGTGCAAACGCTGGACGACATAAAGCTGCTGATTGCCGCCGTTCAGATCGCGTTTGAGCCTGACCATCCACGCATCACGAGTATTATGCATCTTGTTCGATTGGTGCCCAAGAGCGCATCTGCCGTTACGATGGACTAGCGAAAGGAGTGTTTCCCAATGAATAGTTTCAGAACTTGGTTTGCGGATCTGCTTTGTGCTCTAGCTGCACGCATTAGACCTAGCGCTCTCCCGCAAGAGGATGCAATCTCATTGCGCGTCCAGGAAGCTGTGCGGATCGCCGAGGAGGACGATGCCAGGTGGAAGAGGGAGGGGGCGGAAAGACGGGAATTTGAACGGCGCATGATTGCCCTGGGATATGTGAACACGGTAGTCAGCGATAGGGGGGCATTGGGTGGTGGCTGGACGAAGGCGCCGGCCGGAGCGATTGTTCGTGGTGGTGTCGCATATATCGGCGTCCAGCCCAAAGAAAACCCGGAGAAGAAAGGCGTCGTTGGGTAATCTTGTCGAGCAACCTTAGAGCAGCCACAGCGCGAGCCAGGCGGCAAGTGCTAGAGCGAAGGCGTAGATGATGCAGGCGAGGGAATCCGGCGGGTCGGAGGGGTCGAAAGTCATACGGCCTTTTTCTGCATCATCTGGGCGAGAATCGGGGCGACGTTTCGGACCGCCCGCTCACCAAATAGGAACCCGAGCACCAGGAAATTGATGATCCAGAAACTCGACTGCTCGGTTTCGCTCGCTAGCTTCCAGGCCCCCGAGAACACCTGGAAGTCCAGATACATCGTCCCGTAGCCGATGAACGGGCGTTGTGCGCCGCGCAGGAACAGCATGAGTGGCCCCAGAATCGGCAGCGTCTTCAGGTCAGCGGCCGTGCCCTCATGCTCGCGGATGCGTTCGTTGATCGACTGCTCGGCCTCACGCGCGGCGTCGTTGGCGTTCTTCTCGCGATCCAGGGCAAGTCGTTCCAGGGCAAGTTGCGCCTCAGCCTTCTTCTCAGGCGAGAGGTCGGGCGGGAAGTACGCCTTCACAGTATCGAAAATTTGACCCGCCAGACCGCCCGTCAATGCGCCGATGATTTTGTCGAACATTACGCCTCCTGTGGTTTCTGCGCGTCTTTCTTGCCCTGCTCGTACCCAGCCTTCCAAGCCTCGGTCAGTTTCTCCGTCGCAAAATGCAGCCCGCGCGGGTGGCTGGTCGGGCCGTAGTGGAGCGCGTCGGCGAGCTTCGCGATCAGTTTGTGGTCGGGTTCCATCATGGCAGTCCCAACCGCGCGCCCTTCGCGTCGATGGTCAATACCTGCCGGCGCGGCTCGTCGCGTAGCCCGAGATGCGTCCACGCGCCGAACTCGTAAATTACTTGGTCGAATTCGATGTCTGAGCGAGCAATCTCCGCGCAGACCTGCGCTGGCGAGCCGAATTGCGGCGCGATGAAATCCGCCCCGAGCCCCTGAACGTGCGCGCTGGTTGGCTTCGATCCGAGCAGTTTGTTCAGCTCCAGGCACCGATAGCCGCTATTGATGTGCATCGGCGCGTTCAGCAGCACGCGCACTTCTTCGAGCGCTGCGGCAAGTTTGCGCAGATTCGGCCACAGATTAATCGGAGGGTCATTGAAGATGCCGAAACGCGCGGCGAGTTGGCTGTTTGTCAGTTCAGCCAAGGTGAAATGTTGACTGAGATTCATACACCTTCACCCTGCGTCCGCTGCCGGCCGACCAATATCACCCAGCCGTCCTCCCAGACCACGACGATGGCGTTTTTGTCCGGCGCCCAGCACAGCGCGTAACCGATGCCCCAGTAGCGGCCCTGCCCGGCGAGGAAGCGCTCGCGGGCCTGCGGCGGGATGTGACGCTGTACCTCTGCCGCGCAGGGCGTCTGCTGCAGCGTCACCGAGAGCAACACCACGTCTTCGGTGGCATTAGCGGACAGCACAAACAGCACGAACAACACGAGCAGCGCGAACAGCAGCAGGGGGAGGCGCTTCATTTAGCGCCTCCCATGAGGCGATCAAAAATCATGGCGAGCTTGGCGTCAATCTTCGCGTCAAGCGCGTCGATCTTGTCGAAGAGCGTTCGTTCCGCCTCACGGCGTTCGATCCGATCGCGTTCGTCCCGCGCTTCATGCGCCGTGAATTCATTGCGCGAAATTACGCTCTCGGTCATTCGCTCGTTCTTGTCGATGCGCGCGTCCTGCCGGTGCCAGACCACGCCGATCAGCCCGAGCACCAGCAACCAGGCCCACTCAAGGAACTGCTTCAGCATTCCGGGATCTTCGGTGCTCATGGCGCGTCCTTGGTCTTAGTGGTCGAATCCCAGGCAGTGCCCGCCTTCGTGGGCCGCCGCGTTACCGTCCCCTGGCTGTATCACCACAACGCAGCGCCAGCGGGCGGTATCGGTATTTTTCAGGCGAATGGCGCAAGCGGCGCGCGGTTCTCCCAGCAGGCCCTCGCAGAACTCGGCCGCCAATGTCGTTTCGAGCCTCGCGATCTGCACGCTCGGCACGTCAGCCGCCGGATACCAGGCGACGCAGCCGCTAAGCAGCAGGAGGGGTGGGAGGAGGCGCATCGGGTTTCTTTTCGGCCAGCGCTTTGGCGAGTTCGGCTGTAAGTACCTCAATCTTCGCTTGTGCCATCGCCAGATCATCCAGCGCGCGATTTCTCTGATTCGCTATTGCGTTCAGGATCAGTTGCACCTGGATTTGGGGTTCGTTCATTGCCTTTCCTCCAGCGCCTTCAGGCGCGCCTCATATCCAGCTTTCACCACGCCAAAGTCTCGATGCAACTGGCGAATCGCCCCGACTTCCAGCATGTGCATGCGGGTCATGTTCATCATGGCTCGCGGGCCGTCGTCGTAAAAATTAAAGATGCCTTCCCGCTGCAGAATATCCCGGCTTTCGCGCACCCACTCGCCGAACGCGGCCTGAATAGGCTTGCCGGCGCGACGTTGCATTTCAAGGTCCAATCCATTCAGCAGCGCCACGTCGTCGAACTTGTCGAACGTCGTCCACGCCACGTCTGCGTGCGCCGAACCCTCGGCGTCGAACAGGAAGCGAGTCGTGCCGTTATCCGAAATGCCAAAGAGATTGGCGTCCGCTCCTACAGCCCCGATCGTTGTCCCTGTTTTTTTGGCCGCGATGACATATACGTAGGCACGCCCGCCAGTCGTCTTATCGGTATCATCCGTGTCGCTGTAGCCGTCCAACCGTATGGCCTGCGTGGCACCCACGGAGGCGCCCACCCACCGCAGACCACCGCTTATCGCTATCTTGTAGCCCGCGCCAAACGTATCGGTCTCAAACGAGGATGTAATACCGTGCGCCACGTCGCTCGACTTAAAGGCAATGATCTGGTTGTCGGCCGCGCCTTGATTGATGGTCAAGCCAAGGGTGAGATCGCCGTTTGCCGTGTCCCCGATGTAGACCGCCCCCGTCAGCGTGCTCGTGAGATCGACGGTGAGAGAACTAACGTGCAACGGTCCCATCGGTGCAGGCGAAAACCCGCTCTGCGCCATCAGGTGAAAGCCCGTCGCGCTGGATGTGCTCACGTACATGACTTCGATGGGGCGGCCAGAGACTAGAGCGCTGGACGTTGCGGTAGATCCCTGCCAGAAAATCGGCGCCGCACCGACAGACGAAATGTTGAGCGTCGGCTGTCCTGTGTTCGTCCCGGCCACCAGAAACGAGAACTTCTGCCCCTCCGTATAGGCCGTAATCGCAGGCACCGTCGCCGCAGTAATCGTATTCGTGCCGGCAACGGATGACAGCGCGTTGTACGAGCCGTTCTGCACCTGGGAACAGCGGGCCGCGTCGGTCAAGGCAGTTGCATTGCCAACGTTCGTCAGCCGAAAGCCACCGAACGGCAGATTCGCAGTCGGAGTGGCTTGACCATCACGGCAATAGGTCGTCTCGAAACTCGTCTGAATATCGTCCGCAAAATCGTTGTGAACAGTGGACGATATCGTTGTTCCGGTTACAACTGGTTGGCCAGCAGGCAGGGTCCACGACCCAGATCCATTGAACGCCACTAGGCACCTCCTATTTCTTTTCTATACTGGCGCTTTCGTATGCGCTGACACTCTTTGCAGTGGCGCACGCCAGTCTTGCTGACATACAAGTTCTCGCCGAATAAAGGATGTCCCCGTTTGCAATGAGTCACGTTGCGGTAGTTTTCTTGTGAGACAGCTCGTTCAAATGTCCACCCCGCTTTGAATCTGCGTCCAAGTACGTTTTGCTTGATTCCGAACTGAGCGGCCCATTGAGCAACCGTCTTGCGCTCGCCATTCCAAGCCACCCATACGTTCGCGACTCTGTTGGCTGACTGAACGCTGGCAGGAGCCCAACGGCAATTCTCAGGAGAATAGCCGCCATCGTTATCGACGCGATCTAAGGTATGGCCATCAGGGCGTGACCCCATGTCAGCGCAGAAATTACGGAATCCATCGCCACGCGGCAACAGCCAACGCTCGCATACCTTAATGCCTCTACCAACGTAACGATGTGCGGCAGGATGCTTGTGGTAGCGGCAGCGGTCAATCATCCCTCGCCATGTGAGATACAACGGGTGACGTACCCGTGTTTGGTATCGAGCGGCTACTGCGCCAGTTGCTCGCAGTGGGGCCACCAACTTCTGGGCATCAGCAATCAATTCCATCAGATTCATCTATTCGTTCCCTGATAGCATCATCTCAGCGCCTCGGATACGCGGCGGCGCTCTGGTGATTGCTGCGTGCTTTCTAAATAGGGTTGTGGCGCACCCCCAACAATCGAGCCCCCAGTAACATATCGCGAGAACAACGACTCAATTACTGCGCGTTGTTGCGGTGTTGCGGCTTGCATCAATTGCGCAAAGTCTTGAGGGTTTTGGCTCATTAGTGGCGAAAGTCTTGCGAGCGCCTTTTCGTGACCACTCCCAAGCACGCTATTAAGCCAACTGCGCGCCGCAGAAACCATTGGCTGGAACCATCCGGTAGGAGGCGCATGAGGCGCGCCAATACGGGTTTCTAGATTCGATGCCCCTGCCTGCGCCAATTCTTTGTAGTTTGCGTTTCGCTTCAAATCTGATTCGAGCGCATCAATCACTTTGCGCTGCGCTGGAGTCAAATCTTCAACGCGTGGGCGTCCCGTAGCCTTGCTTATTGTCTGTTCTGCTTTTCGGACTGCTCCACCAAATGAAGCTCCACGCTCGGCTTCCGTAATGGGGGCCACCAAGGCACGCTCGATTTCTTGACCCAATTTCATCTGATTGATAGGCTTAGAAAGACGAATGTGCTCAAGACGCGCGCTCTCATAGGCGGGATTTCTAGTCCCAAGCCAATCAACTAGCTGTGATTTAACGTCTTGCACCGTTGTTTGCGCCGCCTTCGATATAGCGGGCGCGTCGGGACGCGTTGCCGACTGTATGCGCGCGTCCAGTCCTTCTTTTACGAAATGCAGAAATTCCGTAAGGTTTTTCCGTGGAGACAGCCCTCTAGCACGCGCGATTTTCCACGCCTCTCCGACCTCATCTTTGAAATAAGGATTTTTCCATAGTTCACGCAATTCTGGATCGCGCTTTATGACTTCATCAAAGGCGTCACCATAATTGGCTTTGGCAGCAAGAGATCGCTGCCGAATAGCGTCTTCCAATGTATCGGGTGTTTTGCTGATAGTTCTTAGTGCTGCCAGTCGGGCAGCTTCTTGCCCCCCCTTGACGCTCGAAGAACCAATTGGCCCGAAATAACGAGACGGGTCTTTGTCTGCCGCCAGCTTTTGAAGGGCGGCAAATTCTGCGCTATTTGCTGGTACTGATGCTTGGCCAGCGGTTAGATTAACTCCTGGAACATCACTCTTCGTCGTCTTCAATGCGTTGATCACGTCACCGTATTTGTCACCGGCGGCTTTTACTGCGAGCGAGCCAGGTGTTGGATAAACAGCTTGTTTGACCTTAGTAATGGCGCGCGGCACTGCGCTCATAATTGGAGGCAGCGCAACATTCAGTGCGGCCCCTAATTCAGCACCACCTTGCGCAGAACCCTCCTCAGATAAAGCGCCTATGGCACCGCCAGCAGCGGCCCCCGAGGCTGCCCGTTGCGTAGCGCGCCCTAATACTCGTTGCGACAAAGCGTCGGCAACTTTGGACGCAGCAGGCCCTAGTTTGCTTATCGCCTTTCCTGCGGCAACAGGAATGCCCCCTGCAATGCCCCATGCCACAGGATCGGCGAGGCTGCCAGCCATACGCGACCATGTATCCGCAGACGGCGCTGTCGGCCATATCCGTTCGCCAAGCCCAGGTGAAACAAGATTCGCCCCGCCACGCATAAGTCCGCTTGCGCCAGCAGTGAAATCGGCGATTCCTGCTTTAACAGGGTTTTCGCCGCGCCAACTGGATACGGCCGCACGTTTGGTTTGAGCGGCGATCTGTTCAGGAGACAACGCTGGAGTTTGTGACAATGGATCTGGCGACGACACCATCCCCGAAATCATGGTCTGCGCCTGCTCGGGCGTCGTACCTTCTGGCACCTCGAAGCGTGCAACCCGACCATCCGGCATTTGGAAGCGGGCGACTGGCATTTTATGGCTCGAATCCAAGGAACTTTGGGCTAGCGGGAGTAACTGTCTGGCGTCTGTCCTCGAAGGCGTCCGGATTCAGCCGCTCGTATTTCTGCCAAAGCTGCTTGACCGTTTCCAGCGCGGCTTTGCGGCGCGCTATCGGAACGCTCGGATTGCCTAGCTCGGCAGCCATTTCCTTGTAGAGTGCCGTGTCCCGGTCAGACTGCGGCCCCTCCATCCTGGGCATCTTTGCGGTGAGCGCCCCACCGATGGCCTTCAACTGCTGCGCCTGCACTGAGCCTGACGGACTTGCTCCGACCCAACCCGCGGCGATGTCCACGACGTTGCCGAGTCCGCTCCCGGTCGGCAGGGGCGCTTGGCGCGTCACGCCGCCATCGAGACGTTCTGTGCCGCTCAGAAGGTCCTCGGCCTGCTGGATGGTCTGGCCGATGCCCTGCATGTTGAATTGCCGCTTGTTCTCGCGCTTCTGGGCATCGCCTTCTCGGCCTGAAATCCCGATCACTCCTGGAGATCCCACAGAGCCGCCGCGGTACACGCGGGCGTCCACATTGATCATCCGGCTTGGGTTCGCTGGATCGATAATCTGCGTGACCGTAACTGCCGGCGGGCTGATGACGGTCGGGCCGCGCGGCTCGCGCCCTACTGCTTGGCGCACCTCGCCCGTAACGGAGTTCTTCTGCACCCATGCGCCGCCCATCTGATACGGTTCGCCCCAAGCATTGGCAGCTCGGTCCGGCATGGAAGCCACTTGATTGCCGCCAGAATCAAACCTGGCCTGTCCTGGAGCCAGCGTGTAGGGTTGTTGCGCCTGCGGCATGGACGCTATTTGATTCCCTCCAGAATCGAACCGGGTCTGTCCTGGAGACATCGAATAGGGCTGGGCCGGTTTAGGGTTGCTTGCGATCGGCTGCCCGCTCGGCCCCATCCTGATTTCGCCCTCTCGCAAGTTGAACGGCTCCTGCGCCTTCAGCATTCCGGTCATACCCGCCGTTTGCAGGTCGGGGAATTGACTGCCCATGAGGGCTTGATAGACCTTCGTGCGATCGGGTGGAACAGCCGCCTGTTCCGGCTGCAACCGTTCGTCCTCGCCCTCGCTCATCCATTGCTCGGGAACCGCCGGGCGCCCTTGGCCGGCTTCCAAAGCCCTAGATACTGCGTCGCCCCGTTCCCGCGTGTAGCGTTCCCCCAGCGCCTTCTGCTCGCCCGTTGCCCGTTCCATGCCCTTGCTCGCCGCCAGTGCCTGCGCGATCTTGGCGAAGCCCTGGAACGGGCTGATGGGCACGGTGAAGCCGCCCGGAGGCGTAGGGGAGGCCTGTAGCGGCTGCATGGACTGCGCCTGCAGCATCTCGGCGATCTTGCGGCGCCGCTCGATGTCGGCGTATTCTGCGCTGTAGGGGCCGGTAAAGCTGAATTGCTGAGGTTGAGGCATCGCTTATCTCCCGAAGCCAAACGGGTTCCAACCGTACATACCGGCTTGTCCAATACCAAAAAGGCCAGACGTAAGCGCGTTCTGCTGCCCGACGCCCTGGTTGTAGAGATTCTGGTCCCAAGCAGCCTGTTGGCCAGTCGCCTGCATGATTGGCGCAGGAGCAACGTTCGCGCCCTGGTACGGTTGAAACTGCGGCATGGTCGGCTGCGCGCCCGTCCGCAGCGCGTTCAGCTCCGCGAGCGGCTGGTTGCGTACCAGCATCTGCTCCTGGATTTCGTTCTGCCGCCCCTGATTCGCAAGGCCAGCGTTCGACAGCGCCTCCGCAATCCGCGCCTGCGCAACCTGATTCTGCAGGTTCGCCCCCTGCAACCCCTGGCCGAACTGCTGCCCCTGAGCGGCGTTGTAGGCGGCAAGATTGCCCTGCGCCTGCCCGTAACCCTGCGCCTGGGCTTGGTTGGCGAAATTGCCGCCCGCGAGCTGTTGTCCGAACGCTTGCGCTTGTGCGGTATTGGCGAAATTGCCAGAATTGAGCAGTTGGTTGTAAGCCTGCTGCTGCGCGGTATTAGCGAACTGACCACCGGCAAGATTCTGTCCGAACTGTTGCCCCTGCGCCTGATTGGCGAACTGACCCGCTGTAGTCGTTTCTCCAACCGCCTGCTGCCGAGCGCCGAGTCCTAAGCCGAAGAGGCGCGATTGCTCCCCGCCGCCAGCAAGAATCGCCTGCATGCGGGCATCCGTGCGACCACGGTTCAGTGCATCCATCTCCGTGTTCCACGCCTGCGTGCCCGGCATGAGGCCGCTATTCGACAGTCTGGTACGAAGGGCCTCCTCATCGCGTCCGAACTGAGGCGTGAGGCGCGACATAAGCGCTTCTTCGACTCTCTGCCGGTCAGCCGAGAAGTCATCTACGCCGGGTAGCCGCGGAGCGCCGGAATAATCCAATCCGCCTTGGATATTCCCGGCGTTGCCGATTCCCCGCCGGATCTGTCCCGCATCACCGATTCCGCGCTGGATCTGCCCCGCATCGCCGAGACCGTATTGGATCGGCTGGTTGTAGCCCGTATCGAAGCGCACCGGAGCAGCATTCACGTTCGAAGTGAAATCCTGCCGTCCGATGTCCGTTACTCTGTTTGGTAGGCCATAGAGCGAGAACGGCTGCGCAGTCGATCCGCGCACGCGATCCAAACCGGATTCAGCCGTATCCCCGAGCGACTGGCTGATCCGCAATTGCTGGTCAAAGAGGCTCTGGCCCTGCGGGGTAAGCGTCTGCGTGATGTTGGGCTGGTCCCCGTAGGTCGTGAACTGCTCGCGCGTGGGAGCGGCGCCGGGAGCGTCCTGTTCCCAGCGAGTGGGGTTCTCGGTGTCGCCTGGCACCCAGCGCCCGCCGCCCGCATTCCGGCCAGCCATCGCAGCGTTGTAGCCGGTTTCATCGAAAGATGGCGCGCCGCCCCATGTGACAGTTTGCGTCCCGAGCGGATTGGTAACGTTCGGATTACTCAGCCGCGCAGATAGGCGCGCCGCGTCGAGATTGGCAGTGCCCTGCGCCTTCGCGGCGCCCATGTAATCGGGCGGGCTAGGACTTGAACTTTTCCCCATTCCCATGTCAATTCCTCTTCTCTAACCAGCGGCACTGCCTGCGAGTCATGGTGTAGACCAGCACGTCATCAGCGGGCATGCCGTCGGGTACACAGCCGGTCAGGTGAAAGCCCAGCTTTTCGTCGAACTTGCGCGCCTGCTTGTTTTTCTTCGGCACCAGCCCGATCACTGTCCGCACCGCCAATTGATTGAATGGGTACTCGAAGCACGCACGCAGGTAATCGCGCGTGAGCCAGCGCTTGCCTTCCACCGCAGCGACGTGCATACAAAGACTCGCCCGCGTGAAGTTGTTGTAGATCACGCCAGCTAGCATCTGGCCATCCTCAGCCAGTCCGATCGCGGTGTAGTCGCCGAAGCCTTCGCTTGCGACCCGCTGCGCGACGAACGCCGCAACCGCTTCCTTCGGCTGGGCGAAAATCTGCTTCACAGAACAGCCCCCGGCTTGTACACGATATCGGTCGCACTCCAATGCACCTCAATCCCGCTTGATTGCACCCGCAGTCTAGGCGCGGCGCAAAAGCCTGTCCCTGAAAGCCCTTGCCAGTTGCGGTTGACGTTCAGGCCGCCGCCCCAGATGCCGTTGTCCCATGTGGCCGTATCCCAAACCCCGTAAGACGTGGGGCTGAACGTCAATGTGGATAGCACGTTGTCGTCGGCGAAATCCGTGTTCACGCCGAAGGAAGTTGCCGGGGCCCCGTTCGTCTGCAGAATGGGCCGCGCCATCGTGAACTGCTTCCCGCCGCGGTACTTGAAATAATGGAACGCCTGCTTCACGTCTCCGGTGATCGCGTTACCGTCGTCGGCAAAGGTGTTCCAGAAGCGCGACACGAGACCGTTGCCGCCGAAATACAGGTTCCCTTGATAGACCTCGAAACAGTTCGACCCGATGCCGGTGAAGTAGCACCACGCTTTGGTGAGCGAGTTCATCGCGTACTGGCGTTGGCTGGAGCCCGTGTTGACGGGAATGTTGGTGAGCACCATCGTCTGGCGCGGCCAGAACAGGATCTGCCAGCCGAAATTGGAGCGATAACTCGCCGAGGCGCTTCGGATGGCGTCCACGATCTTGTCCGAGAGAGCAAGCGTCGGGCGGGTACGATCCGTCGAGAGCAGTGCCGCCAGCGGCCAGATCCCATCTTCGGCGAGGTACAGAACGTCCCCGCCGAACTTGGCGAAGCAGCGCCGGGACATGGGTTTGCCGACTTCCCAGCGGCCCACCATCGCCCAAGTGCTCGCTGCGCTCGGGTCGGTGCCTTTGTAGACGATGATCTCGCCTTGCGAACTGACCGCAGCCCAGTAGTCATCGACGCCTTCACCGGCATCCAGCGTCCAGCCGGTGATCGCCATCAACTCCCCGCCCAGCCGGCAGAACGCGGACAGATCGATCCGGGAGGCCGTTCCAGCGATGGCGTCCACCGTCTGCAGATACCACGCCTCCAGCGTGTTGTCCTTGGTGAACCACAGGCGCCGCTTATGCTGTGTGATCGAGGTAAATTCGCTCGCCGTGGTTCCGGAAATAGCTTGCTGGCCCCATGCGGAGCCGTCGAAGGACCGTAGCCCGTTCGCCCCATTCACGCACAGGAGGTAACTCGTGCCGCCCGTGTTGGTGAAATTCGTGTGCTCCCAGCGGGCGTTGGCGAAGCCGGAAGCCGCCACCGAGGCCGTGGCGGTGGCCTGCGTGCAGTTGTAGATCGCCCCGCCCGCAGCCCCGTACAGCGCTTCCGTGCCAGATGGCGCCGAGTAGGCCATCAGACTTTCGACCTGGCCGTTCGGGATGACCGTAACCTGATCGGAAAAGCCCTGCCGCAGCATCACGTCCGCCGGCAGCGGAAACCAGTTCTCCATGTCCAGCGCATAGCGCGCGTCCATGCGGGCGATCGGGTCCTTGGTGTTCCAGCCGCCGATAGGGGCAGGCAAGGACTCCACGATCCCGTTCTGGCGTCTGCGCTGGGCAAGGGATTTGAGCATGTCAGAGCGCTATGTTGCTGTCCGGAATGTTGATCTGCCCGATTAGGATGTCCGCCGGCTCTGGCGCGAGTGACAGGTTTTCAGCCGGCGTGTCCTGGCCCTTGGCATATGAGAGCGAGCGGTTGAACTCGCCCAGCTCCACGGCGAATTCCAGCCCCTTCGCCTTCAGGAAGTGAAACTTGATGCCGTTCACCATCACGTCGTCAAGAAACACCGACAGGTCGGTATCGGCCGCATAGGTAGAAAGCGTCGGGTCTGCCGCCGTCGAGCTCGAAATCCAGCGACTGGAGATGTACTCGTTTGCCAACACCAACCGCGAGCCCGGCACCGGGCTGATCTGCATGCGGTTGCCACGCAGCCGGTAGCGGTAGTACGGGGCTGATGTCACGATGCCGCCCTTCAGCCATTGCCACAACTGGGGCGACTTCTGCCCGTACATGATGCGATGGTCGGAGCGGTCCCACTGGGTGCGCGATACCTGCCGGTCGAAGTCCGCCGGCAGATCGTAGTACTGGCGGGCGAAGGTGCAGGAGGTCGTTGCCGAGGCGCTTCCGGTGCAACGCACGTTCAGGGTCAGTTGCGTCTCGGTGACGACGGTCACTTCGGCCCACTGCGGGATACCCGAGCCGGTCACCACGTCCCCGGTTGCTGCGAGGGACGATGCCGAGGAGAACCCGGTCAGAGTGTTGGCGCTCGATACGAGAGCGGTCCCGCCACGGCTTGCAGTCGTCTCGAAGATGTTCTCGCGGATGATTCGCCGCCACTCGAAATCCCTCACCAGATCGCGCCCGACCTTATTAGTGAAAGCGAGCATCTGCCGTACCTGCTGGTCGCTATTGCCGATGACCGAATTCGGGCGCGTCAGGCCCAGCTCGTCATAGACTTGCTGGACGGTCAGGAGGAGATTGAGCGGCATGGCTGAACTCCTAGATCGCTACAGATGCCTTGCGGGCCTTGCCGTCGCTTTTGGCGGCTTGCTGTTCTGCCTCAATGGCCTCGAGCCGCGCCTGCATGGAGCGCATCAGTTCCGCCGAGGCGTTCTCGTTTGCCTTCATGCGGGCGATTTCCTCGTCGCGCTTGGAGAGTTCCGCCTGCAAACGCTCGAATTCGCCCTGGCCCTTCGCCGCTTGCAGAAACGACTGCGCCTTTTGCTTCCAGTTCTGAAAGCCCATCATTTTCTGGCCGTAGCCGTCCGGCAGGTTCGCAAGGTCCTCGACCGTGAGGATATTCATCGCGTGCAGTTCGGCCACCTGGGCGCGCGTCATCACCGGCCATGCCGTCAGGGGAGTGCCGACTACCGGAGTCGTGGCGTGCTTCTTGTAAAGCTCGTACTCCTGCGGGTACTGCATGAAGTCGCGTTTGCTGGCCTTCCTGTCGATTTCGAGCAGCTTGTCGCCAGGCGGAACCTTCTTGATAAACACCACCATGTCGAAAATCGGGCGCCCCTCTTCCTCGGTTCTCTTCAGGTTCTGCACTTCCCTGTCGTAGAACGAGATGCGGGTCTGTCTGGTCCCTGGCATCCAGCCCTGCGCGGTTTGAGTCATCCAGGCACCGTCGCTTACATTCACGTTCATGTTCATGCGCTCTTCCTTTCAAATACGTTGTCGTTGGCGGGAAGGTCAATGACCACGAACCGCCGCGTAAAGTGTTTCACCATCGCCTGCTGCAACCCCCACCCGTGGAACTTGATCTCGCAATCGTAGTTCTGGATGAAGGTAATCATTTCCTTGGCCGATTCGACCATCTGCGGGGTGGAAAGGAACCACAGTCCATCGACCGACACCTCGACCTCGTTCTGCTTCTTGCCAAGATGCTCCGCAGCGTGGCGCTCGCCAGGGCCCGTGCAGGAGCAGTCCATGCCGTGGACCTCGAAGCGCCGGTAGCCGAGCATGGAGGCGACTTCCAGTGCTCGCATTCCAGCCGTCGAGCCGCCGCCCAGCATGTTTGCGCCAGGATCGTTCTTGCGTACCCACGTCTCGCTATGCTCGTCGTTGTGCAGATGCCACAGTTCCACGTCCTGGTCTTTCAGTATGTCCCACCAAAGGGGGTGACAGCAGGTCGCCATGCGGTACTTCACGTCCTTGTGGGCACCCTTGCACATTTTCGCCTTGTGCTCGCGCGGGTCGCAGTCCACGTGGTACTCGGGGACGACGCCGCGCTCCAACAGGAACTCGTGCGCCCCGGAAATGGTCATCATCGGACGCTTGATCTCGCGCCATGTGTCCTTAAGCGATGGCCCGAAGCAAACAATGCTCATCATGCCGTCGCCATGGGCCTTGCGGACCATCTGCTTCCAGCCGCGTTCCTTGGCGATCCGCGCCGCGGTAGTCATGTGGCGCCCGCGCACGTCTCCGTCCAGCACTCCGACAATCGGGTAACTGGGCGCAACCGCAAGCGGCCACTCGTCTTTGCCATCGCTGGCTGCGAGCCAGCGCTCCACGTTCACCTTGATGTTCTGGAAATCGTCCATCCCCTCCCAGATGATCCGCTGCAGGGGGGAGAACCATGGCAACTGAGAACGCACCGGCACTCCATTCGCTCGCCAGAACGGCTCTGTTGATTCGTAGTAGCCGTGCGTAATCGGACGGAAGTACAGCATCGGCCGGCGCGAGAACATATTGAGCGCCATCGGGCCGTTGTTCACCCCGATGTTGAGGTACGCCTTTTCGTACAGGGCGAGCCGGTACTGCACGTCCAGGCACGCCTTTTTACAGGACAGGTGCTTGTAGCCGTCCGCGCCGACGAACTCCATATCTGGCACGTCGGTATCTGGGACGAATACCGGAACAAGCCCCGCGGACCTCATCCAGTCGGCTGCTTTCACCCACTCGGGAACAATGGAATTGCGCCCGCTCTTGATCTTCGAGTACCGGATGGTGATAACGACCATCTTCGGCTCGTTCCAGCCGTCTGCGGCGCATTCAGCCGTCGCCTCTTTCGAGGGCATGAAGGGCAGGATGCGCAACTGCTTCAGGATCGTTCCCATGGTGTGCGCAGCCACCGGCCTGTCGATCGTGTAGCCGGGCGGGAAACAGTCCTCGTGCCAAAGACTCCTTGCCTCACCGATCGTCTGGCAGACAATCGCCTTGGGGCAAAGACCCTTAATGATGGCGTTCAGGCGGTATTCCTGCTCGCCAGGGGTGCATTTCTGGAACTCGACAGGCTGCCCGTCATGGCCCATCACCATGCGCGCGCCTGGTACGATCACGATCTCGTCGCACTCCTGCGAGCGCGCCGCCATGAGAAAGATAGCGAAGTCGAAGGAATACGGGCTCACCCGAAAATCGTAGAACGCGCGCTTCACTTTCTTGGGTTGCGGGCCCAGAGAAGACAGCGCACTTTGAACTGCCTGTTGCACGTTACTCATCAATCCATCCTTTCTTTATTGAAAAACCGGGAGCTTTCGGCCCCCGGTTCCTGGTTACAGTTTCGGCTTCCTGAGGAACGGATACGACACGGCTGCGGTTGAAACCGTCGCCGTCGCCGCAGTCGCGGACACCGATGATTGCAGGTACACGCCCCACACCTGAAACTCGGTCGATGATGCCGTTGCCGTTGACATCGCGCCCAAGGTACTGGTGGTGTAAAGCGCCTCACCCTTGAAGGCTGCGCCGCCTAACGTTCTCACCAGCACGTTCTGCCCCGCCAGAGCGAGGAAGCCATACTGAGAGGCCGCAAACGTCGTTTGAGCAAACCCCAGTCGGTTCATTGAGGTTGTTTCATTGGCCCCCGTACAAGCAGAGCCCAAATAGCCTGCCTCGATCTTGGTGAGACCGCCCTGATTCACTGCACTGTTGAACAGCACATACATGAATTCAGAACCGCCGTCGCCTTTGACCGTCTGGCCGAGACCAAAAGTACGCGCCGACCCGATATAGTTCAGGTCGATACCGATGGAACCGTCTTGCACGACATGATTGGTTGCCATGTGATATCTCCCCTATTCGATCGCCACGCCCTGGTACTGCGCGCCCGAGCAGGTCATGTTCCCTGCCCAGCCGATCAGCCGGACGACAGCATCTTGGTTGGTGGACATGCGCTCGTCGCCCAAAGCCACGAAATTCCGCTCGCGGTACGGGCGGAAAAACAGAAACTTCGAGTTGACAAAATACGCATGATTCGTTGGTGCATCCCCGCCCACCCCGCCGTCCAATACCACGTCGGCGTTCATGTACTTGATGGTCGTGAAGCCGAGGTTCGCAAGCTCGGAATCGCCCGCAAAACGTTGATTCGTCTGCAGCGATGCGAGGTAGAAACCCCAGAACACGTTATCCAGCACCACCAAGTCGGGCGTATCGCGACCGCGCGTGCAGGACGCCCAGAGGGTGTTGAAACCCACCTGAATGTTGCTCGCAGAGGCCGAGGCGCCGGCTGAGGCTGAGAAGTCGTACGTCTGGTTGCGCCAGAAGTTGTAATTGCCGCGGTTGATCCCGCCGACCGTCCCAGTCGAGGGCGAATTCGCGATGATGGCTTGCAGGCCGGTGACTTGAAGGCCACCCGTGCCCGTGCCGTCGCTATACACGCCAGTCGAGATGAGGTTGTTCAGCGAAGATTCCGCAACGTCCATCCGCGCATCGATCAGATCGATGATCTGCTCGGGGCCGCTGTTCTGGATTTGCTCCAGACCAGAGATCGTGACAGAACACGCCGCCTGCTTGATGTCCCAAGCCGACGCGGAAATCACGTCCTGCGGATTGACGTTGAGGGTTTGGTCAGTTGTGTTATCGCGCGGCTCTTTATCCGCGCTTCTGCAAGTTACCTTGCAGCTCAGACTATCTCTTCCCTTGCGGGCGGGGCGCTCGTGGGGCTTTACTGTCCGTTCTGGACTCCATGCCCTAGTCGTTACACCTTCGCGCCATTCCTGACGCGCTTGGCTCGGTATTGACCCGCACGATACGTTATCGTATAGTGGGTGTTCCACCGACTTCACTCCGTTATCACTTATATGGCACCACCTAGAACTGGACGAGAAATTCCCTGCTGCGTTTGCGGAACAATGATCTACCGGGCCGCGAACTATCTCGCTCGAAAACACGGGTTCAATACTTGCTGTTCTCCCACATGTAAAAGCGAGGCTTTCAGAGGCGAGCGAAATCCCTTCTGGGGGAAAACGCATGACTCCGAAACTATTCAGAGAATTGTCCTGCATAACAAAGGGCGACCGAGTCCCAAACGCGGGAAACCTAGCACTTACGTCCCAACCGCCGAATATCGCGCCGCGAAAAGCGCTCTCATGAAACAGCGTTGGCTCGACAACAGGGACAAAATGCTTGAGGCTTGCGCAGCGTCCAAAGCCAAGCTCGGCGGCATGCCGAAACGTTGGAGACGTTCCTTCACTCCCTATCAACGTAGAGAGTGGACTGGGAACATTTGCGCTTGGTGTGCTGGCGTTGATCATCTTCAACTCGATCACATTCTTCCGGTAAGTTGCGGAGGACCAAATGAGCGCAGCAATTCACAAACGCTCTGCAAGTCATGCAACTTGTGGAAAATGTTTTTCATCGACCGTCCATTGTTACTAGCTGGCGCAACATTTAAGCGGGCCTAGTGTATTAAGCCGCTGTAGTACATCGCGTTGGTGTTCGACGAGAACGACAGTTCCTGGAGGATCTGATTCCCGCCGGAAAACGGCTTCAAATTCCCGCGCCTCTTTAGCCGCGTGAGGAGGGCGTTGTTGTGCGTCGTTGTCTTAATGCACCGGCTCTTTATCCGATGCCTGCATCTTGTATTCGATGCAGACGAGACTATCTCACAGCTTGCCAGCGCTTCTTGCAGGTAGCTATCCCACCGAGCCGAGCAGCTTCCGGAGATGGCTTTTGTCCAAGAAGTTTTTTCGTTGCACTGATCTTGTGGCCGTGATTTTTCGGAATGCCCTTTTGCGCAAGACTGCGCTTTCGATTGGCTTCCGGTGTCCACTTGCGACCAACGACCACAGCGCCTTTCGCATACCCGTTGAGCGTTGCCGCCCTCACTGGCTCGAAAGATGACTCGTTCGTGTTGTAGAGAAGACCTAATTCCTTGAAGCGCTTCATGGCGTACTTCTCCATTCCGCGCAACACATGCAGGGACGCGTCTTCCTCTAGCTCGAAAAGCGTTTCCATTCTGAACATCTGCTGTCCGTACTTTCGCCAGTCGGCGAGCAGTAGTTTCTCCGAATGCTTCCCAGCATCCAAATTGCAGCGGTGTTCTCTGAAGCGCTTGCCGATTTTGCCTCTGGTGCAACCTATGTAGGCTTTCCCATTGGCAAGACAAGTCAAAGCATAGATCGTTACCATTCAGGATTCCCCTCTCTGGTAGATGCATTTTAGCAAGCTCCGCGCGCTCGTGGGCCTTTACTGTCCGGTCTGGACTCCATGGCCTAGTCGTTACGCCGTCGCACCATTCCTGGAGCGCTTGGCACGGTATTGGCATTTCAGCGTTCACCGTATTCACGCGGTTTTACAACGTCTGTTCATCAAACGTTGTCGGCAATCACGCCAGAACGACTTTGAATCGTTGTAGCGACGATGTCCGAAATGTCAGCATTGGCAAAAGCCATTGCAAACTCCTTTACCTTGACAAGTTCGCCACTGCGCGTTCAATGACGGCGCGGCGATTTGTCGGATCGATGGATGCTGCTGGCGACGTTCCGGGCGCACCCTTCACGCTCACCGCAGCGGCTTTTTTGGTAGCGAGTTCACGCGCTTCGCGTTCCTTGCGTTCCTTTTCCGAGCGCTCGCGATCGGCGTTGAGGCGCTTGGTACGAAGTGTTTCGTTCGTCCAAGTCAGGGCCTCGTAGGACTGTTCGAGAACGCGGCGATAGTCCCAGTCGGGATGCGTTGCCCGCTGGAACTGCACTTGCGTTGCGAACTCGTCCATTGCGTCGTCGTCGATTTGGAACTTGACGGTTCCGGTTGCGTCGGCTTCGGAGAAGAAGGAATTGACGGCCTGCTCGCGTTGAGACGTTTCGGCCGCAGATTGCGCTGTCGTGAACTGCTGCAGTTGCCGTTCCATGGCAGAAGTCTTTTGCAGGACGGGTTGAAGTGCCTGCTGGAGATACTGCGTAAGGTCGGGCATTTGGCCTTGAGGGGCCGGTTGCTGTGCTACTGGCTGGCCGGTCGCTGGATCGATGACCGGCTGTTGCGCCTGTGCTTGAGGCACCAGACTACGAAGATCAATGCCGCGCTGCTGCGCGAACCACTGGATGAAACCAAGCGGGTTCTGGCTGGCAGCGTCGGACAGTTGGAAAAGGGTTTCGATTCCGCGCTCTGCGGAGCCGTATTGCTGTGCGAGTGACTGTGCGCGCGGGCCGATGACCTGCATGATCGGCTCCAGTTCCTGGGCTCGCGTCTTGTACTGGCTCACGCCTTCCATGACCTGGCGCTCGCGGCGCTCCTCCTGCTCGGCAAGGAAGTTCGCCAGTTCCGGGTCCATCGCGTCCCACTTGGGCGCGTAGTCCTGCTTCCATGCCTTGGGCATGGGCTTGCGGCTGATCGCTGGCTGGGCTGCTGCGGCAGCTCCAGGGTCGGGCGCGGCGAGCGAGCCGTCCTTGTTCACGAATCGTCCCGTGGCTGGGTCGCGTGGGCGCGGATCTGGGGTGGGGCTCACCGCCTCAATTGGAGCTGCTGGAGCGGCTTTCGCGGCTTGCTTGTCCTTCAGCGCGGCAGCGATGGCGTCGCGGCGCGAGACGGGCTTCGCGTCCGCCTGCGGCTGGACCGGAACCTGCGGCGCCGGGTCTACGCTCGGGTCAAGCGGCTGCGCGCCGCCTGGATCTTCGGTCACGGGGATCAGTTCGCTCATTTATTTACGCATCCTTTCTTCGATCGCGATCTTTATGAGGGTCGGGCGGTCTGGCGCGGGCCTTCCGTGCAGCCGTTCCATGACCCGTGCGGCGGTTCTAGACGGCCCTACGGGCGCCGCCTGCTGTGGAATGGGTGATACCGGGGCGAGGCGGGAAGCGCGCTCCAAGCGCCCCTTGCGGTCCTGAAACTCGGAAATCCGGCGTTCGGTCTGACGCTGGAGATCCCCGTGGCCCAATTCTGTAGTTCCGGTACTTTTCAGGTATTCCCGCCAAGCCCTGCGCCCGGAAATATAGGCCCCGGAGGGATCCCGGAACGGCTCGATGTCTGGCATGACGTAGTGCGCCCCCCGCTCCTCCTGCTTCAACCCCCACGACTCGAAGGCGTTTTCGATCCCCACGGACGGAACCCACATTTCCATAAATTGGGCAAACGGGTCGCTCATGGCTGGCCACCTTGTTGCTGGATGCGTTGCAACATTTCCGCCATATCTGCCGGAATCATTTGCGGCAGCGGACTGCCCGGATACCAGTTTGGGTTCGGCACTAGTTGGCTGCGCGCAGCGGACGGATACATGCCGATATCGTGGCGATTTGCTCCAGGGATCATCGGTTGCCCGGTCTGGTTGCCACTAGGACCGAAACGACCTGGATCTGCCGCGTAGTACGGTATGTTCAGTACGCTCGGTTTGCCGACGAGCGCATCGACTACTTTCTTCCGTTGGTCGCTCATGGCGGCGTCTCCTACATCCCCTTCGGGCGCCCCATCATGCCGGGCATCATCATTTCGGCGGGCTGCATCGGTTGCATCTTGCGCATCGGAGGCTTGCGCATCAGCGCATCGGCAATCTTCTTCATCGCCTTGTGCTTCTTGCCCTTGTCCATGCCTTTTTTCATTTCAGGGTCCATGCGATTTGCTCCTCGATGTGATCAGATGTTCCGAAAACACGCACTTTTGTCGTGTTCTGCCCCTTGTGAAACGTGAAGATCACGAACTGATCTTCCATTTTCAGTCCGCACGATTCCGCGTCGTAGCGCGCGGCAACGGTGGCAGCCAATTGCTCAAGTTCGGTCGTGTTCATGTCAGTAGCAGTAACTCGTCCTCTTCTTCCAGATCACGGTAGATCGCCAACACCCGCTCCATCACACCGTCGTCGCGCAGGATGGCCGGAAGATCCACCTTCAGTGGAGCAAGGGCCTTTTTGACCGAGCGTTTCTGCTGCTCGGTGTACGGCTTGATCGCCTGCAGAACTTCTGTTTTCGCCGTGATGGGCAGAGGCTCAGGATCCAGCCCCATCGCCATTGCGACGATGGCTTCAATGAGTTTTCTGCGTTCCTCGGCATCTTCGCGTTCCCGCTTGCGCCGCTTCTCGCGCTTGGCGGGCCATGCCCAACCGCCACCACGCGCAACAGCACCGACTGCGCCCCATCGGCCCCCCCAACGTTCTCCCCAACGCTCTCCCCAGGCACTCATACGGGCCTCCATTCGTCGGCGTTTTCAACGCCAGCGCCTTGAATCTGCACGTCGTTGATATACTGAATATTGGCGTCTACTTGGCCTGCCACCGTGAAGGTAAGGCTATCGGCCTTAGTTTTGACGGCTGCTGTGTCCCCTTTGATTGCAACGAAGCCATTTGCGCCGTTGGCAAGGGCATAAGAATCACCCGTCTGTGCGGTGTGCCCAGTGAGGGTCGTTACTGTCGGGATGACGTTATTCGTCCCCGCATACCCGGTCCCGTCGAAGAACGCCTCGGCGTTGTCTGCCGCGGTAGAGTCCCCCGAAAGTTGCGTTGCATTCGCCGGCACGGGCGCAAGCCGAAAACTCCCAATCATCGCGGCCGGCGTCACCGAATCAATCGTCAGCGTGACGAACACGAGATAGGTGTTCCCGGCAGCAAAACCATTTGCCGCAGTCGCCGCAATCGCTACCTCATGCAGGCCGTCGGAGTAGTTCGCGTGCGTGAGTAGCGTAGGCGTGCCACTCAAGACTGGAGCGGCGTCCGCTGCCGCCCCACATAGGCGCACATCGAAGAGGGGCGTTGCGCCATCTCCCGCCGCGCCGCTCGTCAGATTCGCGGCGAAACCGAAGTACAAAGTGTCCTCGAGGGTTGCGTATTGGTGCATGGCTTAGTCCGATAGGCTCATAGCGTCTGCAGGTAAGCGTGGTCGTCAGCGCGGATCGCCGCGTCATCCACGTCACGAAGAATGATTTCCTTAACGGCGATGTTAGATAAGTCCCCCCCGCCAGCGGCGGAACCAAGGGTGAAACCTCCTGCGTTATTAGCTCCCGCATTGCCTGTTGCAAGCGTGTCCGCATTAATCAATAGTGACGACGCTGCGCCACTAAAAAGAGCTGTGAGTACCATGAAACTACCTACATGCCCCACTGAGTTTGTAGGGCCTAAAGCTCCGGCATAAAGCCGAATCGCGCTACTGGCGACGCTGACTTGGAAAATGTCTAGCGTGTCTGCGATGTTCCCGTCACAAAAAAGTTTTGTATTCCCGCCGGTAATTTCCTTCATCAACATCGAAACTTGAGTCGGCTGATTCAGCGTGAACGCAACACATCTCATAAAATTGTCAGCGCCATCGAATGTAATGATTGCCGAACCGTCGTAGGCTGGACGGTTTGTATCAGTGGCCTGCAACAGATCGTTTCCGTTGCCCGATTGATCTGCCCATGTAGAAACACCTGCACCAGTGACGGTGACCCCTACGCCCATACGAAACCACGCAACGAGCGAAGCCGGATTGTCTGAGG
This sequence comes from Sulfuricaulis sp., assembly GCA_024654125.1. GTDB lineage: Bacteria > Pseudomonadota > Gammaproteobacteria > Acidiferrobacterales > Sulfurifustaceae > Sulfuricaulis. The sequence continues at coordinate 35,975 of JANLIC010000074.1, read as the reverse complement.
GCAAATACGAAGAAGCCGCAGCATTCCTGGCGCTCGCCTGCATCCCGTTCGCAATCAGGTTCTGCGTCGGGCTGAGTTGAATGCCGCCAGCGATTCTCATGAGTGCTCTACCCCGAAGCAGTGCAGGACCTCGTGGCCGGCAATTCTCATTGTGGCACCACCTTCACTTCACGAATGCCGCTGGTAGTGCATAACGTCACTCGCTCGCCTTCGTCCGTAACGTGCGTTTCGTCCACGTAGACGCGGCCGTCAATCTGCGGGTGGCCGATTGTGTAGGTGCTAGAGATGATCATGGTTGGCCGCCAGCGCCTGCGTTGAGCTGTACGTTATCGACCATTACTGCATCACCGTCTGGACGCGCTTACGTCCCGTTCTGGGATCGACCACGATTTCCCGCGGCGCCGTCATTAACTGCGCGGTGGCGTTGAACTTCTCCATCGCCTGCGCCATTGCTCCCAGTCCATCAGCAATGGCGCCCATCACTTTTTCCATCTGCTCGCCCTGGGCCTGCATCATCTGCATCATTCCCGCGCCCTGCATCTGCGCCATGCCGCGCAGTTCGTTCGCTACGTTGTCGATCGCGTCCTTGCCGTCGATGCTCACGGCGGGCTTGGCGGACGCTTCGATGCGCTTGCCCTCGATTTCCTTGTTCGCCTCGGTCTTTGTAGTTTCCATCTGTGACTGGTTCTGCATCTGCATGCCCATCGTGTCCCGGTCGTGCTGAAGCTGCATGGCGTGCTTGTCGCGCTCGGCCATGATGTTGCGTTCGTCCTTTTCGCGCTCCAGTGCCCAGTCGCCATGCATGCGTTCGCGCTCCATGGTTTGTTCCTGCGCAAACTTTTGCATTTCGAACTGCTGGCGGGTCTGCTCGGACTGTGCCTGTGCTTCGACACGGACCTGCTCTGCCTGCACTTCCGGGGGCGGTCCCTTGGGCTGCTGCAGTGCCTGCCCCATCTGCGACATAGCGCGCTCGAAGGTCGCCTCTATGGAGCGCCCGACGTGATACCCCCGGATGCCGAACATGAGCATTTCGCCCAGCAGCGGCCCGGCTTCCGGTTGCGCCTGGATGACGGGGAGTGCTTTTTCGAGGAATGAGCCAGTCGCCTTCAGAAACTCGACCCGTTCCTCGCGTTCCTTCGACTCGTCCAGTTGCGCCAGCGTGTCGGCGTTCACTTCGATGCGGAAATCCTTGAGCGGCCCCCGGCGCAGTAGCGCGATAGCCTGTTGCGCAAGTTCTGCATCCTGCGTGAGATCCACCCCGCTCATCTTCAGAATCGTGTCATCGGAGAAGAACGTGCAGATGATGTGTGCTTTCATGCGCAGTAGATCGGTCGCGAACCGCGCCACGTCCTCTTGCGACTGCCTCATACGCATGGAACCGAATTCTGCCTTGAGCTTTTGCGCGCCTAGCGTCTCAGAGGCTTGCGTGGCGCCCCGCAGGATGTCGGAAATGCCCATGGTTTCGTAGATGACCTGCTTGGCAGACTCGCGCGCGTTGTAGAGCTGCACGAGCGCTTCGATAACCTCTTTCAGCGGCAGGAACTGGACCGAACCCTTGAGGCCGTTCTTTTCCGAGAACGACTCCCACTCGGTCACCGGAACCATCGTGTTATCGACGCCCTCCTCCAGCATCCTCTTGAGGGCCGGCACGCTCGCGTCGTACACGCCCACCACCTTGCAGGCGCGCGTCAGTTTCGAGATGCGATTGGTGATGCTATCGAGTTCCTCGGCCTGATCCTGGTACTCGCAGTAATCGGGCACCGGCACGAGCGAACCCGTTGTGACGGTCGAGTACAGCGGCATCGGGCACGGGAAAAAGCCCTCCAGTTCCAGTGGGTCGGGCTTTACATCAAGCTCACGGTCCAAGCCCTTCGCTATCCAGACGACTTGTTTTTTGGTTTTGTCCCATATCTCCCATACCTCGGCCTTTTTCTTCTTGTCGCCGCGGGTCTTGTACTCGGTTTTGTCCTTGTCCTCGGTCTGCAGCGGGGCTAGCGTGAAGATGCCACCAAAGCGCTTGGTGCCCTCGTCGTGATCCATGTAGACGCGACGCGCGACCCAGTTGACCTCTTCCCAGGTGCGCGCTGGTTCGTGCCGGAAATCTTTCCAGTACACGTAATCCGTGGGGGCGCACTCGTATTCAAGCGCTTCCCGCGCGTCCTCCGTGACCGTGTCTGCTGTTTTTGTGGTCGCTTCGCCCGTAATGTGCGGCTCGTAGCGAACCCACGCGACGCCACGCCCAGGAAGCAGCCTGTCCTCCACCACGCCTTTCATGGTGCGGTTGAAGTCCGGGTATTGCTCGGACTCGAACTCCAGAGAGCGCTCCAGCATCATTGACGCTGTACGTCCCACCGGGTCTGAATCGAGGAAGCGCCGCGTGACCGAAGGCTTCGGCATGCGCCCGTAGAGCGCAGGCTTCATCACCTGTACGTTCGACCACAGGATGTTGAAGCGCCGTACCCGGCTATTTACCGCATCCCGGTCATCCCTGTAGCGGCGCACGATCCGCTGGCTGGTTTCCTCCCAGCGCTCGAAGTCCTTGCCAGCAGACTCAATCTCTCCGAGCCATTGCTGGCCCAGTGAGATTTCGGGTTCTCTCGATTTTTCTTTACGGGCCATCCACGTCAACCGATCAGCGGCTTGATGTAGAGCGTGCCTGCGGTGGCATCTTGTATCACTGAAATTTGCTGGCTCGCGCTAGCGACAAGCGTCGCGTACTGAGAAGCGGAAAGGTACATACCTGAGCCACTAGAAGCCGTGGTCGGCATGAATTCAACCCAGCAGTTTGAGGTGGCCCATAACAGCACTGCACGGGTGAACCCAGGCAGAACCGCCGAGGAGCTTGCGGTCACGCCGATGGTGACCTTGAGCCCACCGGCAGCAGCAAGTTGGATGGCTTCTTTGTATCTGGTGGTCATGGCATCACCCCGCACACGGCTTGATATTGAGAAGCCCGCTGCCGGAGACTGCGCGGGCACGCACTGTGGTACCCGCCTCTACCGCGAAGAATTCCGGTCGAAACGCCGCGAGGTAGGCACCCGTGCCAGCCGCAGCCGCAGTGCCGCCGCCCACTTCGATATAGCAGTCCGTGGTGGCGAGCAACCTCGCGAACGTCGTGCCTGTCGGGAGCGTTGCAGAGGCCGTAGAGGCTGACGAGTCAAAAGCCAGATCAATGCCGCCCCCATCGCGCAACTGCGGAATATTTGCTGAAATGGTCACCTTAGATTCTCCTTTCCATAGCCATTGCTTCCTCTCGCGCCGCCCACCAGTCGTCCATCGTCATTGCTGTGGCCCCGGCAGAAAACCTTTCTTTGCGTTTGTCCTCGTCAGTCTTGGCGTCTTCCGAACTGATGCGCTTACGCCATGCAACCGCCAACATGCGCCACGCATCCGCGTAGTGGCTCGTCCAGTCGTGTTTTGGGGATTGTTGCAACGACCTCTGATCAGGCTGCAGTACGCGCTGATAACGCCGCAGCGCTTTCAGGCCGTCCTCGCACTTATCCTTATCCAGCCACACGCGATGGAACATCATGCGGGATGCTTGAATGCCGTTCTCCAACCCGATGTCCGGGACAATTGCGAGAGACTTGAGGGGCAGCGCCGCAGACAACTGCTGAATGATTGATTTGCCCTTGGCCGCAAGCGTTTTCGCCCTTGCGTCATGCGGCAGCCAATGCGTTGCGTAACGATAAAACCGTCGATGCGCCAACTCTTCCTTCCATGGGCCTAGCGTGGCCACAACGTCGTCATCGATCAGGTCAATCTGGACCTTGCGCCCAAGGATTTGCTCGGCATACTCAGACAGCGAGCCTCCGCTTGATGCGTAACATTCGAGGACGTGAATTTCGCCATGCACCACCTGGAACCACCAAATGGCCGTATCGTCCGTGCGCCCCAAGTCCCACGCCGTAAACACACTGGCCTCGTCGTCGTACTCGACTTCGGTGATGCGTTTTTCGTCATACGCCTTGCGCAGTTCCTTCGCGTAAATTGCGCCCTCAAGCCATTGGCGGCATTTGCCTTCCCACACATGGTCATACGAATCAGGATCGCGTTTGATCAAGTCCTGGCGCTCTTCCTCCAGAACCTTCGGGAACCACGGGTTATCCCGCCAGTTGACCTCGCGCACCAAGGCGTTTGATGGCGGATGTTGGATGAAACGCGAATACGTTTCGTCATCTTCGAACTCTGGGTTTAACGTCATCCAGATTTCGGAATCGTCCTTGCGGATGGTGGGGATCAGAACATTCCACGACGCCTTCGTGACACTTTGCGCCTCCTCAACCCAAACGCGGTCAACGCCTTCATAGGATCGGATTCGACCTACGTTTTGCCTCAGCCCCTCAAAGGCAAACTCTGATCCGTTGGCGCCCTTGATAGCCTGCGCCTGTACTTCATAATGCCCCTGCAGTCCAAGGGCCTCGATTTGATCGGCTAGCAGTTTGAGCACGCTATCTCGTATGGAGTTTTGAAATTCGCGGGCACACAACACACGGATAGGTCGTTGCACACCATCAATGAGAAGCGCCCTTGCAACACCCCACGACTTCGCACCACCACGCCCGCCATACAGCACCTTGTAGCGCGCTGGTTGAAAAAGAATCCGTAGAGGTTCTGGGAATTCAGCTTGCATCCTCTGCCTTCCCAGACCCGACCACATGCTCTAGTTGCTGCGGTTCTCTGTTGGCGCTTACAAAAACAATTTCAATCTTTGCATCGCGTAGCGGCGTACCACCGTTCGCGGCTTCTTTTTCTCCGTACCTTCCCCTGTCCCACTTGCTTGCAAGCCGTAGCCGCGTGTCGATGCGCAGCTTGTCGCGCTGCGTGTCCGCGGTTTCTGCTTCGTTATCGGCAATCGGAATGCACTCATGGGCGCGGCCTTCTGCGGCGATCCGCAGGGCCTCTGCATAGCCCTTGCTGCGCTCCTCATCGCCTGAAATCCAGCGCATGAACGCACCGAAGACGATGCAATATTCATCGGCGATGTCCTTGGGCGAATCTCCGGAGGCGATCCGATCAAGCGCGATCTCCCACCATTCAGGCGTTGCGCCTAACTCTTCGAGAATAAAGCGCGACCGGCGGGTCATGGGCTGCCCGGGCATCAGCGTCGTCCTTTCAGCGCAGCAGCGATTTTCTTGACGTGCAGCTTTCTGGCATCTGCGCTCGCGAATTCGCGTCCTACGGATTGCGGAACGCCGACCTTTGAGGAAAATGCCGCCGAATGGGCGACGGCGCGCATGAAATCAGCCTGACGCTTGGAGACGGAGGGCACTGTCGCTCTCCAGGCTCGCGGGCACCACGGTTACACCGTCCTCCTGGAGAGCGCCAAGGACTTCGCAGACCAGTAGGTATTCGCGCACCATCCAGCCGGTGATTTCGTCACCCTTGGCCCGCGCACCGCTCGGCAGAAAGCCAAAGCGAATGAACCGCCCGCTGGGCGAGCAGTTGTCCTTGCGAACGGTAACTTGGAAATGCGCGGAGGGTTGCTGCGGAATCTGGAGGCCCGGAACCAGATCCTCCCGGAACTTGACGATGCAGACTAGCGACTCATCGGGGAGTTGAACGCTGAGAAGGCAGTTTTCCAGAGGGTGTGACATTTGGGCGCGAGATTGCTACGCACCGCACGGCTATGCAAGGAAAGGGTTTTCCAGGTAGTGAGTATTACGGTTGGCAAGACATTTCCTGCTGAGACAGTTGAGCTGTAGCCGTCGAGCAGTTCAGGGCGTCGAACTCAATGATCGCGAGCGCGATCGACCAGCGCGGCTCCAGGTTCTTTTTCTTCATGTGGCTCACCATCCGGACAGAGAGGCTGAGTGCCTCGGCGATCTGTTCCAAGGTGATGTGCCGATCCTGAAACTTCTGGATGTACGGCCGCGGGTAGAGTTTCGGGGGGATGATAAGCGTTTCTTGCATGGTCTTACTCCGGGAACGGTGGGTTGTTGCCGATGAAAAGTGCCCCTTCGCTGTGGTGAATCGGCATGTCGGCAAAACTCATGACCTCGCGCCAGTCGTTTTTCTGCGACCAGAGGCGGGTCGGAAGTTTCTTGAAGTGCGGCCAGATCAGTTCGGCGTTTTTCTTGTTGCCGATCTCCACCATGAAATCGACCTTTTCGGCTTGTGCCGGAGTGACTGTTAGCAGGATGCGCGCTTCGTGGCCTTCGCAGTCGATTTTTGCGAAGTCTGCCCAGTCGAATAGGGGCCGGCAGTCCACTGTTTCGACCTCAAACTCTTCCAGCTCTCCGTAGGGTCGCTTGTCGCCTTTAAGGTGGGAGCTCGTGGTGTTGCCTTTGACGCGGACGAAAGTTTCTTTGCCGATATGATCGGATACTGCGGCTGTTTTAAGTTTTGGAAAGTACCCGAGCGGAATGTCGTTCCGTAATCTGTGCTGCCATAAGAAAGCGCTGGCGTGCTGCTGATCTGGTTCGAACGCCTGCACGTCCCATCCCTGCCGCGCCATCAGTATTGAATGCACACCGATGTTCGCCCCGATGTCCAGGGCGCGGCGGTAGCGGTCCCCGTTCTTTTCGTAGAAATCAAAGATGACCTGCTCGTTGTCGCAAAACAGGTCGTCGGACGTAACGGCGCCGAACGAGACGAACGGAATATTCAGTCCGCGATAGTTAATCATTAGCCCCCTCTTTCCTCGCTTGAATATACTTCTTCTGAATCGGATAGCGAAACATCACTTTTTCAATTCTGCGTGCCATACAATAGAACGCAGAATTCACCTCGCCAGCAAAACGCCAATGTAGTCTGATTGGAACTTTAGCGCCTTTCCCGGCATCGCCGTGCCCCTCCAACAGATCGACCACAAAACCGTTAGCCTCGTAAAAGTGCTGAAAAAGCGTCGGGCTGAGATTATAGAAGCCGTGATTCAGCATCGTGAGCGGCGAACCGTGGAAGATCCTGCCACCAACCTTGACGGCGCTTGCGGCATTGATCATCGCCTGCCCGATGTTGAAGCAGTGTTCCAGCGTCCCTGGGTCGATTACCAGATCGTATTCCGCCGGAAAGTGTGCCGGCTGGTTCAGGTCACAGAGAATCTCGAAGCCCTGATGGCGGAATATGTCAACGCAGCTAAATGTGCCGCCCTTCGCCGCGATTAAGTCCTCGATCTTCCCGTCCATACGGCCGAACGATGGATAGCCGAGCGACAGGACCGCGCCGCCCAGGTAAGGCTCGATCATGGGGAGGGAAATATGGTTAAGAGCCATGTTGGGTTGCCGGGGACCTACGGGACAGAAGCCCCGGCGTTTGTAGACACGCCCCTACAAATAAGCGGTCCCGTTTGGACATTACATCTTCCCTTTCTCCGTGATGTGCTCGTACATCACGCCCCCACCATTGGCACGATCATTTCCGCTTCCATCACTTCGCGCGGCAGCGGTGGGTAGGCGTCTTCGTTGGGGCGCCCCATCTTCACTTTCGGCTTCACGTCGTGTTCAGGCGATATATGGAACACAGTAGCCTGCGGACCATCGCGCCAAAATAGCGCACCCAATACAGACTCCACGCCAGCGTTACGCTGACATTCCTCCACAGGGATACCAAAACCCTCTATACATCTTTCAAAGTTTGGAAATGTTAGACCGCTTGCCGGTGTAGTGGCGCAGTTCTTTCCGTCGAACCATTCGTTCTCGGTCTGTACGCACATCGCCATCGAGGAGTTATCCAATAACACGATCTTGATCGGCAGGTTGTGCCCCGCAATCGTCGCCAGCTCCCCAATGCTCATCATGATGCTGCCATCGCCCGTTACGCAGATAACGCGCTTACCTGTAGCGTAATGCGCGCCGATCGCGGCCGGCAGACCGTACCCCATGGGCGTCTGATTCATTGGGTGCAGGAAGCGCTGGCCCTCCTTGAACTCCCATGTCTGCATGCACCACGCCAACGTGCATCCGGTATCTGAAACGATGATTTCGCCTGGCTCGCATAGGCGCGACAGTTCGCGAATCAGCACGTAGGGATTTACGCCTTCCTCTTGCTCGTATTCAGGGAGGACTGCGGGATAGCGTTGCTTCCAGTCTTGGCAACGGGAAGTCCACTCAGGACAGTTCGATGCAGGCCACCATTCAGGGATCGGAGCTTGAGTGCGAATGCTCCGTATCAGGCTTGTGATGTAATCCTTGGCGTCCTGACAGATTCCTTCGACTCTCACCCCGACCTTTCCCATCTTGGCTATTTCACAAGGATCAATATCGACCATCACGATATCAGCCTCGCGGGCGAACCACTTGGCGGGGGTGCCGGTTGCTTTGGTGTCGAGTCTGCACCCGACGGACAAGATGTGGCTTGCGTTCTGCACGGCGAAGTTGGCGGCTTTAGTCCCGTGCGTGCCAAAGGTGCCGATGCGAAGCGGATTGCTCTCCGGGAGCAAGTCGCAGGCTCCCCACGTCAGGCAGACTGGTATCTGTAGAAGTTTGACTAGTTCGCGGGCTTCGTTCTCTGCGTGGCCTTGGTGGATGCCGGCGCCGAAGATCAGGACGGGACGTTTAGCTTCGTGAAAGTTCACTTGATCGTCTCGTACGAAGGAATGTCAGGCACCTCACCTGTGCGCCCGAAGATGGTATTTGGATCAGGCTCGGGCGGTCTGAACATACCAACGTACCGATGCTTAGTTGGATCAATATCAAACGGCCACACAGGTTTACCATCCAGTAGCACTTGTCGCTCCAACCTCCCACAAGATGACTCATGCGCAAACTCAATAAAACGAGATTTGCCATACTTGGAAGCCCACGCCCTTATGTAAACCGTCATATCTCGCTCCGCTGCAAATCGTCTGGAATGGATACAAGCGCCGGCCCCGGTCGCCCAGATCGCGCGATGCGCACAGCCTCATGGAGCTCGTGCAGCACGTCCTCGACACGATGCGGCTCGACAGCGTACTTACATATCGGAGTCGCAACTTCCACCGCAGGAGTCTGCTGGAAGCCTGTCTGCCGCACGCCCCATCCCTCGCCCAGCCGCGCTATCGTTACCTGCCCACAAATGAACAGCACCGGAATCGAGTCGTAATAACTCGCCGCCATCGGCGTTAGTCCATTTGTGAATCCGGGCCCGCTGGTAGCTATGGAACAGCCTAGCCCGCACAGCCTAGCGTAAGCGTCGGCGGCGAACCCGCACGCCTGCTCATGCTGCATGCAGATATAGTCGATGCCTGGTGTATCCGCTATCGCATGAATTATGTGCAAATCCGCGCCGCCGCTTACCACGAATGTATGCCCGATGCCCTGATCGCGAAGAAACGATGCGATGGCATGAGCGACCTTCACGCAGCCAGCCTTTCCTCAAGCGCTTGACGGGTCACATGCTGCCGGTGGCCGACGATTCCCACCTTCACTGCGCCCGCTGCATTTCCGATACGCACGAGATCCTTCATCGGTACGCCCATCGCAGCGAACGGGGAGGACACGGCAAGCACTGCGTCGCCGGCGCCCATGGTATCGACGACCTTTGACGCCACCGCTTTTGCGTAATGGAACTCGCCATCAAAGCCGACAACTCCCAGTATGCCGCGCGTTACAATGATGCGTGGATAGCCCAGTTTACGGATCACGTCCTCTATCGACGAGTCCCTGTCGTGAACGGCCAGCCGCGCCTCTAGTTCGTCCAGCACCGCGAAGTCAGCCCTTGGGTACTTGTTGATCAGGTTGAAGCCGAAGTTCTGACTGTTCGTCTGTGCGTTCACCGCGAGGAAGCGCGCTTGCTCCGATAGTTTGGCGATCAATTTCACAGTCATCGCGCCGTGCCCGAAGTCTGCGATGATTACCACGTCATAGTCTTGCACCGGCAGGTAGGTGGCCGTTACAGGCTTACACTTGCGCGCCTCGTGAAGCGTGAACAGTTTGCGCGTACAGGTCGGGTCCACGAAGCGGGTATTGACCATCATGCGCGGGCCGGTCAGCACATCCACCCGCGCGCACAGGTCCACGAGATGCGCCGCGGCTGCCCAGACGCCGCCCCGAAAGGATTCCTTTCGCTCAAGGCGCGTCGAAATCACGGGTTCCTTGATGCTCTTGCCGAGCGGCGTGACATACACATACTCGTCCGTGATGGCGTCACCCACCACGAGTACCTTGCAGTGTTTAACGGCGTCCAAGTCCATAGCGCAGTAATGCTGTTGAGGAATACCCAGGCTCGTCGGTGAAGCGGATTTCAATGTCGTGCGCACGGCAGTAGGCGGCATCCTCCTGACGAATGCTTTCGCGATAGTCAGCGCCTTTCACGAAAATGTCTGGCCGTACCGCCCATAGCGCCTCCAGGGACGAACTCACCAGAATGACTCTATCCACGCAACGCAGCTCGCGCAGCACTGCTGCACGCTCCTCCCACCCGAATACAGGTCGCCCAGGCCCCTTGTTCACCGCTTCATCGCGCGTCAGCGCCACGACAAGCTCGTCGCCCATCTTTTTTGCTGCGCGCAAGTGGTACACATGGCCCGGGTGTAGTAGATCGAATACGCCATTAGCAAGAACGACCGTCACGCCGCCACCCCGAAGCCGTGCTTTTCGACCAACTGCACCACGTTGGTATATACGGGGTTAGTGAGCGAATCCTGGAAGTTCCCCTTCTTGAATTGCACGCACAGGTCACGGATAGCGTCCTCGACGGTGAGCTGAGGCGTGAAGCCAAGCACCCGTGCGATCTTGTCACTGTTGATGTGATAGGAACGATTGTCCTGCGAGGGCTCCTTCACGATCGGGATAACCTCTTTCCCGCCGTGCATCTGATCGGATACGACGCGCGAGATTGTTTCCGCAATCTCCATGACCGTCATGTTCTGCCGCCCGACGTTGAACGTCTGCCCGGCGATCTTCTCGTCGGGCGCGAGAAGCAGCAGTTTGTACACGTCGGCCATGTTCTGAATGTGCAGGTTCGGGCGCTTCTGCATGCCGCCGAACACGGTGATGATGCCCTTGCGCACCGCGTGATTCGTCATGACGTTCACCGTCAGGTCGAAGCGCTGCCGCGGCGCGTAACCGCAGACAGTGGCGGGGCGGATCACGACGCAGACAAAATCGTTGCTGTGATGCGGCCACAGGCGCTTTTCGCATTCGGCCTTGCTGGCGTTGTACAGCGTCATGGGAACGCATGGTGTGTCCTCGAAAACGTCCGGCAGGTAAGACACACCATAGACGCTGGATGACGAACAGTAGATGAAGCGACGCACGCCAGCGTTTTTCGCCGCAATCACCAGCGGCTCGAAGGCGTCGATGTTCACGGCACGCGACAGCGCCTCGTCAAGCTGACAGCTTACGTCGTTGGAGATGCAGGCGAGATGGATAACTGCGTCCTGCCCGGTGCACGCCTCGGCCCACTTCTCGATATCCCTGATGTCGCCATTGATGAGCGTTAGGTTGAGGTTGTCCTTCGGCAAGAACCCATCGCCGAAGTACATGGCGTCATAGACCGTAACCTTGTGGCCGTCAGCGAGAAGGTGGCGTACCAACCATGACCCGACGTAACCGCAGCCGCCTGAGACAATGACTTTCAAAGCGCGTACCCCTTTCCGTCCTCGTAAAATTGCCGCACCGTCTCAAGGCTGTAATCCGACAGGTCGCGCCCGAACTGCGGCAGTTTGCGCAGCAACTCAGGCGCACAAGTGATGATGTCGCAGCCAATATTGTCCGCCTGGACGACGTTGAAAACCTCGCGCGTTGATGCCCACAGCACTTGCGTATCGCGCGCCGCAGTCAGCTGCAGCGCATAGCGCACGATCGGTTCCGGGTCACGCCCGGTATCTGCAATACGGCCGGCGAACACGGAAAGAATGCCCGCTTCAATGGCGTTCGCGGCGCGGCGAATCTGATCCTTTGTGAAAAGCGCCGTCACGTTCACTCTAACGCCTGCCAGCGAGAGTCGTTCGATGGTTTCTTCCGTGGACTCGCCAGCCGTATTGCAAATCGGGATCTTGACGAAGATGTTATCGCCCCATCCCGCGATTTCCTGAGCCTGCCGCTCCATGCCCGCAGCGTCGTCTGCCAGCACCTCGAAGGACACAGGCCTACCGTGTGCCAGCGCCAGCGCCGCTATTGCAAACGAGTGATAGTCGGTAATGCCGGACTTCTTGAGTAAGGACGGGTTCGTAGTGAACCCGTCGCACACCAGGGTTGCCATCGTGCGCAGGTCGGCACCGTCGGCGAAGATTTTGACATTCACCATTTTGTCCGGTTCACTTGTAGGTTGGGATGGCTGACCAGCGCGTGCAGAATAACGCTCTGCCAGCCCTCGGTATGCGGCGTGACTCTGGATGGCTCTACGGTTGGGACAACGACGCAGGCCGTGGCATGCTTTTTCGTGTAGCCGCCGTCTCGGCCGACGATACCCATCACAGGAATGCTCTTGCGTTTCACCCACGAAACACAGAATTGAATAGGCGCGCTTACTGTATCCGTGCCGCCGCCCACAGAGAGAACCAGCAGCGCGTCCTTTGTTGACGCCTTCGCAGCATCCAGCGCGCGCTCGAAAATATAGGGCCACCCTTCATCATTTGCCCATGCCGTCAGTTCCGCAACGTTATCTGACAGGCAGTAGGCTTCGATTGAGCATAGCTTTTTGAAGTCGTTCGCGGCGTGGCTCGCATTGGCCGCTGACCCGCCGAGCCCGACGATGAACAGCCTGCCGCCACGATCACGCAGTCTGACGAGCTGGTCCGCCAGCACTTCGATCGCCGAGTAGTCCAGTTCTCTCGCTATCTGGACGGTTTCTGCGAGGTATGTTTCGGTGTGAGTCACTTCATGTCCAATGCTTCAATCAGGTTCGCTGGGTATGATTCGTAATTTTGTGAAGGGCCGTGCAAGCCAAGCAATGTCACATAATCCCGCAGCAAGTGCCTGCTATCCTGCCAGCAGCCCGGCGTGAGATAGGCTTGCATTCCGATCCTGCTGTCAAGATGAAGCGCTCGCGTAACGTCGCCCCACTGTGCGCCGCACTTCTCGGCCAGTCGCGCCAGCATGTTTGTCGTCTCAACCTGAGAGATCAGGAACGCATTGATCGCGCACTTGGCGAACTCGGCCGATTCGTAACTCATCGTGAGGATCGGACAATCGAACGCGCGTAGGTAGGCCGAGTACGCGAGCGGCAACGGGGCCGCAGGATCGGCGCACCCGACGATCATCATTTCTGGGTGTCTCGCCCGCTCTTCGGCGTCTTTGATCCGCAGCGTCTCGGCTTGGTGATAAAGCCCTGGTATGCGCAACGATCTGGTAAATCCCGGAGGGACTTGGGATGTCAATATAAGTGGCACCGGCAATCCAGATTTGGCTTTGAAGAAGAAAGACCGGATTACATCAAGATCACGCACGCCGTTTGCATTGGTCGGGGTATCTTCGCTCACAAACACCAGCGATGGATTCTCGTTTAACTCAACCAGTTCAAAGCCTTTTTCAACCGCCGCCCGCGACAAGTGCTGCGCGGCGTGCGAAGTCCCAAGGAAACACACCTTCATGGCGTCACCGAATATTCGTGCGGCATGTGCGCCAGCTCCGGGTAAGCCCGCGCCCAATCCACTATTCGCTCGATGGCGACGGATAGCGTCACCCGAGGCTTCCAGCCCAGCGCCCGAAGCCGCGAGGAATCGAGCCAATACGTGCTGTCCTCGCCAACCCTTGCCGTCGTTTCCTCGACAAATTTCTCCATCGGCACGTCCGCTCGATCAGCAACGCATCGCACCACTTCGCGAATCGGCGTGGGCTCGAGGGGGCCGGCATTGTAGATTTCTCCGATGGCGCCCCGCTCGATCACGGCGAGTACAGCGCGCGCTAAGTCCTCGCTGTCCAGGAACGACTTTTTTGCGAGTCCCCCGCCGTGCAATTGCAGTTTCTGACCATACACCGCGCAGATGGCGGCCCTGGGCACGATCCTGTGAAGCTGCATGCCACGGGTGAGACAGTTCGACGGCCGAACGATCTGCATCGGAAACCCATAGACCTCGTGCATGATCTGCAAGTGCTGATCGAATGCAGCCTTCGAGACAGCATAGGGGCTGGAAGGCTTTAATGGAGAGCCCTCTGCAACGGGCTGCTCGCACGACCCGTACAGTTCGCTTGTGCCGATCTGGACGAAGCGCTTGAGATAAGGACTCATCCGAAGTTGCTCCACGACCCGCGGCAACATCGCGCAATTGGTATCGTAGAACCTCCACGATTGCGGCCCGAACGACGCCGCGCCTTCGCCTTGTGCCGCAAAGCACACCATGACATCCGGGCGTTCGTAGTCCATGATCATGAAAGCTGCATGAATTTCGTGGCCCAGGTGCGCCTGATAGTAGCGGTACGCCTTCGGCGCCTGCCACAACGGAGCGGGCTTTGCTGGCCCGCGGCCGATGCCGAAGCAGTCGATATCCTGTGCTGTGAAATGGCGAACGAGAGCAAGAGCGTGCGGATTGCCCCCGCCCAAAAAACAAACTTTCATTCCGCTCGCCTCAGTTTCCACGTCGCCGAATGCTGAATCAGCCGCGCAGCAAGAAAGTGCTCCGTGTCCCACGGGTCGCTTGCGCAGATGTTGCGACCACCGACAACGCGCTTTTCCTGCGCGAGGCACCACTGCAGCGCCCCGTAGATTCGCTCAATCGGCGTGCCGTCCTGGCGGTTTTGAATCACTTCGTTTCTCAGGCGCCCCGCAGCGATGGCCTTCAGGGAGGCCGCATGGATCTTGGTTCGCACGTATCCAGGCGCAAGCGCAAACACCTTCACGTCCGTCTCTTCTGCGTCGATCTGCTCGACGGCTTTCAGTAGCGCCATCTTCCCGATGTTGTAGGGGGCGTACCCTGGCATGATGCGCTGCGGGTTCGACCCAGCCATGAAGCACACCGATGCTTCGGGCTTATGTGATGGCCAGAGTTTTTTGAGTATCCTGATCGGCAGCAGGATGTTTGAATCCACGCAGGCATCGAACTCGGCGGGGTCCAGATCGCGCCAGTGCCCGACCGGCGCAACAGTCCCTATCGCGATCAGGCACAGGTCCCACGGGCGATCCGGGATTACGCGCCATTCGCGATTCCAGCCGGAGATTGCCCAGTGGTCTTTCACGAGCAGCGCACGCAGTTTCACAGCCAGGTCCGAGCGGTCGCCGAGGATGACGGCGTGCTTCATGCACTCTCCGCATGAGGTTGCAATACCCGCCCCGCAACGATCCGCGGGTCCATCTCGAAATACATCATCGCCGCACATTCGCGCCGCCACGCATCGCTTGAAGGAAACCAGTTGTTGTAGGGCGGCCACTCCGGAATCCCGAGCGTGAAATGCAGCAGCTTCGCCTCTGCTTCCTCGCACTGGTTCGGCTCGCAGACCAAGTGATTCCACTCTCGCGGCAGCTCGCCGATCAGGTCCTCGGCAATCCAATCCAGGCGATTCGCGCGCCCAGTGGGCGGCTTCCGCAGACCCATCCAGGCCGGGTGCGCGCAGTTCATCAGCATCACGCTCGCCCAGTTTTTGCGCGGGTAATCCGGATTGGACTGCCCCAGGAACTTCACCGGATAGCGCGTCCGGTAATCGTGCTTCACAACCTGCACGGCGTAGCGCCCATCCAGCAACGCCCACAACTCAGCCACGTCGCCCAGGCACAGCATGTCCGAGCCGTCCATCCACAGCGCCCAGCCCTCGTAGCCGCACAGGTATGGAACCAGCAGCCGCGAGGCGGTAAACGTCGTTGCGCCGTCCGAAGGAACGAGCGAGCCGATAGGGGTGATGGAAACTGGCGAGGAAGCGCGCCGCCAGACCGAGGAGGAAAATACCGACAGGCCGACCCGCTCGCGATCATCGATGCCGCAGAAGATTTTTATCATCCTGAATTTGGGTTCTCACCTTTTTCACCAAACCTGCGTCTTGTTCCATTCCTCAGCGATGTCGCCATATCCGACTGAACGCAGGAATTCGAGCAGCACGGCCG
Organism: Sulfuricaulis sp.; assembly: GCA_024654125.1. Taxonomy (GTDB): domain Bacteria; phylum Pseudomonadota; class Gammaproteobacteria; order Acidiferrobacterales; family Sulfurifustaceae; genus Sulfuricaulis. The sequence continues at coordinate 20,081 of JANLIC010000074.1, read as the reverse complement.
TTGCGCGGCTCTGCGCGTGCTCGCGATCGTCGTCATAGTGCGGCGGCTGGCATGCCTTCAGCCTGCGTATTGCCTTTTCGTGCGTGATCATCGCGGCTGACCTCTTATCCACACTGCGTTTCACACCCCACCCCACCCGACGCACGCCTCGCACATCGTGCCCTTCAGCGCATCAAACCCCTCCTCTGCAGCCCTCAACTGCGCCCGCCGGATCGCCCGAAATGTCTCCGAGTGCCACGCCTCCATGAACGTCTGCCGAGTAAGATCCCCGGCATCAAAGCGCTCATCAGCCCCGAAGCAGCACACCGAGAGATGCCCGTCGCTACGAACGTGCCCCTCACTAAATGCCGACCAGCACGGCAGCGGATCGCGCAGCCTATCCAGCCGCCCGACGTTCCCGGCAAACGGCGTGTAGCCCAACTTCGCCTTGAACTGCTCACTGAACATCCCCATCGTGTAAAGCGGCAGGAAATAGTGCTCGTCCACGAACGGCCGTACGCGCGCATCCAGCAGCGCCTCCATCTTCACGCGCTGCTCATCGTCGTACTGAATCGAGGAGGCGTACAACCCCGTCTTGAACCCGCCGCGCTCGCGCACCCCCCACGCCCCCTTGATGTTATGAAGCGCCCGCTCGAACAGCTTCGGCTTCACCCCCATCAGATTCTCGAACTGCGCCACATCGCACGCGTTCACCGACCACTTCAGCGAATCCAGCCCCGCGCGCATCAACCCCCGAACAATCGGCTCGGTCGCCAACGATCCATTCGAGGTCAGGAACACGTACGGCATCCCAAGGTCGCGCTTCAGGTAATCCACCGCGGCCACCGCCAGCACCGGGTTCGTGAGCGTCTCGCCCAGGTAAAAAATCCCGATTTCCTCCACCCCGGCTTCGCGCATCTGGCGAGTCATCCGGGTGAACAGCCCGAAATCCATGTCCAGCGCCGGCTGCTTCTCGCGGGTCCTCAGCGCGCAGAACGAACAGGCGTAGTTGCAGCGCCCCGTCAACTCGATCTTCACGCTCCGCGGCGCTGGCGGAGCCTCGCAGCACACCTCCGGCACCAACCCCGTGATCGCGTCAATGCGCTCGGTGATCGTCATCCGCCTCACCTAACCCTCAACACACCCCCACCTAGCAAACCCTTTCATACCACCACCCGCGTAGCGATACAACTATATTATGTGGCGGTACAACGGCAGAAAGGGGCAGTGCGCAGGGAATGCGATAGCCCCCGGGCCAAGGAAGCGGTCCAGCCGCCCCGGCCTGCCGCCCTGGGAGTCCCAACGAAGCCACCCCCGGGGGCTCGGCTATGCGTCGATGGGTTAGTGGATGCTCACTGGCGTTGGTGAGCGCTCGCTATCTGGTGTGCTGTCGGCCGATCAACACCAGGTCGGCGATTTAACAGAATAGATATTGTGCGTCTCGCACTGCAGCAATGCTATGCTAATCAGCCACTTAGCACTCCGATGAGAACGGTTCCCGGCGTTATTTCGGCGCCCCAAGCCCGGAATGGGCCGAAATCACCAACCTGGTGCAGATCTATCCACAGGCTGGAGGTCGACCCGGACCTGGGCCCAGACCTGGGGCGTCCTGGCTGCCATCTGGTGGCCGCCCAGGCCGGCTCGTGCCCGAGGGCTACGGCTGCAGCGCACCTGTCCACCAGGCAGCCGGGGGCCGGGGGCCGGCGGCGAACTTGTCAGTGTGCGCATGTACGCTGGTTTCGCCTCAGTGGTAGGGTCTAGGGGTATAGGTTTATCTGTCGAAATCTCAACACCCCCTATACGCTCTCTTTCCTCACCCGTGCGGCACGTACATCAGCGCACTGACAACATCAGTATCCCGCAAACTCCACGCACGTCAGCGCACTGACAAGCTCCACGCACTCCCCGCACTCAACGTATTGACAATTAGTGACATTGGCTTGACAATCTCATTTTTGCGGATGAGGGATACGACGATGATTGATGATTACTGGGATCGCTGGTTTGCGTGGCGCAAGCGTGAGGCGCTGGAGCGCGCCGAACTCCGACGTGGTTGTCTGAGTGTGGCCGATTATGCGCGGCGAGTGGGTGTGAGTAGGCAGCAGGTACTGATATGGATATCGAGTGGGCGGCTGTTCGCGCGGCGGGAGCGCTGGGGGCTGGCGCGTACGTTGTACTGGATACCGGAGGAGACGCCAGCGCCGGCGCCTGGACCTGGGCGCACTCGTCAGCCCGATCGGAGTGTGCGAGCCCCGCGGCCGGATCAGAGTGTGTACCCGCAGGATCTGCAGGATCTGCAGGTGATCAACGAGCGGTCGCAGTGGATCGAGGATGCGCGGGCTGGCGTGATCGTTGATGGTGCGGGGCCGCTCAGTGTTAACGAGGGTGATATCTGACGGTCTGGCATGCATTATGCCATTGGTAGTGGTGGCTGTCGGAATCTCGTCGAAAGTGTCGGGATTGTGTCAGTTTGTTGGCGCTGTAGCTGAATCGCTACTGGAGCGAGCATGCCGCAATGGCTGGCATGATGCGTGCATGTAGGTGGGCGTACCGGGCGACCGGGGCGATAGGGAGAACAGCATGGCGACCGAAACACCCGATCAATACTGGACCCGGATACTGCGGAATTACGTTCGCGGTTTCGACGCCCAGTCACCCGCTGGCTCCGCAATGCTGGCGCTGTGCGTATCTACTGCGGCAGCCGGCAAACCGTGCGGCGCGTGGCATGCTGCCGCCGCGGTAACCGGCACGGTTTGCCACTGCGTACCGTGCCGTAAAGCGCGGGGTCAACAGCCCGTGCAGCTCTAAGATTCCCCTGCCCGGCGTGCCCGGGTAGCGGAATGCCGCCGCGAGTCGGCACACTCGCACCGCGCCTCGGGGACAGGGGCAGGAGATGAAAATGAATGCAGTGTACGTGCCAGGCAGCGGGTGGGAAATTCTCTACCTCGATGGGACCCCTGTAGGGGGTCTTGGGTTTTTCAAATTCCAGGGCGCCGCCCTGGAATGGATCGCGGCGCACCTGGACGACGAAGGGAAGCCGACCCTTTGAGTCCCCATCCTGGGCGGCTAGCACAGCGCCCCGAATGGCGACTGGCCAGATAACGGAGGGACACGAAAATGATGTACCCGACAATCCACAGCAACGGCACGGGCAAACAGGCACTCATCGACGGACTCTGTTCTGCTTGCGCTGCCATCAACGACGCTCTCGCGGCGGTAACAGAGGCGCAACCAAATGGGCGTGACTATTACGTGCAAGGCGACGACGCAACGCGCAAAGCCATTGCCGAACACCAGCAGCGCATTGATGCCTTGCTCGGGGTGCGTAACGAGCTTATGGCAATCGCAGAGCACATCGACGAGTCTTGATTAACCACGGAAGGGAGAACGCAATGGACAGCATGAACCAGAAGGCGATACAACAACAAGCGTTATCGAACGCGCGCAACAATGCCAGTATGGCAAATTACGCGGCGATCTTTGAGGGTTTCGCTGCTAAGGGAATACCAGCCGACCAGATTGAGCCGCGCGTCAACGTGTTTACATTCCACGCCTGGAAAGCGCTCGGCCGCTCGGTTCGCAAAGGCGAACATGGCGTGAAGGTCTGCACGTATGTCCCGATGGATAAGGTTGTGGAGGAAAACGGCGAGCGCAAGGTTGAAGCATGGCGGGCGCCGCGCATGACTACGGTCTTTCACATTTCACAGACTGACACGTAGGCCGCCTAGATTCCCCTGCCCGCACTCGCGGGTAGCGGAATGCGTGCCAGCCCGATGACTGGCGATTGAAGGGAGAACGGCAATGACAACGAAGATCACGCTAACGTACTGCGGCATGGAAGGGCAAGGGGCGACTGTCAAACTAGCCAAACAGGATGCCGCCCGCAAAATTGAGGCGGTCCTGGACGGCGGATATACGCCGTTCATCATTCGCCACTTTGATCTGATCGGCGTCATTTTCCGCGAGCCGAGTGGTTGGTCGTACAAAATCATCTATCCAGATACCAAGTCCGGACCCGCTTACGGCTCTTGTTCTAGTTTCGGCGATTCCGAAGCGCAATGCCGTAGTCACTGCGCACACCATATCGCCCAGAATGCCGGCTCCTACAGCGGGCTGCAGTCCCACCTTACGGATAGCGACATGCGCGAACTGGACCGCTACTTCGCATGGCAGGAGCGTTTCCGCAAAGCCCGCGCGCAAGGCTACGACGAAAGCCAGTCACGCCAAATGGCCGATCAAAACACCACGTGCGTTTAGATTCCCCTGCCCGGCGTGCCCGGGTAGCGGAATGCCGCCGCGAGTCGGCACACTCGCACCGCGCCTCGGGGACAGGGGCAGAAAGCAAATCATGAGCAACAATCATCCGAATCGCAGCCGCACGACGCAAACCTACGGCCTCGTATTCGAGCGCGGCGACATCCTCGCACCTGGCGGGTATCTCGACACGGACGAGCACGCCGAGGATTGCGTGGGCTGGCCGCGGACCGAGGCACTCGCGATCGCGGGCGAGTATTCCCCGCGCCCGAATCTGACGCGGCTCGCGCGGGTCAAAGCAGCCTAGCGCCCTGCCTCCAGCCCGCCGTGACAGGACGGGCGAGAGGACCGCGCCAGCCGGATCGCTGGCACCGCGCCTCGGGAACTGGGGCAGAAAGCAAATCATGAGCAACAATCATCCGAATCGCAGCCGGTTTTACGCAATCGAACAGCATTCCATCGGCATCACGCAGCATGCATTTCCGTCGCGCGCTACCCGGGATGCGTTTGTCGCCGTGACCGCGGGGGCGGTAGCCATCACTAGCGCGACCGCACGGCAGAAGGCACGCGGCGTGCATGTCCGATACCAGTCGCACGACTAGCGCCCTGCCTCCTGCGCCAGTCCGGGCAGGTGAGAGAGCGTTACCGGGCCGGCGGATTCCGGCAGTGATTCGCCTATTGAGGGAATGCACATCATGGACTACGAACAGAAGCAGCAACCCGAAACACTGCAGGCAGCAATAGACGCGCTAGGCCTGACTTACAGCGCGGAGTTTGTGCCTTGGAGTAAGAGCCGCAACGCGAAAAAACCGCCGGTCAAGCCGAGCGATTATTCGCTGAACTGGAAGATCACGATCAGCAAGGGCGGCCGATCGATCACCACGGATTACAGCGCGGGGATCGGGCATATTCCGGGCTACAAACAGTCCTGGTCCGGCCGGCTGACAGTAGACGAGTTCGAGGCGATTAAGTACGCCTGCGAGACCGGGAAAACTTACCGGGCGATCTCGTTGAACTTAGGTAGTATCCCTATGGGTCAGAAACCCATCCTTGCGCCGTCCGTGACCGATGTTATGTCCTCGCTCATACTGGACGCGAGCGTGCTTGACGCAGGCGTATTCGAAGAGTGGGCCGGCGATTACGGGTACGACACAGACAGCCGCGAAGCCGAGCGCATCTATAAGGCGTGCCTTGATATTGCGCTGAAGCTACGCTCGATCGTTGGCGACGCCGGCTTGGCCGCGCTCCGTGAAGCCTGCACAAGTGCGATGCGCGCTGCCAACACGCGCGCGGTAGGAATTGCGAATGCTCCTGCGGCGGGCGGAACCACGGCATAGGTGCGCTATGAGCGGCCGCATCTCCGCCGCTACCGAGCGCGCCCTCGCCCTGGTGGCCGCCGGCCGGCAGATTGCGGCTGCAGCGCGCGAGTGCGGCATCGCCGAGTCCACCCTGCACCGGGCGATTAATCGAGCTCGCCCGCTCACCCCGCCCGAGGAACTGGACCGCCTCGAGGCCGAGCTGCGCGCTGCGGGGATACCGTACCGGCGGGAGGGCCGGCGGATTATTGCGGGCTAATCGGTCCCCGGCTCGCGCATGTTGCCGCGCTTGAGCGCGGCGAGCCGGGCAATCTCCGCCGCGTAACGCTCGCGCTGTACCTCGAACCGCCCATCGTGCACGGCGGGATTCACCCGCCAGCGCGTGGACATCTGCCCAGGCATCGCGACCGGCTGCAGCCAGCCGGATAGGGCTAGGCCCTCGAGTACTTCGCGTTTCTGGTGCGGCTGCCTCAGTTGCCGCCAGCGCTGCCAGCGGCGATGCAGCCAGGTCGTGGTAAGCTCTGTGATCCCATGCGCGAGTATCCGTCCGGCTAGCTCCGTGTTCGCGCGCCTGGACTCCCCGTCGCCCAACACGGCCTCATAAAACTGCATCGCGTGCGGCCACAAAAAACCCTGCATGTACGCCCAGACCGCTTCGACGGTCGAGAGCGGCACGACTCGTTCCGGCCAGGCGCGCCCCTCATCGGCCGCATGGATACAGTGCCAGGTGAGCGCGAGGCGGCCTAGCAGCCCGTCCCATTTCCCGATCGCAGCCGACAGCGCAGGAGATAGGCCCGATTGCTGCGCCCGCAGCAGCCAGTCAGAGCATTCCGAGCGGAAGGCGTCAGCCTCGGGCGACAGGCGGATCTGGCCGTGCTCCTCGGCATAGATCATCGCGAGTAGCCCCCTCTGCACCCGTTCCCAACGTGCAACGGCGGCCGGGCTAATCGGGCGCTTGGATTCCTTGTGCGGTGGGCCGGAAATCGCGATCTGGAATCGTTGCAGCATCCCGTCATGGCCGAGCTTGGCGGCGATTTGCGCGAGTATCGAGGGCTGAATTCCGCCGACGACGCACACTGACCAACTCGGCACATGAATTGCCGTGCCGCCATTCTCCGCGCGGTCGATCCAGCGCTCTTTGCCCTCGTAGGCACTGAGCCATACGGGGCGATCCTGCCCGCCGACGCCAGCACTGTTGCGGTAAGCGTCGAACGTGCCAAACCAGCCGGCGAGCTCGTCGCGGGACAATATGATCTTGCCGCGCGAGTGATTAGCCAATTGCAGCGCCATGCCCTGGATCGTGATGTCCTCGGTCCATAGGCGCGTGCTCGCCGGTCGTTCCGGTTCCGGTGGCTCCTTGCCTTGCTCGCCCTTGGCCTTACCTCGGACGAATGCGGCCATCTCCTGCTCGTAAACCGCATGATCGCGGCGGTAGCCCTTGAGCGCCGCCTCGTGCTCGGCCCGGGCAGCGAGCGCCAGACCCTTCATGAAATCCTGGCAGATGTCGTCGCCCGCGCCCTTGCGCATGGACGGCTCGCCGACGTTGGCGCACCACAAACGCGTACGCTCGCGCCAGCCGCCCTCGGACATATGCAGGACGATGGACTCACGGATCAGCCCGGCGCACACGGTCGGACCCTGCGCCACGACCTGGGCGGGGTCGATGCCGCGCGCATCGGCGGCATCGAGGAGATAGGGCGCGATCGGCGCCGGAATCCAGCGCGGATCGACTTCTGGCAGTGAGGTCCCCTCCCAGAAATCCAGCGGCGTGAACCACGGCTGATCTGGTGGGGTCCATATCGTGGAACGCTCGGGCGCGACAGAGATAGGCTCATCCAGTGAGCCAGTAGGTGGGTCAGGCATCACCGCGTCGCGCTCGGTTGAGCGCAGGAACTCCTCAGCCGGGTCTGCGTCGTCCTCAGTCTCGATTTGTGGCGTTCTGGGCGCCTCGGGCTCGGGTTGGGCCTCAGGCACCGGCTCGGGCGCGCTCGCCCCGGGAGCGGTCAGGGCTTGCCATTTGGCCGGGGTGTAGTCGATAACCTGTAGTTCCCCGTCCGTCCGCCGGGTCTTGGCCCAGGCGGCCACGTCCTGGCCGGTCATGCCGGCGAAATCAGCGGGCGTCCGGGTCCCGATCACCACCCGCGCCGATGCTACGCTGCCGCATAGCTCGGGAATGCGCGGCTCGCCCTGCGGGTCCGTTATCCAGATGAGGGCCTTAGCACCCTGGAGCTCGCCGTTGGCCGCGCCCAGCTCGACCACGCTGTACGCGGGCGAGAGCAGCGCTTGCGCGGCCGCAAGATGCTCGGCACGGACTACGCAGATGGAGCGCGGGGGAACTGCGGCCATGCGTCACGCCTTGCGCTTCCTCACGCGAACCGGGGCGACGTGGCCGCAACGCTTACAGTCTTTGGCGCGCCCGGCCGGCAGCCCTGCGCATCCAATTATGGTGCGCGCCCGCCCGTACCGATGCCCGAATGACCTGCAGATGAGGCGTGCGATAAGTTTCATTTCTTTTCCTTTTTGAACTCGATAACCTGCCCGTTTTCCTCGGCTCGGAACCACGCGGGCAGCCCAAATTCACGCACGTAATCGTCCCAGAACGCCGACGATACGGGCATCAGTTCGCGGCGCTCTTCCTTAGTCATTGACCAGCGAGTAGCCTCGCTGCGTCCTCAACGCTCGTGACGACGCCGGATAACCCGCCGTCCTGCCGCACCTTGTATATCCGCGCGAACTGCTGCGGAGTCGGCTTGCCGCCGGGGCGCTTGCACTCGATCTCGAAATATCGGCCGCCCTTGAGCATGCCGCTGATGTCCAGCTTGCCCACGAACCCGACGCGGATAATCCTGTTCCCCTCCTGGAACACCCCGGACTGTGACCGCTCTACGCTGGCAACGCGCGGGTGCGCTCGCAGGAATTGCAGCACGGCCTTCAGCACATCCTTTTCGAGAATCACTCGCGGATCGCGCGGCTTCGCTACGCGCGTTCGCTTCGGCGTGATCTCCGGCTGCGCTCGTGGCCCTTTACCGTACACTCCGGCGTAATACCGATCTGCTACGGCGTTTTCCAGCAGCGTATCGCGAACGGACTTACGCGCGAGGGGGCGACGGGTCATTTGGTGAAAAACCAGAGCAGAAATCCAAGGATGTACCAGCCCGCGCCGAAATCGAACTGATACAGCAGCGTCCAGTAGATCAATAGGCTCATATCTTGCTCAAGTGCTCGCGTATCGCTGCGCGAATTTCCCGCACGGCGAACGTGTCGTTCTTTCGCGGCGTGAGCACGTTCTTGATTACGTCCTGCGGGATCGGCTCCGCGCGGCCCAGGTAGAAATCCAGTTGCCGCAGTGGCAGGCGATATCCGGGCGCGTTCATTCGATGATTCCGTAATAGCGCCTGGGCGCGCCCTCGGCGTGTAGCTTGCCCGTGTGTTTCAGCATAGCGAGTTTTCCCAGCGTTATGCCCGGCAGGTCCTCGCAAATGCGTGCTCCAGTGCGGCCGGGGTATTGGCGCACGTAGTCAAACACCCGCTCGCTATCAGATCCGAAGCGCCTGCCCAGCGGCTTCCACTCGACGCGCGGGCCGAGGGCGAAATTGACGAGCAGGGAAAGGGAACTCATGTACCGAGGGTCGCTTTGAAGGGGGCGGCGATCATGCGAACATCCGAAGCTGTCTCTGGGCGTTCTCGATGCGCTCGCAGGAGGCGTCAAACCATTTCGGGTCGATCTCAATCCCGATAAAACGCCTTCCAAGGCCCATAGCAGCCTCGCCTGTCGATCCGCGCCCCATGAAGGGGTCCAGTACCGTTTCGCCCTGCCGCGTATGTAGGCGCATGAAATGCGCGGCCAGGGCGGGAGGTTTCGGAGTCGGGTGTTCTTCGGCGTCGGGAATGATCTTGCGGATGCCGTACTGGCCAGGACGGATGATGTTCTCTATTCGGTCGGTTTCGTCGTACCAGCGGGAACCGCCGCGCTTTTCGGCCACCAGGACGGTTTCGTAGGAGCGCCGGTAGTGCCAGCCCATCCCCATCGGCCCCTTGTCCCAGATCACCATCTGCTTGAACGCGAAAACCTCGTCCAGCCAGAGGGACCAGCGGGCGAATTGCGGGTCCGGTCCGCCGCCGCCGCAGCAGCAGCAGCAGCAGCAGCAGCCTTTAGAGGCAAGCGCCCGGTTTAGTTCCGGCAGGATGGCGCGGAATAGGTCGTTTGCCTCGGCGCCGTCGTTTGCTATTGGGCGACCCAGCGGTGAATCCTCGCCGCCGGGAAGGCGACCGAGGGCGGCTTCCCAGCGGTGAATCAAGTCCCCGTTGTTGTTGTTGTGGCCGTAGGGCGGGTCGGTGAAAACCATATGGACACTGCCGGCGTCAAGCGTCGGCAACACTTCAAGCGCATCCCCAAGGATCAGCGTCGCATTCCCGATCTGCTCGACCCTCCCTCCCACGGCTATCTCCTCGCTCTGCGGCGGTTCACAGAATCCCCGCCCGCTGCAGTTCGGCGATCCCCGCGCGCTGTTGCTCGTGGATAAACACGGCAATTTCGGCGTTGTTGGCAAGCTCTAATTTTTCTAACACGCGGCGCCGATGCGTGGCAACCGTGGACGCGGATATCCCAAGCTCGATCCCGATGCTCTTCTGCGTCGCGCCGGTCGCCAGGCGTTCCATCACTGCGCGCTCTCGTGCGCCCAGCGTGTCGAGAGCCAGGGCGGCGTGGCGGAATTTCGAGAGGTCCACACGCGTCACACTTCGAGCCGGCTGTGCGCATCCTCCAGCAGTGCGGCGACGCGCGTGACGCGGGCGCTCATCGAGTAGATTTGGTCCGAAAGCGGGCACGAAACGGGAGTCGGCGACGACGGTTGCCCGCACTCGTTCACCGGTGGCTGCGGACGAAGGACTGCCGCCAATTGCTCGCACAGCCGGGTGGCCTGATTCGTCACGCGGTCGATTGCGTGGTCCAAGTCGTGCATGGCGTTCTCGACTTCCGGCACTTTCTTCGGTTGAATGTCCGCTGCGCAGCCCTGGGCTGCGTTCATCGCCGTCGCTTGCTTTCCATACATAGTCACTCTCCTGTTATTTACGTCGTCGAATGGCGACGCTCACTGTCGTTCTGTCTCGACACGCTGCCGCCAAATCTCGAAATTGCAGTAAGGCGGTTGCGGGCTTAATCATCGTGTGCAATTCTTCGCCGCGAGGGATGCTGTGCGGGTGAAATGGGAGGGGCGAAAAAAGGGGGATTCCAGCAGCGCGCGATGTGCCGCGCCAAAGGTAGAGGAATGCGGGCAATCATGGCTGATGCGGCTTTGCGGGCGGGGGATTTGCTGCTGGTCATGCGAGAAATCCTTCCGTCGCCTGCGAACCACTCACGGCCCGAGCCGTGCTGCTTGATGCCCTCTTTCATCGCGGCGTAATCGCCGAACCATCCATCTTTACCGCCACCCACACTCTTTCGTCCGTCCGGGTTCTTGATGTGCTCTGCCGCGCGCCGCGTGAAGTCTTGGCCGTGCTTCGTTCGATCCGACCAATTCAAGCCCTCTGACTTGTAGCCTGTATCATCGCGCCGCATCGGGGCACCATTTGCTTGAGAGAGCCATCCGCCCTTGAGTACGGCCTTCGTCATCGGCATCAGCGCCGGAACGTCGCCCCAAAGAAAAAAGCTCCCAAAGTTCCAACGAGCCCGCCCCACCCACTTCTCAGCGCCTCTCACGTTCTCGACCACCATCGGGATGTGATGCCCTGCGGCTTCGATGGCTTCGCGCTGAATGCGAAAGCAGGCATCGAATAGGGCGGTCAAGCGCTTGCGTTCTTCGGTATCGGCGAGGATCCGCGCCTGCTTTTCCTTCGCCTTCGTCCACGGCATCGCCATGTAGGAAAATTCTTGGCAGGGTGGGCTCGCGACGATCAGCGCGGCATCCTTGAATTGCGAGCCGTGCAGCGTCAGAACATCCTGCAATACGAGCTGCGCCGGGTAGCGATGCTCACCGTAGACGTGGCGCTCGATGTCGAAGCCGATTACGTCATACCCCTCGGCGAGCAGGCCCTCTGTCCATCCGCCTAGGCCGGCATAGAGGTCTATGCCTAAAGGCTTCACGCGATCCGCCCCGCCACCTTCAGCACCAGCTCGCGGATGTTCGCCGGGACGCTCGGTCCGAGCTCCAGATAGGCGCGCTCGGCATCATTCGCTGGCCCGGATTCTTTGTCGAACCACGGTGGGTCGAGCGCGAACATGGCGCATGTGCCATCGTTCTTGATGAGCGTGTCGAGAATCTTGCTGGCAACTTCGTTGTTGCACGCGGCGTAGTTGTGCTCATACTGCGCGAGGTAGATCGGGCACGGCTCATCACCGTAGCGGCATTGAGCGCATTGGTTCTCGAATACCTCACCAGCAGAGCCGTTCGGAAAATACGCCACTACGCCGCCCTCAATTGCTGCAGGTACCGTTTGCGTGCATACCGCCTTGCCTCTAGTCGCCCCGGCTGTTTGATGCCGCGATAGGCATAACTGACGCACCAGTGCCACAGCCGCGAGACGGGTTCCAATTGACTCGCGATTACTTGCGACGCCTTGCGGCGGATCTCACGCTCGATCGCCACAAGATCAAGGGCCGGCTTCAAGTCGCCCCAGAACGATGTTCTCGTTGCCCAAGAGCAGCTATTGCTCGTAATGGTGAACGGCGCCGTCGCTGTTGTCGCCGTCCCCGAGCCAACGCAGAAGGCGCAATCGCATGTACGTGTGCAGGTACGGCGGCAGTCGTAGAGCATCATGCCGCCCTCACCGTCGCGAGCGGTACCTGTCGCTTAGACTCATTCCAGACTCTAGACTTCATCCGGCCCGCTTCTCGTTCGCTCGCACGATTTGATGCACGCGCTGGCGGGAAACCCCGAATTCCTTTGCCATTTCTGACTGAGAGCGTCCCTTTCGGATGCCGGCAAGAACCCGCTTGCGGATCGCCGACGCCTGAGCCAGATACTCATCATAGCGTTTGGACATGGCGCAGTATAGGCTTCGAATTTTGTGTCCGTCAAGTGGCTTGTCCCGTAAAGGCGCTTGACAAGTCCTTTCGCGTACATTATTCTTCACTTATCCCGCTCATTTCGCGGGCCACGGAGGGAAGCATGGAAAAAGCGCGCAACGGTAAGACGGTCTACAGCCGCAAAGACGATACGCAGGACTGGGACGCGAAGACCTACGACAGCATCAGCCAAGCGAAGAAAGCGAACGGGCTGAACTCGCGCACGGTCACGAAGGCGCCCGCGAATCCGGTCAGGGAAGAAGCGGAGGCAGCATGACCCCTACCCCCTCCTCCGTCGAGTCGGCCGAGCAGTCCACGCCCTACACATTCCGCGACTGGTACATACCCGACCGAATGATGGAAGCGTTGACGCGGTATGTGGAGCAGCACGTGCCGACGGGGGACTTCTTGCTGGCTGTGCTGGAGAACAATTTAAGCGAAGCGGTAGGCCGCGCCGACGACGAAAACCTGCAAAACCTACCCGCTTACGTCGCCTATCTCTACAACGAAGTGCCGAGTACCTGCCATGGCTCACCCGAGAAGGTTACAGCGTGGCTCGCCAAGGTAAAGCAGCCATGAGCGCCGCCCTCGACCCGCGCCACGCACGCGAGGAGGCATTCGACCGCGAATTGCGCGCCTACATCATGGAAGTCGAGGCGTTCCGGTTCGGGGGCCTGGCCAACCTGTGCACGACGCTTGCGAGCATTTGCGAGCAGGAGGAACTGAACACCCGCAACGCCTCCTACGGAGTCGCCGCTGCAGAATTCCGCCGGCTGGAGAGCGCGCTGGATCTGGACTACGAACCACGGAGGGACGAAGAGTGAAGATCACGCAAGCCGGCTGGATTTACGCCCAGCGCTACGAATGGGAACAGGAGTATCGCTACACGTTTTTCCAGGGCGAAGAACCCTCAATGAGCGATTACGGCCATATCGCCGTAATGCCGCACGAGTTGGTATTTGAGTTGCCGAGTAGCTTCACGCAAGTGCCCGCCGAGATCGTGATCCTGCGAAGGAAGATCGAGCGCGTCCGCGCAGAATCGCAAAGCAAGGTGACGCTATTGCAGGAGCGCATCAGCAAACTGCTGGCGATCGAGCACAAGCCGGAGCGCAGCGATGAGTGAGCCGAAGGTAACGCCGTGGTTCCAATGGCCGACGCGCCCTGTTCGTGTTGGCTGGTATGACTTTATTGGGTTCCTGATGAGCGACACCAAGCGCATGTACTGGAATGGTTCACAGTGGGGCTATTGGTTCGATTGTGACTGGATTCATGTTGCCGACTGCGCGACGGATCGCTGGCGCGGTCTTGCAGAAAAGCCATGAACAAGCACAACGGGGCGGCTACCGCTGCAGGCAGCGAAATGGTAGGTCAGTCGTCAAGCCCGACGTTACCGACCATAACGGGATTGGGAGCCTGTCCGTACCCCGCCGTCGTCAGCCGCCCCACCCTACCGCCCTATGACCTTTCCCAACCACACGCTGATCCAGTTGTGCCGACGATCACGACGGGCGGGACTGGCCGCCCCACCCTACCCCCGTATCACCGCTGCCCGTGCTGCGAGGCGTGGACATTCGCGGCGGTATGCCGGCTGTGCGGCTTCGACTTCAGGAGGTTCGATCCGTGAGCAAGAAACAGTGTTGTAACTGGTGCGGGGAGTTCCTGTACGAAACGGACAGGCTCGACCCTTACGAACATTGCGGCAAGCCGGAATGCAGTCGTGCCATGCGTGATGAAATGCGCGCCGAGCGTGAAGAGGCGCACGAACGCCTTGACCGCGACATGGGATGGGATCGGTGCTGATCCTCGCCCTCCTCTGGACGCTGATCATAGTCGTGATCGTATGGCTGATGGTGGTCGAGGCCGATGGTGCGAGCCGGCAGGCGAGAAAGGAAGGGAGACGATGAGCTTCACCGCAGCGCAATTAAACGCATGGCGAAAGTACGAGAAGGTGCGCAAATTGGGCCGTTTCAATATGTACTACGATCCGCGCGCTCGCGGAGCTACCGGACTGAGCGCCGAACGATACAACTTCGTCATGGACCACTTTTCGGAATTGCGGACTGCCGTCGAAGCCGCAGAAAAGAAGCCGTGAACGCCGGAGACACATTCGTCGTGATGATAATCGTGATTGCCGCGTTGTTGATAGCTACGGGGATGATCGGATGAGCGAGATCAAGGAAGGCGATCTGGTGCAAGTGGTGCGCTGGCCGTGCTGCGGCGTTGGATTGGGGGGTGTATTCCGCGTCGTAGAAATTCTCTCTCCTAACGCCGGTCATTGCAAATGTGGCGCGCCCCAGCCGTTCGAGGCTCACCCCGTTGGCGCAGGCATTCCGAGCAAACGCTGGGGAGCGCCCATCTCGTGGCTCAAGCGCATTCCGCCCCTCGCTGAGTTGGACGACGTGCAGACGAAAGAGGAGATCGAGATATGAGTACGCCAAGCGGTGGGCCGGTGTTCCCGGTGCAGGATGTCAGTAAATGGCAATGCTGCGGCATATCGGTGCGCGACTGGTTCGCTAGCGCGGCGCTGCAGGGCTTAATTGCATCCGAAGACAACAGCCCAGTAACGGACGATTTGTGGCTCGAAATTGGCCTGACGCCGCCCGACGTGATTGCGCCGGGCGACACGTGGACGCATACGCATTACGCAAAATTGTGTGCCGTGCGCGCCTACCGACACGCCGACGCCATGCTCGCCGAAAGGGACAAGCCATGAAACCAGCCCGCAGCATCCTCGACAAAAATTTCCGCTACACCACGGCGGCCGGGACAGATGTTGCTGCGACATTCCGCCGCATCCGCCGCGAGCTGGCCGAGCAGCAGAAGTCGGCGCAGCAGGAGGTCACGCAGAAGGTGCGGCCCATCAAGAAGGGGGCGAAGTGAGCGATTTCGATCCGGTAGTGCGCCGTTCTGCGCTGTGGTCCACCGAGGCCGCAGCAGCCCTTGGGCATTCCCCATACAAAACGCCGCTTGCGCTGTGGCAGGAAAAATCCGGCCTTGCCGAGCCAGAAGACGTAAGCGGCAAGTTCGCAGTGCGCCTTGGTACAGCGATGCAGCCTGCCATTGCCCTCATGTATTCGCAGGATGAAGGCGAGCCGTTGCGCGATCTGGACGGTGTCGAGCATCTGGCCACCGTGGCGGAAACACCGCTCGGTGCGCATTACGATTATTTCAACCCGGCGCGTCTGGCCTTGCACGAAGTCAAGTGCTTCGGCCAGATGCGCCGAAAGGACTTCGGCGAAGCGGGGACGGACGAAATTCCCATGGATGTGCTCTGCCAAGTCTTGCACCAGCAGGCCGTCTATCTGAAGCACGGGGAAATCAACGGCTCTCAGGTCAATGTCGCCTTCGGCAACGTCGAACGGCTGGTATTTTGGGTGCCGCTCGATACAGATGCACTGAACGCGCTTGCGAA
Source organism: Sulfuricaulis sp. (assembly GCA_024654125.1). Classification (GTDB taxonomy): domain Bacteria; phylum Pseudomonadota; class Gammaproteobacteria; order Acidiferrobacterales; family Sulfurifustaceae; genus Sulfuricaulis. Next base: position 4,117 of record JANLIC010000074.1, on the reverse strand, counting down.
GCGGCTGGCTGCATTTTGGGCCCTGGTGCGCTCGGGTGAGGCCCCTCCCGTTACCACACCGGAAGATGCTCGCGCACTCTATCCGCGTAGCGCTCTTGGGTGGCAGGTCATCGCTTCGCCCGAAATTGCTCAGATGTGCACGAAGCTCGCTGCGCTGAAAACGCACGGCGACGAACTGGAGGAACAGCAGCGTACGCTCGAAGCTGCCATCAAGGCGCACATGGGCGAGGCCGAAGCACTGGTATTCGATGGTGCGACGCTCGCCACATGGAAATCCTCCGCTCCTGCACAACGACTGGACACGAAAGCACTGAAGGCCGCGCACCCCGACATTTGCGCGCAATTCACGGCGGCAGGGGAGCCGTCGCGAAGATTCCTACTCAAGTGAGGGAGCCATGAGCACCGCAATCGTACCGTTTGATGTAATGCAGCAGATGGCCGCCGCCGTTGCCAAGAGCGGCTTATTCGGCGTCAAGACGCCAGACCAAGCGCTCGCGCTTATGCTGATTGCGCAAGCCGAGGGGCTACACCCTGCGACTGCCGCGCGCGACTTCCATGTGATTCAGGGCCGGCCGGCCATGAAGGCGGATGCCATGCTCGCGCGCTACCTGCAGTCCGGGGGCCGGGTGGAATGGCACGAGTACACAGACGCCAAAGTGAGTGCGACCTTCTCGCACCCGCAGGGCGGGACAGCCAAGATCGACTGGACGATGGATAGAGCCAAGCAAGCCGGGCTCGCCGGCAAGGACAACTGGCGCCAGTACCCGCGGCAGATGCTGAAGGCGCGTGTAGTTTCAGAAGGCATCCGGATGACGAATCCGGCGGTCTGTGTCGGCGTGTACACGCCCGAAGAGGTGCAGGACTTCGCGCCCGAGAAAGACATGGGACGCGTCGAAGTTGTAGACGAAAAGCCGAAGAAGAAGCGCGGCGTCGAAGCCTTCAAGGATTCCGCGCCAACCGACGTAAGCAACTGGCATGACACCGAACGCCCCGCCGCCCCGGCACAATCCTCTGACCCTGCGCAGAGCGCCGAGGCGGCCGGGGCTACCGCTACGCAAGCGCTCATCGACTTGCCTGATGATCTGCCGTTCAAGTCCGGCGCGAAGCCGGCCAAGGTGACGACGGAACAGGCGCAGACGCTCGCGAAGCTCTGCGAGGAAGCCAAGTCGAACTCCGATAAGGTACTCGAACGGCTCGGTGCGATGGGCTGGCCGGACGTGAACGCGACGGATTACGACGATATGGTGTCGTACTTCGAGCGGCGCATTACGAAGAAGCGCGAAGCAGCGCCGATATGACTTTCCCCCTCCCCGCATGCCGTACCCCGAGCGCCCTCCCTCGCATGGGGATTCGCGGGGAGGCTTTTGACATGAGGAATGAGCGATGGCTAAAGCGAAGCAATGCCGCTGGGTCGAGGACGATAACGGCACGTATGCAACCGGCTGCCGGCGCTATTTCCAAATCACCGAAGGCACGCCCGAGGAGAACCATTTCCGCTTCTGCTGCTACTGCGGGAAGCCGCTGGTGCAGGTGTTGAATAAGGAGGTCGAGCGGATATGACGCCCACAAAGACTGAACTTCTCGAGCGCATCCGCGCCCTGGAGACCGACCGCCGGCTGCTGCTGGAGGTGGCCAGTCCGCAGGGAAGGGCGGTGATACGGGCCGCGATGCGAGTGGCCAAACTGTGGAACGCGCCAATCGGGTACGCACCGTATATGCGCGCGTTGGGGGCGCTGGTCCGGGCGTGCGTTCGGCTGGAGCGGAAACAGGAGAAGGCGAATGGCAAATGAACTGACACGCGAGCCGGCGACGTACCTCCGCGCGCTTTTCGACAAGACCGCTGCAGCGCACGAAGGACTTGACTATCCGGAACGCATCAATGCGGCGCTGATTGCGGTGTACGACTACGGGCGACGCAGATCGGTTGGGAGCGCGGACGCTTGTGAACTGATCGCCCAGTTAGAGGGTGCCCTGGCGAACTCCGAGGGCTGTGATTTCCAGATTCGCGCCGACTTCGTGCGGGAGATCATTGCCGCCCTGCAGCCGTCCGAGCCGATTGACAGTGGCGCCGAGTTCGCCGCGAACATAGCTGAGGGTCTTGCGCATGACCCGCAAGCCGTGCTCGAGGGGATGGCGCAGGTGCAGGCGACTTTGGCGGGGCGTCAGCCGTCCGAGCCGGCAGCTATCGCGCTGCTCCGAGAATGGCGCGCGACGGAACTGGATGCTCAGGACGAGGAATATCAGCCGTGGATGGACTCGTTCACGGCGCGGGTGGATGCGGTCCTGCAGCCGTCCGAGGCGTTGCCGGAGGAGCCGACTGGAGCAATGCTAGGCTTGATTGCTGGCGAGTACCAAGACTCGCCATTCATGTCTCGTGACCAAGCACTGATTATTTATCGTGCCGTGAGAGCCCTAGCACGAGCCGCAGCGCCGCAGCGGGCGGGGCAGCCGAAGGTCGTTTGCCTTTCGGGTTCTTCGCGCTTCGTCGCCGAAATGGCATACATCGCATGGGCGCTCGAACGGGATGAGGGCTATATCACTCTCGGGCTACACCTACTACCCGCAGATTATCCCGGTGTGACTGCCGACCACATGGCGGAAACCGAGGGGCGGAAAGAGCATTTCGACAACCTGCATTTACGCAAGATCGACCTGTCCCATGAGGTGCTGGTCGTTAACATTGGCGGCTACATCGGCGAATCCACGCGCAACGAAATAGCGTATGCCAAGCGGCACGGAAAGCCGGTACGCTACCTCGAACCGCCCGCCCCCGACGCGAAGGAGCAGGGCGATGAGTGACGACACTTTCGGCGATGCCGTATGGGAAGCGTGGCGCAGCGGGCGCAACCCCGATCTCGTAGACCGAGACCGCCTCTGGTACGACGAGGCGCAAGGCTACGAGCCAGAAGAGTGCGTTGCGCGCGAACTACGGCGCATCACACCGAAGCCAGCAGACGACGAGGAGCAGAGCGAATGAACAAGGGGCTAAGAGAACAGTTGCTGGAAGTCGCAAGGCAATGTGAAGCGCCTGGGGATTGGCTTGTGGACAAACCTCGCTTACGTGACTTGCTCCGCGAAGCCGCTGCCGCACTGGGGGCGAAGGGCGAGCCGGTCAGTTTTCTCGACGCTGATCCTGATACGGTAGAGCGAGCGATTGAACGCGCCAAAGGGCCTGTCGAGCCCGCCGAGGACGTGGAGGCGACGCCGGAAACGGGTACGGCCCTGATAGCGTTGTACGAGTCAGCGATGAAAGGCGCCAAGGGTGACACTGGGCTGCGAGAGTCGATCAAGGCGCATGTATCCTCGGTTGAAGAGATGATTGATGTCCTCCGCGCACGCCTCGCCGCTGCGGAGCGGGAACTCGAAATTACAGAACGTGTGAGCGAAGTTCACCGCAAAAACGCCGAGCACAACATCCTGCGCGCCGAAGCCGCCGAGCAGGAACGCGGCACATCCCTTGGCTCTCACATAGATGGCAAATGGCGCCCGACGCCACTGGGGGCTGAGATCAGCCGGCTGGAACAGCGCAACGCCGCGCTGGCCGAAGCAGTGAGTATCGTGTGGCCTTTTTTCGAGGGCGAACACTTCTACGATCATCCGGATAGTGTGAAGGTCCGCGCCCTCACCGGGGAGAAGCCATGAGCGAGACGCGCTACGTATGCCCCGACTGTCGTAATGAGTTTCTACAGCCGTTCAAGTGCACGACCTGCGGGGCGCAAAAGCTATACGACTGCACATTGCGAAGCGCAGAAGAACGGGCGGCCGAACTCGAACGCGCGCTCGCCGCCGCGACCGCAGAGGCCAGCGACCTGAAAGCGAAGCTCGATGCTGCGAACGGGGCTATTGAAGTCTGGCAGCGCGAAGCGCAATCGGCAATGGCTGAGGCCGAGCACTGGAAGCGCATGCACGAATGCGCTCAGAACGCGAACGCCTATCGGCAATCAGCAATAGAAGGCTACGAGCAAGAGGCCGAGCGGGCCGAGGGGAAGGAGGGGTGTTGACATCCTCCCCGCCGGCCGGGACGTGAGGACGGAGATGGTGTGTTGACGCTGGCCGAAGCCGCCGAGTACCTGGGCGGCATGAACGAAGAAGTCCTGCGCCGCAAAGCCAAGGCTGG
>JANLIC010000067.1 GCA_024654125.1 Sulfuricaulis sp. | reverse complement strand
ACCGGTCGATCGCGCAAACCCGAAGTAGATGGATCCCTGATACGGATGCATGAACTGGTTCACGGCGAACGGGTCGGTGTCGACAACCCACCGGCCGCTTAAATTTTTCCGGATCGAGGAATAAGTGCTGCCGTACACCTGCTTGTCAATGGTATAGTAGTTAATCCGATTGAGGAGGATGTTGAACCCGACGATTTCCCATGCCGGGAGGAGATAGCTCTTGCCGGCCTCCGTTTCCTCGAATCGAAGCGGCTTTCTTGGCTTGGCGGGGATTTCCGTGGAAGAAGGTTGGGGCGGAATGTCCGTAGTGCCGGCGGGATTTTGCGCAACAATGTATTGATCGTACCGGTTGAACGGTAGTGGCAAGCCAAGGCTTAGCGTGCCTGGGACGAACTCGCTTTTGTTCGCTTCGGATTCGTTGGCAAGGCCAACGCCCGGCGTGATGAGCGCGAGGACAGCGCCAAGGAACACCAATCTGAATTCTATGCCATGCATGACCCTTCTCCGCCCAGTGCCTTACGGCCAAGACTTTTAGTCTTGCGCACGGCGCGCTCATGACAGGCTCTCGTTCCTCGGTTATAACCTGTTATTCAAGAAACTACCGGTGTAGATGAAAAATCAGGCCGAGCTTCTTAATTTCTTGAACCACGCACCAGTCCCGCCAGCCCGATAATCGTCACCACAGCGCCGCCGACCAGCATCCAGATCGCCTTGTCGGTAGGCGCGTCGGTGAAAACCCGGGAAATGTCGGAGCTGAATGAATTCGAGGCGTTGACACCGAAGATCACCAACAGGATGCCCCCGGCAAGAACGGCGAGCGAGATTGTTTTGTCCATGAGAAAATCTCCTAAATAGATAACTGCTATTGACTGGACTTATGGCTGATTTGGGACAGAATCGCCACCAATAGCGCCGCGGCTGATAGCAGGAAAATATATATAATATTTTCCAGGTGCTGAGAGTAAATCGATCCCAGATAGGTGATTACCGACGGTATACCGATAAACATACTCATCTTCAACATGACACATCTCCATTCAGGATAAAGTTTGGCGAACGAGCCACCGGCCTATCATTCCATCTCGATATTCACGCCTGGTCCCAAGATCGGGTCAAAGGGCTCTTCTGCCGTTGATAATGTTGAACAGGACCACCACGATGGCGATCACCAGCAGAATGTGAATTAAGCCGCCCATGGTGTAGGAAGAGACGAGTCCCAGGAGCCACAAGATGACCAGAACAACAGCGAGTGTGTATAACATAGCAATTCTCCTTTTCATTACATGGACGTTGTGTTCGATGCGAACGGCAGCGCCGCCTAACAAACACTACTGAACTTCATTGCGCACTTGCGCCGATTTCATCGGTTCGACTGGATTTTGCCATTGGTGACTTTGACCTGGTCGCCCGGCCGCCACGTTGGCGGATTGGTTTCGTTGATCACGCGGCTCGACCCGTCGTCAAGCCGGACGGTGATCGCATAGCTTTTGGTCGATTTCGCCCGTTTCTCGATTTCGTTGCCGGCCACGGCGCCGCCTACCGCACCGGCCACCGTCGCGAGGTCCTTGCCACGGCCGGCACCGACCTGATTGCCGACAGCGCCACCCACCACGGCCCCACCGACTACGCCGAGTCCGGTTCCTTCGCCGCGCGTAACGATTTCCCGTACCGATTCGATCTGACCGCAATCGGCGCATATCGCTTTCAAGGGGCTCGACGTGTAGGTTGAGGACTTGGTGGGCGTTGCGTTGTTCCCAGGATCGTCTTTCGAGGTCGAGGTCCAACCCATGAAGGCCGCGATGCCGGCGACACTGAACAGGATCAAGGCGATGCCGGCGGCCCACATCAGCAGGTGCGGAGGTTTATCGACTTGCGTATTCATATTGACTTCCTTTTATTGGGCTGATCCGCCCGGAGTAACGCCGATACCGATGTCAGGCTGCCGATACCGATGTCAGGCTGAAAAGAGGCGGGGACGGGGACCCACATTGTGAAATTAGCCACCCCGCTTCGACGCTTGGAGAGTCCTCATTAATGGTTCCCTGGGCACCTGTCGTTACAACGATTATCCCCCTCTCCACCAAACGTTCAGTGCGCTAACGTACGGAGTGGCTGAATTTCTGAGTCACCGGCCAGCACGTTTTCCAGCCGCTGACCCACATACCCCCAATTGACGACGTTCCAGAATGCATTGAGGTAGTCACCACGTCTGCTCTGGTACTTGAGGTAATAGGCGTGTTCCCAGAGATCGTTGATGAGGAGGGCGGTCTTTTTTTCCAGCAGGACGCTGTCATGATCGGGGCGGGAAAGCACTTCCAGCTTTCCATCCGCCGGATTCACCGCCAGGATCACCCAGCCGGAGGCGAAGTGCTTTGCGCCGGTCGCGACAAACTGGGTCTTGAACGCATCGAAGGAGCCAAAGTCGCGATCGATCGCCTGCGCCAGCGCGCCGGTGGGCCTGGTCCCGGCTACGCCGGGCTTCAGGATTTTCCAGAAAAGCTGATGATGGAGGTGACCGCCGCCCTGGTCGAGCACCGTCTGCCGGATCGTGACCGGCACCTCGTTGTGCCGCCGCAGCAATTCTTCAATGCTGAAGTCATGCCATTCGGGATAATCCTTGAGCGCCGCATTCAGGTGGGTGATGTAGGCTTGGTGATGTTGGTCGTGATGGATCTGCATGGTCGCCGCGTCAATGTAAGGTTCGAGCGCGTCGTAGGCGAAGGGCAGTGGCTCCAGGGCAAATGGATAAGTGGACAACTTTCTGGTTTCCAGAATCATGGTGAATTGCTCCTGACAGTCGCCAAGGTGTGTGAGGCCCGCCCAGAGGACGGGGTATAAGAACGATCATGGACCGGCGATGCCGGGCCACCGAAAACTTCAGTCTTTCAACCCCTCATGGAGCGACGCCAGGTCGTCGGCATGCT
>JANLIC010000054.1 GCA_024654125.1 Sulfuricaulis sp. | reverse complement strand
CTTCAGGCACTGGCGGATGCCCTCGATGGTGCGCTCGGAAAGGGGATGCTTCAGGCCCGGCTGGGTCGCCGTGTCTTTCACGACATCGGTCAGCACCAGCTTCAAGACCTTCAGAATCTGAAACTCCTTGCTCTCCAGCTGGCCGGATTTGTCCTCGCTCATGTCTAAAGGTAAGGCTAACGTGAGACTCGGGAAGGTGCAACCGGCCGCAGGCTACAGGGAATGCCCGAGCCTGGCAAATCAATGTCCGGAGGCGGATACGCGGTACAGTCGGTAGTTGGGGTTGTACTGATTTTTGTAGTGCAAAACCTTGTTGACGTAATTCACCGTCTCTTGGTACGGGGGAATGCCGCGATACTGCTTCACCGCAGTCTCACCGGCATTATAGGCGGCAATGACAAGCACTGGCCGGTGATCAAAAGTGTCGAACAGGTACCGCAGGTGCTTCACCGCGGCCCGGATATTTTCAGTCGGGCTGTGGATGTCGCGCACGCCGTATTGGGCGGCGGTCTGCGGCATCATTTGCATCAGACCGCGCGCGCCCTTGTGTGAGACGGCATAAGGATTGAAAGACGATTCCGCGTGCATGATGGCCTTGACCAGCGCGAAATCCACATCGTATTCCTTGGCATAACGGCGGATGAGCTGGTCGTAAGTGGAGGGTGGCTCGCGGAACGCCGGGCTGTTCTTCAGCGCCGCCAGCTTGCCCGCGCCTTTCACGTCGGGCATCACGCGCACAACGCGCGAGTGCTTGACGTTGAGCGGATGATCCGTAATCACGCGCGAGCCATCCGGCATATCGTAGACATACACACCGGCCAGAGCCGGCGTGCCGATGCACAACAGTGCGAGCAGCCCGAAGGCTACTCCGATCTGGCGCGCCGATGGCGGTCTGATGCGCTGCATCCGTCAAATAATCCTCTGAGTATTTGAGGTATATAGCAGCACATCTCGTGCCAAGCGGGCGCACCGTTTCCCCGGCTAAGTTGTTGCCTCCTCAGCCTTTTTTACGGTCAAACCGGCATTAACCGCCTGACCCGGCGGCGGAGAGACAAAATACGGCAGTATTGTACCGTCGGGCGAGCGAAGCTATTCCAGCAATTCAGTGTCTTCGTGGGAGTACGGGGGCGAGCAGCTGCAGAGAATCTTCAATTCCGTCGGTCCGGTGTTATCCACCCGGTGCGGCGTCCCGGGTGGGATGCAGATCGTGTCGCCCGGATTGATGGCGAATTTCTGATCGCCCACCACCATCCGCCCTTCACCTTCGGTGACGTGATAAATCTCCTCGCTGCGATGATGCCGGTGTAATTTCGTCCCCTGCCCGATCGGGACAATGGCCTCGGCCAGGCTCTGGTTGGCGTTGCCGTGCACGGCCGGGTGCATCAGTTCGCGGATCGTGGAACCGTCTTTGGTAGCGAAAGCTTCGACGCTGGCGTACCGACTTTTCGGCATCATGGATTCACCAGGACTTAATATGCTTCCGGCCACGCCGCCCGGTCGACATACACGTCAATGCCCAGGGTGGGCATGATGTGCCACGGCGGGATATCCGCCTGCGCGCGCCACGCCTTCACCGCATCGCGTTTGGATTCGCCGCCCACCATGTATAAAACTCGCTGCGCACGGCTCAGGCGCGCGGCGCTCAGGCTGACTCGCTCTGGCGGCGGTTTCGGCGCTGCGCGCACCGCGATAACGTCGGAATCACTCTTCGCCAGGCCTTCCGGGTGGCCGGGAAACAGGCTGGCGGTATGCCCGTCCTCGCCCAGCCCCAGCAGCACCAGATCGAACTCCGGCACGCGGCGCAGGATTTCGGCATAACGCTGCGCGCCCTTTTCCGCGCCCTGCTCGGCCGGTATGGGATGGATATTCACGGGGGGGATGCGGATGTGGTCAAGCCAGGCACGGCGCGCCATGGTGTCGTTGCGTTCGGGATCGCCGCGCGGCAGGCAGCGTTCATCGCCAAAATAAATCTGCCACTTGGCCCAATTCGCGCCAACCTCGCGCAGCCGTTCATAGACATCCTTCGGTGTATTACCACCGGCCAGCACCAGATGAAACACGCCACGCGTTGTAATTGCCGCGCGCGCGGCCTCGAGAATCAGCGCTGTGGCCTGATCCGCGAGCGCGGCCCCGTTCAGAAACACCTGCCAGCGCGTCGTCGGAGCCTGTGCGCTCACGCCGTCAGATCTCGTTGCGCCAGAATTGGTCCTCGCGCTCGAACAAGCGCCCGCCCTCGCGCGGGCCCCAGGTGCCGGCCGGGTAGTTAGCGATGTAATCGCGCTGTTTCGACCAGTCACGCAGAATCGGATCGACCACGCGCCACGCCCACTCAACCTCGTCGAAGCGCAGGAACAGGCTGCGGTCACCTTCCACAACGTCCAGCAGCAGCGTCTTGTACGCCTCCATCGTGGTCGCCTGGGTCGGGCGGTAGGTGGCGTTGAGGCGCACGATGCGCGTATTCATGCCGAGCCCAGGTTCCTTCGCATGCAGCTCGATGTGCATGCACTCGGTCGGCTGCATCGACAATAGTATCCAGTTGGGATCGATGTGCGCCGCGCCGGCATCGTGGAACAGCAGTTGCGGCGGATGACGGAAGCGGATGGCGATGAGCGAAAAGTCTTCAGACAGGCGCTTACCGGTGCGCAGGTAAAACGGTACGCCGCGCCAACGCCAGTTGTCGATATAGAACTTGGCCGCGACGTAAGTCTCGGTCACCGAGTTCTTCGCGACACCTTTTTCTTCGAGGTAGCCCGGCACGTTCTGATTGTCCACACGCCCCGCGGCATACTGGGCGCGGTAGGCATAATCGCCCACGCTTTGCGACGGAATGGGACGGATCGAGCGCAGCACCTTCACCTTCTCGTCGCTCAGGGAGTCGGCGTCGAGCTTCGCCGGCGGCTCCATCGCCACCAACGTCAGCAACTGCGTCAGGTGATTTTGCAGCATGTCGCGCAGCGCGCCGGCGGTATCGTAGTAACCGGCACGCCGGCCCACGCCCTCCGACTCGGCCACGGTGATCTGCACGTGATCGATGTAGTTGCGGTTCCAGATCGGCTCGATCAGGGTGTTGGCGAAGCGGAACACCAACAAATTCTGCACCGTTTCCTTGCCAAGGTAGTGATCGATGCGATAAATCTGATCCTCGTCGAAATAGTGGTGCAGCTTCGCGTTCAGCAGCTGCGCGCTTTCGATATCCTCCCCGAAGGGCTTTTCCACCACGATACGGTGCCGGCCGTGGGTGCGGCTGATGCCGATCTTGCTCAGCTGTTCAATCACCGTGAGAAAATCGGACGGCTTGATGGCGAGATAAAACACCATGTTCTCGCACACGCCCATGCGCGGTTTGCTCAGCTCGTCCATGATCCGCTTGTAGGCCTGCGGATCGTTGAGATCGCCCACGACGTAATCGAAGCGCGCCTCGAAGCGCTTGAACACCTCCGGATCGAAGGTCTTGCCGAGATGTTCCTGAATGCTCTGCTTGAGAAAGCCGAGCCACTCGCTGAGAGTCCACTCGCGCCGGGCAAAGGCCAGAAAGCGCAGGTCGACGTGCAACTTGTCCGCGGCCTCGAGCTGATAAAGTGCCGGCAAGAGCTTGCGCGCGGCGAGGTTGCCGGTGGCGCCGAAGATGACGAAATAACAGGGTCCGATATCGGCCATGGTTTCGCTCAATTCTTTCCGGGCTTGATGGCGTGGCCGCCGAAACCCTGGCGCATCATGGCCAGCAGCTTGTCACCATATTCATTCTTGCCCTGGCTGGCAAAACGCATCATGAGCGCGAGGTTCATGACCGGCGTCGGCACGCCCTGTTCGATGCCCTCGATCGCGGTCCAGCGGCCTTCGCCTGAATCAGCCACGAACGGGGCGATATCCTTCAGCTCCTGATCGCTTTTCAGAAATTCGGCGGTCAGATCCAGCAACCAGCTGCGCACCACGCTGCCGTGGCGCCACGTCTCGGCAATCGCGCCGAGGTCGAGCTTGAAATCCTCGCGACCCTTCATGAGCGCGAATCCTTCAGAGTAGGCTTGCATCATTCCATACTCGATGCCGTTGTGGACCATCTTCACAAAATGCCCGGCGCCCACCGGCCCGCAATGCAGCCAGCCAGTTTCCGGTCCCGGTGCGAGGACTTTAATAGCCGGTTTCAGACGTTCCATCGCCGCCTTCTCTCCGCCCAGCATCAGCGCGTAACCGTTCTCCAGCCCCCAGACTCCGCCCGATACGCCGGCATCGATGTAATGCAGCATCTTCGCCGCCAGCGCCTGCCCACGGCGCAGGGAGTCCTTATAGTAGGAATTAGCCCCATCCACGACGATATCGCCCGGGGATAACAGGGCAGCGAGCTTGTCGATGTGCTGTTGCGTGACATCCCCGGCGGGGAGCATCAGCCAGACGATGCGGGGAGTTTTGAGAAAGGAGACGAGTTCTTTGAGATCGACCGCGGCCTTGAGGCCGGTTTCCTGCGCCAGGCCCTGCGTGACCTTGGCGTCGCGATTCCAGGCGACGACCTCGATGCCGCCTTGGCGCAAGCGCCGGGCCATGTTGGCCCCCATTCGCCCCAGACCGATCATTCCCATTTCCACGGTCAATCTCTCCCAGAATTATCCTTGCAGGAACGTTGACCTTAACATGAACCGGATGTTCCGCTAAATCCTTGGCGCAAGGCGGAAATTCCGGCCTGTCGATCCACGAAATCTCAGAATCTGGCGTTATTATCCAGGTCGAGATTGTTTATTTTCGTGCGCCGCAGCAGCTTCAACAAAAGATTGCGGAAAAACCGGAGCACAGGATAAAAAATGCGGGATAGCGTCCTGGATTTGAACATCCAGTAATTGAACCGGTTAAAAATTCCCGAGCGGCGGCTGATCAGCGCCAGGGCATGTATGGCATCCGTACCGTAATACAACTGATCGCCCATCTTCAACACCATGCCCTGATCGATGTCCCATCCCCGCGCAGTGATCTCGCCCATCACCGTACTCCCTTCCCGCGCATCGACCAGCTTCAGATTCCCGACCGTTTCCCGTATACGCACCATCCGGCAATAGTTGTCGCACACCGGACATTGCTTGTCGTAGACGAGCAGAATTTCTTCCTTGGCCATTTCAACATTTCACAAATAATGTGGGATTGACCCCAGTATTCCGCAATTATGGCTTCGATCCACTGAGGACATGCGCCGAGATTTTGAACACGGCGCGGCCCTGGGGATTGACGTACTGGCGCAGCTCCGCCTCCGCTTCTTCGAGTGTTTCCTGAATCACGGCCTCTTCCAGGTGCACGCCCACCAGCGGCAGCCAACCCCGCAAATCGGACTCGACGAGTGCACGCAGGCTGGGGAAATTCGCCGTGCCCTCGTGGGTTTTAACTTCAGCGAAAGCGACACCGGCGTCCTGTGCGATCTTGAGCAGGTTTTTTTTGTTTCCGAGGACGAAAGGCGCCCGCAGCGCGTTGGCGGCAGGGGTTCCGGCGGTGCGTTCCAGCAATTCCACCTCATCCGCGTACGCCGGCATACTCTCCAACGTGTCCCACACCGCCACCGCCAAGCGTCCCCGCGGGGCGAGCACCCGCAACATCTCGCGCATCGACTTGATCCGGTTCGGAAAGAACATCATGCCGAACTGGCTCACCACCCTATCGAAAGAATGGTCCGGGAACGGCAAGGCCTCGGCGTTACCGTGTTTCCAATCAATTTTAGGCGCGAGACTCTTGGCGACTTCCAGCATCCCCGGTGTTACATCAAGCCCGGTGACAGAACCTTTGGGCCTAACGCGTGCCGCCAATTCCCGGGCCAGAATGCCGGTGCCGCAGGCCACGTCCAGCACTCGGTTTCCGGATTCAATTTTCGCGGCACTCGCCATCACCGGCGGCCATTGTTTAAACAAAGCGGGCACGAAAAGCGCTTCATATGCCTTCGCCGCCGCGACTTGAGCTTGAAGTTGAGGGTCATTCATCTTGTTCGTCCCATTAGCCATCATACAAAAACTAGGATGAGATTTTATTTAGCTTTTCTAACAAGCGCTGGCAGCGAGTGAACGTATTTAATACTTACTTTCACCCAATGCCGCAATGCCTTCATGTCTTTCAGCATTGCTTTTGGCAAAATCACATAACCTTTTTTAATGGGTCCCTTAGGGAAATAGCAAAGCGGCGTTGCCCCTTTGTCAGTCATTAAAGTACTGAGCGACTCCTTCGGCAGTTTCAGCGCCAAACCCACGGGGGTATACGTGATACATTTTCTACCGGCGGCAAAAACCGCGGCGCCACTGAAGAAATGCTTGCACTCCAACTTAACGCCTTTAAATCTTCCCGAGGTTGTTTGCTTCAATAAGACCGTCAGTTGTTGCAGGTATTCCTGTGCCATAGCTCAGCGCTCTTGTGGCTTAAGAGGTTAGAACCAATTATTATTAATCTTTGAATTAAGTATGCGGAAACTGCGGGTTCCAGGCAACCACCTCGATGCCACCCTGGCGCAAGCGCCGGGCCATGTTGGCCCCCCTGCGCCCCAGACCGATCATTCCCAGTTCCACGGTCAATTTCTCCCAGAATTATCCTTGCAGGAACGGTGACCTTAGCACGAACCGGAAGTTGCTGCGAAACCGGACAGACTGTACGGGCGAAGGTTTATTGCGCCGGTCTTATCTGCAACGAATTCCTTTCTCTTAAGCGTGACAACGCAAACAGAAATAATGCGGTCACTGCTCCGACAAGATGGCTGAGTGGTGCTGGCAGAAATTCTCGCGACCCAGTGGCAAATAACAATGATTCATTGAACGTCAATTCAATTCCAAATTTTATACCGAGGCCAAACAGTGCGGCAGCGCATACCCACCGCCAGGCGCCCTTTTCAGTCAGGCCATGCAGACACAAATAAACGATCGCTGCTGTAGCCACGCCGGACAAGCCAGCAAAATAAAGCATGTCAGGTTCAGCCCGATAGAGAACAATGCCGATAAATAATGCCGCTGTGAGACACAGCACCGGGTAATACCGATAACCTCGAATTTCAATGATGGCGCCAGCGACAAAAAGTACGGATAGATCGTACGCGAGGTGCAAAGCAGAAAAATGGACCAGGTTCCCGGTCACGAGCCGCCAGATTTCACCATGGGCTATCGCGGTCCGATCAAAGATCAGGATTGATTCCAGGATTGATGAAAGAAATATAAGCACCGCGCCGGCGCAGATCGTCAGCGTCCAGAACGGGAGTCTCCCGGCTTTCAGGCGCGCCGCCGCTTCCACAGAAAAAATCCCCCCAGTACGAGCGTCATTGCCGACCCAATCAGGTCAATATTTCCACCGCCGGAATAACTGGGCGAATGCACGACCTTGTATTCAGCCGGCCGTTCCTTCACCTTCTCCTTGAAGACCGCAAGCTGCTGATCGAGGTTGGTAATCATGCCCTTCGCCGCCTCGTTGAAGCCTTCTTCACTATTGGCACGGAGTTTTTCGCTGAGATTCACCAGTGTTGCCTTGCCTTTGATGTGATGCGTGCCGGGGGCTCGGAAAAGCATCTTACGGCTCTTGATGTCGTAAACAACCGCATCAAGCATGGTATGTGTGTCGTTCCTTTCACCGGGAACCACATAGGCACCTATGATGGTCCAGTAGGTGAAGCTGAGAATGCCCTCGTCGGTGAACTGCACCTGGTCATAGGACAGGAGCGCGACGACATCCACCCCGTACATCGTGCGTAGCTGATCGAGGTTGGCGAAACTCCCACGAGGCGTGAGATAGGCCGAGGGGATAAGCTCGATATCCTTGACGTATGCATATTTTTTAAAGTGATTCGCCACTTCCTGCATCAGATCCATCTTTTTCTTTTCAGTCAAAATAAATCTCTGATTACGGACCGCCATCAACCCGCGACCATAGTTGCCGCCACCATCGCCGGGCACGAAGGCGATTCCGACGCGCATGGGCAACGTCAGCACGGGAATACCGGGCGTGACAATGGGGTCCTTGGTGTTGGGATAGAGATAATCGACAGTGCTGGTGGCATGCCGGGTCTGGCCCGTTGCACAGCCGTTAACTACCGTAACAGTAAGCAGAGCAACCAGAATGGAAATTGAAACAGCCGGAATTGTCCGTTTCATGGGAAAACCTCCGTAACCTAGTTTTATAGTTTGAGTGTGATTCTTGTTTTTCAAGTATGCGGAAACTGCGGGTTCCAGGCAACTTCCCAGAGGAACCCGTCGGGATCGGCGAAGTAACCCGTGTACCCACCCCAATCCGCGCGCGTGCCCTGCTTTACTATCCGGCCACCCTTGGCCGCGACTTCATTCAGAAGCCGATCCACTTCCGCCGCTGAGCGGACGTTGTGCGCCAGCGTGAAACCGGGAAATCCCGATCCCGCCGCCGGAACGCCCGCATCCGCCGCCAACAGCTCGCGCGGATACAGTGCCAGCCAGGTCTTGCCGAGGTCGAAAAAAGAAACTTCGGGTGGCGTGGACAATCGCGGAAGGCCTAATACTTCTTCATAAAACCGCGTCGCGCGCTGGAGGTCAGAAACGCCGAGGGTTACAAAACTAAGACGAGGTTCCATCAAAGATATTTCACTCCGACCCCTTTTTTTTCTTTTTTTCACTTTTATTCATCGATGTGCCGTAGGCAGACCTTTGCGCGCAGGTCCGGGGGTAGATCAACCGCGACCGATGAATTGCCGAACAAGAAAATGTCCAATCCGCTCATTCCCTCTATGTAATGCTGGTTGAACAGATCGCGAATCGTGTCCGAGCGCGGCGGTGGTTCTGCAGAAATGAACACCGCACCGCGGTACGCCCCGGCGCTTTCATAGACGAAGGGATTATGCATCAAGAATGCGGCGATACCGGGCGATAAGCGTGAAAAGCTAAGTGCGAATCCTTTCTTCCAATGGTCCGTCACGCACATCCCTCGCCGCCGCGCCTTTCTATGCAAGACGGAGTCATGCAAGAACGGACGGGTCCCGCCCAGATGGCATTTCTTATAGCCGCGCTGGGCCAAATGAAGCGCGGTGAAATAATCGAGCGCTTTGATGACGCCGAGCTGGACGTAGCTCCGGTCGCCGTTCTTGACGCCGAGGAACCATTCCGCTGCGTGTCCAGGCTTGTAGTATTCGATGACCTGGCCCGCGATGGGTTCGCCGCGCTGGATAGCGAGCAGCAATTCGCACTGCGGCATCCGCTGTAGCACTTCCTCGTAGGTTTCGACCCAGGCACGGTCTCCGAACACGTTCTTCACGTATGGTACGTGCATCGTGGTATAGAAGTGCTCGAATGCCTCGACGCTCGTTGTGATCTCCCAGGCGATCCCCCGGTTGCGGAAGCGACGCAGGTCTTCCTTGGCATTTCTGCTGTGCTGCATTCGCGCGATCACGGCATCGACATCTATCTCTCCTCCGAGCCAGATCGGCAGCCAGAAACAGCGCTGCCAGGCGAAAAGGTGACGCCAACGTTCGTCGACATCGATGACCACGAGGCCGTCGTCACCGGCGCGGCGGCGTGCCCACGAACTAACATTCTTTATCCATTGCCAGCCTTGCGCCACGGCAACCGTGGAGTCGCCGTACGCGAGTTCGGAAATGTAGGCCATGTTCTCGAGCTGACCCGCAAACGCAATGCGCAGCGGCTCTCGGCCGTTGCGCTCACGACCTTCAAGCAGCCACACGGGCACACGGCGGTCGCCGATCCATCGTCGGACCGTGCGCACCATGCGCCTCAGTGGCGTTATCGCGCGAAGTGCACGATAAAGACCATTGTGCACAACGATACTGGCGGACGATCGGATTTCCGGCATGACACGAAATCGAATGAGTTTCCCGATTCCTTATTGTAGCCGTAGTTGTTCCTGGTGTGCGCCTACCATGGCGCCAAATCAACAGGCTTTGTTGCATGGAGGAAATCACAGTGCCGGCTGCCAAGGCAATACGCAGATGCCGTCGCTAGCGGCGCGGACAATATGCTGATCACCTCCAGAGACCATCGGCCCATCGCGCCAGAACCGTTTCGCTCGCCATTTCTTTGACACGCAGGCCAGCTGGAAAAGAGGTTAACGAGCAGTTGGACTCCTCCTTTATCGGCTATCATGTGGTATCCGTGTCACCCTCATGAATGCAACGACGCAAAATCTGAATCAGGCACTGGCGCATAGCGCCGCGATCTTCCTGGGCGAACTGCTGCAGTTGCAGACAGGCGAAGACGTTCTGGTTTACTTCGATCAGAAGAGCGATCGCCGCGTGGCCGAGGCCATCGCGCTGCGCGCGCGCGAGCATGGCCACCGCGCCGAGTTTTTCGAAGTCAACACCGCCCTACCTCTTGCTGAGCAGGCGGCACGTATCGCCGAACACATTCGGCGTGGGCGTTTTCAAGTAGTCTGCGAGCTTTCCGAGCAGTGCTATTACTTGACCGAGGCCTGGTCCGCTGTATACGAGGTGGGCGCGCGCCCCTATTCTATTGCAGGTCTCGATTCGGAAGCCTTCATCCGCTGTATCGGCGGCGCGAACCACCAACAGATGTTCGCGCTCGGGATGGCATTGCGTGCGTTGCTGCTCGCATCACGCCGCCTCGAGATACGGAGTACCAAGGGCACCAATATCTGCATGAAACTAGGATGGGGCGTCCTGGACCGGCTGGCGGCGAAAATTCGCCGCGGGCCGCGCGCCTTCATGACCTACCCATCGGGCTATCAGAGTGGATTCTCTCCCGGCCAGCTCGCCTTTCGCGGCATTCCACACACCGTTGAAGGCACAGCGGTGATAGACGGCTACCTGTGGCCGCCAGCGGAAATCGGCTTGCTTGATGAGCCGATTGTGCTGGCCTTCAAGGCGGGCAAATTGATCGACATCGGTGACAGCCCACGGAAGGCTAAGTTATTGGCACGTTGGTTCGAAGACGAGACCGTCCTTCTGGAGCATGTTTGTTTCGGTTTCAATCCGGGTGCGCGCTTTACGGGCAAGATTGTTGAGGCCGAACGCGTGTTCGGTTGTCTCGATTTTGGCATCGGTTCCGGTTTGCGCCACATTGAGGGGGTAATGCGGACGCCGTCCGTGTATCTCAATGGAAACCTGATTCTAGAAGACGGCAAGTTCGTCACGCAGGAACTCGCGGCCCTCGAGGGGAAGCTCTTAGAATAAATGGGGTCTAACCACACTATTCCTTGCGAAGTGCGGATGGAACATAGTGCGGTAGAGATCAGAAACGCCGCGCGTTACAAAACTGAGACGGGAGTCATTTTGTTTGATTATTAAGCCTTCTTAATTATGCTGATGATGAATAGCAGTAATGCCGCCCCAACCGTTGCGGTAACAATCAAACCAATTATTCCACCCGCTGTGATACCGAGGAAACTAAATACAAAACCACCAATTACTGCGCCTACAATACCAACCACGATATTGCCGAGCAGACCAAAACCACGGCCTTTCATCAAAGTTCCCGCTAACCAGCCTGCCACGGCACCAATTACCAATAATATTATCAATCCTGTTAGATCCATAATTTCACCTCTGCTGTTGTTATAAGATGTTTAAATTCATTGCAAGCTAACATCGTATTGAGCGGCGCGCGCTGGAGGTCAGAAACGCCGAGTGTTACAAAACTGAGACGAGGTTCCATACAGTTACTTCGCTCAGACCCGCTATTTCACTGAATTAATGATTCCCCCGGTTTTGCACCATGTTGAATTACCAATACTGAACATGGCGTGAGGAACGCAGGATGTTCTTTTGGAACCATTTTACGTTTTCGCCCGCCGGAGAACTTCTGAACATTAGATTGGAAGGCGTACCGGAGTGCCAAAGACCGCATGTGTGACCAATTTCGTGGGCGAGTGCAACGTTATCGTTCAGGCCTTCGCGGTCGATGACAACATAATCCCCAATCACGGACATAGAACATCCCAATGATCCGTCCTGGAGGTCACGAACAACGAACACGGTGACGGGAAACGTAAGCGAAATAGGGATGGCATTCCAGCCGGCGAGATGATTGGCGAAAAATTCTCCCGCCACACCAAACTCGGGACCGATGCCGCATTCAAAGTCTAGCACCTCCGGGGGGACAGGATCGGTGATGACTTCTATAAATGATTTGCTGTAGGGGCGGACGTTGACGTTGAACCGTTCTTTGTAAATCCGTTTTGTTCTGTCTATGGCGTCCTGCACGATTTGAGTGATCGGCGGCACTTCATCTCCTCCGCCCGGCGGCGCCTCCGTCCAAAGGATAAAAACATGTAACCGCAATCGTTTTGGTGGCCAAGCTATGAAGCCAAAGAGTAAGTCGGGCAGTCCCAATGTCAGGCGGTTAACGATCGTTATCACGGCACGCACTATTACGCGCACAACCGCTTTTACGGCCCGCCATACTTTTTTTGCTGCCTTTTTGATTTTTGACCAGAGACTCATACAGCCTCCTAGATTCTAGAATTTAAGATATGCAATCTATCCCATCTAAATATTCAAAACTATCAACCCGGGGCAGGAAAATTAGCCAGGCCTAATACGATGGCCAGCAGGATTCTAGCTATTGTGCTCGTCGTTCTAGCCGATTTTGAGGGGGCATGCATTCAGATTTCATATCGTCAGACTGAATAGAATCGGAAACCGCCCAACGCTAAAGATCACCGGCCGTTTGCCGGCGGGTGGAAGCCAGTAGGAAAATGGTCCGGTGCACCGACGGGTTGGTGTGTCAGAACGGGATAGCAAGCGATTAGTGCTGACGATCCGTGACGCCCTGAGCAACCTTGTTCAGGTCCTCAAGCAGTGGTCCCAGTTCAAGCTTGTGAATACGTGCCGCATTGCGGACGCTCATGAATCGCGCCATCAGGCTGAAGAAGCCGCGCCGCATTTCGGGGCAGCCCCGGGCGAGAAACACGTCAGCAGTCGCGGGATAACGCTGAATGACCTTAGCGACCTTCATATCACCGGTTATCTGTTCCATCATCGTCTCCTCATGGATGAAATGGCTGGCGGGGCAACACTGCTCTGACGCCCAACGAGTCAATGTAGAAGCTAAGGGATGGCGCGCTTTCGCGCCGTCCCGCTTGAGCGCAGAGTTAGGCTCATCGGCACTGATGAGCGCCAATTTCTGCTTTGCAGTCCCAGATGCCGAAACTGGCACCCATGAATTTATTGTCACCACATTGGAATTCAAGAAAACCCAGGCTGTAAGTAAAGCAAGTGCTAGTAGTTCCAGGCGCTTGCGATGGCGGTGGCGGGGTACTCTGATTTGTGACAGCAATAATAATCAGGCCGATTATAACAAGCACCACGATAACAACGATTATTCCGAGTGGTCCCGCGCCTCTCTGGCTGTGAAGTTTGTTCATGACATTTCCTCCTTTTCATATGTGCAGGGTTGTGTTCGGCATAGATCTGTCGTGCCAACCCGAATTCATGACAGAGCCCAACTATAAATTCGATTTCAATATCGCCGTATAATCTGGCGGCTTACGCCGTATAACCTGGGTAACAACACGACAAGGTGATGTTTCAGCATCGGATGTTTCAGCATCGATTGTCGCCAACAAACGCGGCGTTGATAATTGTGAAACACAGCATGTTTGTTCTTTCCGCTGTCTCCAGTCAAGCCGGGCATGGAGAATGCTGGTTTATCCAACCCCGTAGCGGGCGCTAAACAGATTCGACAATATTCATCCGCGTTTCCGCTGATGACTCCCTCATTTCCTTCGCTTCCCGATATTCTTCCGATGCCCACCATTCCCGCGCACGCTCCAGCGTCGGGAATTCCAGGATGACCAGGCGCTCGGGGTTCCAGTCGCCTTCCAGCATTTCTACCCGTCCACCACGCGCCAGGAATTTACCGCCGAAGGCAGTGAGCGAAGCGGGGACGAGCTTTTTGTATTCCTCGAACCTGGCGGGATCGGTGACGCGGACATCAACGATAACGTAGGCGACCATGGGCGCTTAATTTGTCCGGCGTCAGCCGACCCAGACGCGGGCGTTGCGGAACATCCTCATCCACCCCCCGTCCTCGCCCCAATCATCCGGGCGCCAGGAGTTGGCGACGGCGCGGAACACGCGCTCAGGGTGCGGCATCAGGATGGTGAAGCGCCCGTCGGGCGTGGTGAGGCCGCAAATGCCGTACGGCGAACCGTTGGGGTTGTACGGATAGGTCTTGGCGAGGTCACCGCGGTTGTCGACGAAACAAAGCGCCACCTGCCTGTCGAGGATCACCTGCTCGACCTGCGCGGAATCGCGGAATTCGGCGCGGCCCTCGCCGTGCGCGACGGCAATGGGCAGCAACGAGCCCAGCATATCCTTCAGCAGAATCGAGGGATTCTGCGGGATCTGCACCATGGCCACGCGCGCCTCGAACTGCTCGGAGTGGTTGCGCACGAAATGCGGCCAGCGCTCGGCGCCGGGGATGATCTCGTGCAGGTTCGACATCATCTGGCAGCCGTTGCAGATGCCGAGCGCGAACGTGTCCGTGCGCGTGAAAAACGCCGCGAACTCGTCACGCGCGTGCGAATTAAATAGAATTGACTTAGCCCAGCCCTCGCCCGCCCCGAGTACGTCGCCGAAGGAAAATCCGCCACAGGCGGCGAAGCCCTTGAAGTCCTTGAGCGAGCGGCGACCTTCGATGACGTCACTCATGGTGACGTCAATGGTGGAAAAACCGGCGCGGTCGAAGGCCGCCGCCATTTCCACCTGGCCGTTGACGCCCTGCTCGCGCAGGATCGCCAGGCGCGGCTTCACTCTGCGACTGATGTAGGGCGCGGCGATTTTCTCTTCCGGGTCGTACGTCAGTACGGCGCTTAATCCGGGGTCGGCCGTGTCCAGGAGACGGTCGTATTCCTCCTGTGCGCACTGCGGGTTGTCGCGCAGCGCCTGCAGGCGGTACGTGGTCTCGGACCAGGCGCGCTGCAGGTTCACGCGCGAGTCGTAGAAAATTTCCTTGTGGTCGTGGCTGAAGCCGATGATGTCGTCATCCGTGAGGGTGCCGATAATATGGGTGTGGCGCGCCAGGCCGGCCTTTTTGAGCGCACTGGCGATACCCTCGCGGCGTGCGCGCGGCACCTGCAACACCGCGCCCAGCTCCTCGTTGAACAGCGCGGCCAGCGCGTCGCTGCCCAGGTCCGACAAATCAATGTGCACACCAGTGTGCCCGGCGAAGGCCATCTCGCAAATCGTGGCGAGCAGACCGCCGTCGGAACGGTCGTGGTAGGCGTAGGCAAAGCCGAGTTCGTTCAGCGCCTGCACCACGTGGAAAAACAAGCGTAGCGCGCGCGGGTCGTCCACGTCCGGCGCGGAATCGCCGAGCCTGCCGTACACCTGCGCCAGCGCCGAACCGCCGAGGCGGTTGGCACCCTTGCTGAGATCCACCAGGATCAGGTCGGTCTCGCCCTTGTCGGTGCGCAGTTGCGGCGTCAGCGTCCGGCGCACGTCCAGCACCGGCGCAAACGCCGTGACGATCAGCGACAGTGGCGCGATCACCGCGCGTTCCCGTCCCTGGTCATCCTGCCACACGGTTTTCATCGACATCGAATCCTTGCCGACCGGGATGGAAATACCGAGCGCCGGGCACAGTTCCAGCGCCACCGCGCGCACGGTGTCGTACAGCGCGGCATCCTCGCCCGCATGGCCGATGGCGGCCATCCAGTTGGCAGAGAGTTTCACGTCCGGGAGTTTCTGGATGCGCGCGGCCGCGAGATTCGTCAGTGCCTCGCCGATGGCCATGCGCCCGCTGGCTGCCGCATTGATCAGCGCGAGCGGCGTGCGCTCGCCCAGCGCCATGGCCTCGCCGGTGTAACCGTCGTAACCGCTGGCGGTGACGGCGACATCGGCTACCGGCACCTGCCACGGCCCCACCATCTGGTCGCGGCACACCAGGCCCGACACCGTGCGATCACCGATGCTGATAAGAAAGGTCTTGTTGGCCACGGTTGGCAAGTGCAACACGCGGTAAATGGCCTCCTTGATATCGAGGCCCTTGGTATTGAAGCGTTCGAACTTGCGCTTCACGCGCTTCACGTCGCGCTGCATCTTCGGCGGCTTGCCGAGCAGTACCGACAACTCCATGTCGATAGGGCGGGCCTGACGCTCGCCTTGGCTGGCGAACCGCGTGTCTTCCAGCACCAGGCGCTGTTCCTCCGTGGCCTGGCCGACGACGGCATAGGGGCAGCGTTCGCGCTCGCACAAGGCGCGAAAAGTTTCGAGTTCCTGTTCCGCCACCGCCAGCACGTAACGCTCCTGCGCCTCGTTGCACCAGATTTCCATGGGTGACATGCCGGGCTGGTAGTTTGGCACCGCGCGCAGGTCGAACTTGCCGCCGCGGCCGGCGCCGTTCACCAGTTCCGGTAGCGCGTTCGACAGGCCGCCGGCACCGACATCGTGGATCGAAAGGATGGGATTGTCCTCGCCCAGCGCCCAGCACTGGTCGATGACTTCCTGGCAGCGCCGCTGCATCTCGGCGTTGGAGCGCTGCACCGAGGCGAAATCGAGTTCCTCGTGGCTAGTGCCGGTGGCCATGCTGGACGCCGCGCCCCCACCGAGGCCGATGAGCATGGCCGGGCCGCCGATGACAATGATTTTCGTGCCGGCGGGAATCTCGCGCTTGTGCACGTGCTGCGCACGGATGTTGCCGAGGCCACCCGCGAGCATGATCGGTTTGTGATATCCGCGTACCTCGCCATCTACTTCCATCTCGAACGTGCGGAAATAGCCGCCGATATTGGGGCGGCCGAATTCATTATTAAAGGAAGCGCCACCGACCGGTCCTTCGAGCATGATCGATAGCGCGCTGACGATGCGGCCGGGCTTGCCGTAATCCTGCTCCCACGGCTGAGTAGCGCCGGGGATGCGCAGGTTGGACACGGAAAATCCGGTGATGCCGGCCTTGGGTCGAGCGCCGCGGCCGGTTGCGCCCTCGTCGCGGATCTCGCCGCCGGAGCCGGTGGCCGCTCCCGGGAACGGCGAGATCGCCGTGGGGTGATTGTGGGTCTCGACCTTCATGAGGATGTGGGTGTCGTCCTCGTGATAGGTGTAAACGCCGGTGCCCGGCTCGGGGAAAAACCGCCCGATGCGCCCGCCCTCGATGACCGCGGCGTTGTCCTCGTAGGCACTGAGCGTGCCCTTGGGGTTGGCGGAGTGGGTCTGGCGGATCATCACGAACAGAGTATCGGATAGTGGCTTGCCGTCGATGCTCCAACCGGCATTGAAAATCTTGTGCCGGCAGTGCTCGGAGTTGGCCTGCGCGAACATCATGAGCTCGATGTCGGTGGGGTTGCGCTGGATGCGCTTGAAGTATTCCACCAGGTACTCGATCTCGTCCTCCGACAACGCCAGCCCCCATTCGCGGTTGGCGGCGACGAGTGCTTCGCACCCGCCCGCCGCCAGGTCCACCACGCGCACGGCCGCCGGCGCGTCGTCGCGGAACAGCTCGGCGACATGTGCCACTCCGGGAAGGACGTTCTCCACCATGCGGTCGTGGACCAGCGGCATGAGCGCCTCGCGCTCGGTCGCGCCCGGCACCCTGCCATCGTTCATGGCGAATTGCCACGCCACGCCGCGTTCGATGCGCCGCACCGACTTGAGCCCGCAGCCATGTGCAATGTCGGTGGCCTTGGTAGCCCACGGTGAAATCGTTCCGAGGCGCGGAATCACCAGCAGCGGCTTGCTCGCTGGATTCGCCTGCACGGCATCGGCCGCGGACCCGTAGGTCAGCAGGCGTTTCAGCAGCGCGCGTTCGCGCGCGTCCAGTTCGCCGTCGAGCGCGACGAAATGCCAATAATGCGCCGTCACGCCCGCGAGTTCCGGCACGCGTTCCTGCATATCCTGCAACAGCCGTTCGCGCCGGAACGGCGACAGCGCCAGGGCGCCCGGCAGGGAAAGGACCGACGCGGCATTCGGCGAAGTCGGGGAGGATTCGGACTTTCTATTCATGTTGCCGTGAATTTATACCCAGGCATCGGCGATATGGTGAAATGCGAGTCCTTCCTCCTGCTCGGCAATGTCAATCCATTCCGGCTCGCAGCCCATGGCGCGCGCCAGCGCCGCCTGCGCCAGCGCGGGCGTGTTGTTGGTCTCGGAGAGATGCGCCGCGGCCACGTAGCGCAGGCGCGAAGACATGATGCGCGCCAGCAGCTCGGCGGCCATGCCGTTTTCCAGGTGGCCATGCTCGCCAGCGATGCGCGCCTTGAGCGACGGCGGGTAAGGGCCGTCGCGCAGCATGCGCGCGTCGTGATTGCATTCGAGCACCAGCGCGTCGCAGTCGCTCAGCATTTCCTCGACGTGCGCAGTGAGGGAACCGATGTCGGTGAGGAAACCGAAACGCGCCTCGCCGTCGGAAAATACGAACTGGCACGGTTCGCGCGCGTCGTGGGGCACCGGGAACGGCTGCACCTCGATATCGCCGACGGCGAATTTTTCATGCGGGTTGATCAGGCGGATATCCGCGTCCCCGTCGAACTGCCCTTTCAGCGCGGACCAGGTGCCGGCGGTCATCCACACCGGCACGCCGAAGCGGCGCGCGCAGCTGGCGACGCCACGGCAATGATCGCCGTGTTCGTGGGTGATGAGGATGGCGCTGAGCCGTTGGTGGTGCCGGTCATGGCGTTCCAGACGCGCGACGGTTTCGCGCGCGGAGAATCCGCAGTCGAGCAAGAGGGAGCTGCGGCCGCACTCAATCAGCGCAGCGTTGCCGCGGCTGCCACTGCCGAGTATCGCGAACCGCAATCCGGTTCCGTCTGCCCGCGCCCGTTTCCCCGTTTTCTGCAGTCGTAACCCGCCTATTTCAACTGGTCGTGAAGCAGCGTCAGGATGCGTTCGCCGGTCTTGGACGATTCCGGGGCACCCTCTTTGGTCAGGACGTCCACCCGGGTCTGGGAGCTGCTCCCCTTGAGGACGATCTGGTATTCGTTTGTCGGTTCCTTTTCCTTGCTGCTGAACATGCGCGCAAAGAAACCTTTTTTCTTCTGCACCGTATCCGGATCAATGTAGCGCACGAAATAAATACCTCTCGAGCGGTTGCGGTCTTCCACGGTGAAACTGGTCCGATCGAGCGCCAATCCCACGCGCCGCCAGGCGCGCTCAAAGTCCTCGCTCAGACTGAGGCTCACCCCATTGCCCTGGCGCTCCAGCCGGGAGCGTTCAGGCGGAGTGTCCGCACCGATCGAGGCGACCATGGTCCTGGCCTTTTCCTCTTTCATGCCGAGACTGGTCATCAACAGGCGCAGCATCTCCGCTTCCAGTCCTGGATCCGAAGGCCCGGGCTGCCACCGGGTCTCGCCGATGCCGGACGCATCATTGCTGATGAGGGTTTCGACCATGCCGCGGTGACTCAGGTAAATCTCCGTGGTACCCGGCGTGGCGCCGCGTTCGAGGCGGAAGCGGTATTTGTCGCGGGTGCCGGTTGAGTACAAGGAACCGAGAGATTTTGCCAGCACCATCTGAATGCTGGAGCCGACATTGGCGCGGTTCTCCGCCCAATCGGTTTCAAGAATCCCGGTTTGCGGATTTTCCTTGTCGACAATGAGGCCTCGGTCGAGAATGAATTCACGCACCCGTGGCCAGAGTTGTTGCGCCGGTAATTTGACCACCAACCAGCGTGCCTGCCCGTCGCGCTCGATACGGATCTCGTCGTATTCCGGCAATACTTCGCTGCCTGATTGCGACTTTTTCTGCGCCTCGTCGCTGACAAAACCGGAATAGGTCGCCATGCCGGTCGCCCCCGGCACCGGCCCCTGAATACTATCGGGCGTTGACAATTCGGGCGGAATATCGAGCGGCGGTAAAACGCGCGTCGACTTGTAGTCGATTTTGCGTTTATCGGAAATCGTCTGGCAGGCGCCGACGGCCATGGCCGCCAGCAGGCAAAGCAGGAGTCTGGCGAGTCGTAGCGTCATGGATCCTCGTCTGGTGAGTAAAGTCATTGGGTCAATCAATCACACCTGCGGTGCGCATGGCTTGACGCACGGTTTCATGGTGCACATCCGACAGCGGCGTCAGCGGCAGGCGAATCCCGCCATGGATCAGCCCCATCTCTTTTAACGCCCACTTTACCGGTATGGGGTTGGCCTCGATGAATAGGTTCTTGTGCAGGCCCATCAGGCGGTCATTGATGGCGCGCGCATCCTGTTCCTTGTGTTCGAGTCCAAGTTTGCACATTTCGTGCATCAATTTCGGCGCCACATTGGCCGTGACCGAGATATCGCCCTTGCCCCCGAGCAGGATGCAGTCGAGGGCCGTGGCGTCATCTCCGGAATAAAGATCGATCTTGTCGCCGCAGCGCCGCAAGATGTCACGCGTGCGGTCCAGGTTTCCCGTGGCTTCCTTGATGCCCACGATATTCGGGATAACGGAAAGACTTTCCACGGTTTCGGGCAGCATGTCGCAAGCGGTGCGTCCGGGCACATTATATAGTATCTGCGGGATCGGCACGGCCTCGGCGATGGCCTTGTGGTGCCGGTACAACCCTTCTTGGGTCGGCTTGTTGTAATACGGGGTGACCAACAGGCAGGCGTCCGCGCCGGATTTCTCGGCGCAGCGGGTCAGTTCGATCGCCTCGGTGGTGGAATTCGCGCCGGTCCCCGCGATTACCGGTACCCGTCCCTTGGCATATTCCACCGTCCGGCGGATGACCTCACAATGCTCATCCATGTCGAGCGTCGGCGATTCACCCGTCGTGCCCACCGCCACGATCGCGCGGGTGCCGTTCGCAACGTGGAAATCCACCAAGCGACGCAAGGCGGGCAGGTCCAACGACCCGTCCTCATTCATGGGCGTGACCAAGGCCACCATACTGCCGTGAAACATAAGACACAGACCTGAAATAGACCGGGGAATGGCGCATGGTACTTGCCACCTCCGCCGATGACAAGACGGCGCAGGCTCCTGTTGTGCCGGTTTTCATGGTCCGATCAGCCTGTTGCCGTGGCGCCGCTGCCTCGCGTGTTTTAAGCTGCCAACCCATGACAAATTCCGCTGCGAAACCCGTCCGTGAAATCCGCATCAACCCGATTGTGCCGAGCGAGTCGGTGCTGGTCGCTACCGCGCGCGGCATGCGTCCGAAAAAAGCCGAGGAACCCGCGCCGCGCGACACCCGCCATCACGTTGAGACCTGCCCGTTCTGCGCCGGCAACGAACACATGACGCCGCCCGTCATCGCCGCTTATCCGGATGAAAAAAACTGGGAGATCCGCATCGTCGAAAATCTTTACCCGGTGCTGGGCGATGATCGCAGCAACCCCAATCTAAACTTCGGTTTGCAACAAACCATCGACGGCTACGGCCGGCACGAAGTCATCATCGACCACAACCGGCACGGTATCGCCATTCACGAAATGAGCGAGCCGCATCTGGCGCTGCTGCTTGGCGCCTATCGCGACCGCATGGAGCAGCTTTACAATTCCAACTCACGCCTGCGCTACGTGCTGGTGTTCAAGAACTTCGGTCCCGCGGCCGGGGCCTCGATCACGCACACCCACAGCCAGTTGGTTGCTACGCCGGTGATCCCGGATAACGTGCAGGCGGAGGTTTCGAACAGCCATGCCTACTACCGCCAGCATCATCATTGTATTTTCTGTTCCCTGATCGACGAGGCATTAACCTTTGAGGCCACCCTCTACGACCGCGAATCCGGGGAGATCCGGCGCAAGATCAGCATCGGTCAGTACGTGATTGAGCGTTGGAGGGGATTTATCGCGATCAAGCCTTTCGCCAGCCGCTACGAGTGGGAAGTGCATATCCTGCCACTCGCGCATCAGAGCGATTTCCTGCGCATCACGAAGGGGGAATTGACTGACCTCGCGCGCCTGATGCGGCGCACCATGGCGCGCCTCGACGTCGTGCTCGGCGGCGCCCAGTACAACTACTTCCTGCATTCGCTCCCGCATGACAAGGACAACAAAGATTGTGACGCAAGCTACCACTGGCACCTGGAAATCACGCCACGCACCAGCATCCCCAGCGGTTTCGAACTGGGCTCGGGATTGTTCGTCAATACGGTGGCACCAGAGACAGCGGCGGAAAAACTGCGAGCGGTGGTACTCGACTGAACGGCGTTAGCTGGATTTAATTATTGCCCGGAGATCGCCGGCCATGTCTTGATCACGGGCGCGAGATCCTGTGACCGGATGGCCGCCACGGCGCATTCCCAGCGCCCTTCCTGGCACAGGCCGCTAACGCCGGCGTTTTCACAGGCGTCCTGCGCCGCCTTGGGACAGGCGGCGCGTACGGTCTCGGCGATTTGGAATTCCAATTTATATATATTCATGCGTCTTCCCACCCCACTGCCTCAGCGACGAAAGCCAGGCTGATTTCCGAATGCGAGCTGTCTCAGATACGCTTGAATTCGGTTTTCCGGCACTTCGGGCACGGCGGCAGGTGTGCCGGGGTTTTGAGCACCAGACGCTCGCCGCAGCCGGTGCATTCCAGCGCGCCACTGGCCGTCATTTCTCCGGTCCGATAGGTGTGCTGATTCAACCGGCCACTGGCCTCGCGCAACCAGTCGGCGGTCGCCTGCGCGGCGCCAGCCAGAAACTGCTGGCCGCGATCGCGCCACACCTGGAACAAGTCGGCGGTTTTCTCCGAGAACGCATCCCAATGCGGGCCGATTTTCTGTGCGGCGACGGCCATGTCTTTCTCCACCGTCGTCTTGACCTTGTCGACGGTATCACCGGTGTATTCGCCGAGCTGTTTGAGCTGCGCGACGGAGCGGTCCAACGCCTCGCGGATAGTGTCGCCATTGATCGTTTCGCGTGCCTCGGCGAGAACTTTCGACACACCCGCACGCAGCTTGTCGTACGCCGCGCGCTCCTGCTTCTGCTGTTGCGGTGACGGAAGTAGGCGGTTGATTTCTCGTTCCGCCGCCAACCAGTCGTCGATCGAGTTACCGCCGTTGAAACCGCGCTGAATGGCGCGGAAATACGCCGCCTCGGCGATCATCTGCTGACGCTCTTCTGATGAAATCGACTGACTATTACGGGTGGTTCCGGCAGCCGCGCTGCCGGGATTCTTTCTGGAAATTCCTGTGTTGGCCATGGCGACCTCCTTGTCGGGCTACGTTCAATCCGGAATTAATGAGTCCTTCGATAAATTCAATCATATCCCCCTGAGACATGTGCGGCAAATCCTGCAAGATCGTCAATTTATTTAATCCAGAATCAACGTAGTAAGACTGTCAATTAACCTACCGAGTCAGTCGTGTATCGCAATATGCGAATATTTTTCGACCAGTGATCCGGATCCAGCCCGGCTTTTAGCTTGAGATGACGCAAGAATTCTCTTGGATCGGGTAACTGCTCCCACACCGACGGTAAAAAAGTTCCGCGACGAGAACCTTCCTCCAGGATGAGTCCGTCCTGAAACGGTCGCAGCAACGCCAGCAGATCTTCTTCCGAGGAAAAATTCATCGGCTCAGGCGGGCTCAGGATCGATATATGGATGGCGAGTAGCTCGAACTCGGGCCATGTCAGCGCGGGAAAACGCGTGTCCCGGAACGCCGCCCCCCAGGCATTGCTGACAACATCCTCCATCAACGACTTGCGTGCCTCGAGCGTGCCGACGCAGCCACGCAACTTTTCATCGACATGCAGGGTGACAAAGGTGGCGCGCATGACACGCAATGGTTCCGGATAGTCGGTCACCTGCACGTTGAGAGTCTCGCCGCACAGGCCTTTCTTGATCGAATCCTCCGCCAATTGCAGGAGCTGTTCTTGGTGCGCCGGCGTGAGCGTCGAGGCGGGACTACTCGAAGAGGTAAGCGCCATAACCCACCACCTGATCGCGCGAACCGGCAGTATCGCCCGAGTTCCGCAGGTCCACTGTTTTGGCCTTGAGACCCCGGCGTCGTGCCACCTGCAGCAGTCCATTCACCGGGTTGCGCCCGCAGGCATGATCGTATTGGATGTCCTCCAGCCGTAACTCTTCAATCGCCTTCGAAGTGGCAAGATCCAGCTGCTGCGCGGTTTTATAGTCGTGGTAGTGGCTGAGATCCGAGCTGATGACAATCAGCGTTTCCGGTCCACCCCAGAGCAGATCGAGCACCTCGGCCACTTCCCCGGGTCCGGTGTCGCCGACCACCAGCGGTACCAAGTTGAATTCGCCCAGGACTTCCTGAAGAAACGGCAGATGCACCTCCAAGCTGTGTTCCTGCGCGTGGGCCGCATCCATCACCTGCACCTGGGGGAGTCGGGAGATTTTTTTTACGGACTCCCGATCGATCGAGATGCGTCCCAGGGGCGTCATGAAGTAATCCGCGCTGGAAAGAGCAAGCCCGTGGAACCCGACGCGGTGCGCGGGCCCCAGCAACACAACGCGCGTGATTGTCCCGCGTGCGGGAACGATGCGCGCGTAGGCGGAGGCCGCCACGGGGCCGGAATAGATATAGCCCGCGTGCGGGGCGATGATGGCTTTCGGCACGCTGTCCGCCGCGTGCACCGCACTCAGATATTCCGCCAGCATGCCACGCAGCTTTTGCGGATTTTCCGGATAGAACAGGCCGGCCACCGCCGGATTTCGCACGTTTGTCATGATACTTCCTGCAGGAAAGCTACTACTACAATGTGCCCGCCCGGCGCTATTTTCAAGTAAAACCGCGTAGGCGTAGTATGAATATTGATTTGTTGGGCCCAAGGCCGCATTTATCCTTAAGTTCGTAACAGCGCCATCCATGGCGCACTTTTACCGTATTATGGAAACGGAAATCCTCGAATCAGTGGCGGTAGTCCCAACCCGCTATTGGCACAAGCTTGACGACGGGCGTGTCCAGTGCGACGTTTGCCCACGCTATTGCAAACTGCATGAAGGTCAGCGCGGGCTGTGTTTCGTGCGCGGCAACCATCATAACCAGATCGTCCTGACAACTTATGGCCGCTCCAGCGGTTATTGCGTCGATCCCGTCGAAAAAAAGCCGCTCAATCATTTTCTTCCCGGCACGCCGATCCTTTCGTTCGGCACTGCCGGCTGCAACCTCGCGTGCAAATTTTGCCAGAACTGGGATATCAGCAAATCCCGCGAACTCGACACCTTGATGGACCAGGCCTCGCCCGAATCCATCGCGCAGGCGGCGCAGCAGCTCGGTTGCCGCAGCGTGGCCTACACCTATAACGATCCAGTGATATTCCTGGAATACGCCATCGACGTCGCCAAGGCCTGTCGTGAGCTCGATATCAAATCGGTGGCCGTCACCGCGGGCTACATTTGCGAGGAACCACGGCGTGAGTTTTATCGGTACATGGACGCCGCCAATGTGGACCTCAAGGCTTTCACCGAGGATTTCTACTGGAAGGTGACGGGCTCGCACCTGCAACCTGTCCTCGATACGCTAAAATTCTTAAAACACGAGACCCGAGTGTGGTTTGAAATCACGACTTTGCTCATCCCCGGCCTCAACGATTCTGAGAAAGAGATCGAAGAGATGACACAATGGGTGGTCGAACATCTCGGACCGGACGTGCCGATGCATTTCACGGCATTTCATCCGGACTGGAAGATGCGCGATCGACCGGCGACGCCGGCCTCCACGCTCATCCAAGCGCGGAAAATCGCCATGAAGAACGGCGTGCACTATGCCTACACCGGTAACGTGCATAACGAAGCAGGCGACTCGACCTATTGCCATCATTGTGGAACCAAACTAATTGGGCGCGATTGGTACAACATGACGGCGTGGCATCTCGATGCCGGTGGCAAATGTCAGTCCTGCGGCACAATTTGCGCCGGCGTGTTCGAGGCCAAGCCCGGCAACTGGGGCGCGCGCCGCCTGCCGGTACGCCTGGCGAACTTCGCCGCCTGAACTGTCGGCGCGGAGCGAGTGGCGGCGAAGATCGCTTACCGCATCATAAAATAAATAACAACACCACGGGTTGCCACAATTGAATTCCAAGCGTTGGGAACATTTTCCACACGAGGCCGACATGGGTCTGCGAGGCATCGGCCACACCCGGGACGAGGCTTTTGAGCAGGCGGCGCTTGCCATGACCGCGGTCATCACCGATCCGGCATCCGTCAAGACCGTGGAGAAGATAGATATCACCCTCGAAGCGGTGGATGACGAATTACTGCTGGTGGATTGGCTCAATGCCCTGATTTATGAAATGGCGACACGCAAACTTCTTTTCAGCCGCTTCGAGGTCAATGTGCTTGACCACAGGCTGACGGCGCACGCCTGGGGCGAGCCGATGGATACGGCGAAACATCAGATGGCAGTTGAGATCAAGGGCGCGACCTACACCGCCCTGCGCGTCGCACGGGAAGCCGATGGCGAATGGGTCGCTCAATGTGTCGTGGATGTTTGAACGGTCTCAGACAGCACCATGGATATTTCATTATTCAGCCGCCACACCGATTATGAATGGGAAATCGCTCCCCACGGCCACATGCGCGTGCCCGCGGTGATCTACGCGGACGAAGCCCTGATCCGGGCGATGGATCACAAGGTGTACGAGCAGATCTGCAACGTCGCCATCCTGCCCGGGATCGTCAAGGCGTCCTACGCCATGCCCGATGCCCACTGGGGCTA
>JANLIC010000050.1 GCA_024654125.1 Sulfuricaulis sp. | reverse complement strand
TGGATCAGCACATAGAACGCACTGACGGCAGTGAACTCGAGATACGAGAACTTCAGATCGCGCAGCATGTAGAGCGTGAAGAACGGCGAGGCCATCGCGACCGCGAGATTCAATAAGGCCACGAAC
The DNA here is from genome assembly GCA_024654125.1 of Sulfuricaulis sp. Classification (GTDB taxonomy): domain Bacteria; phylum Pseudomonadota; class Gammaproteobacteria; order Acidiferrobacterales; family Sulfurifustaceae; genus Sulfuricaulis. Next base: position 11,139 of record JANLIC010000050.1, on the reverse strand, counting down.
ATCGCGAAGGTCGCGAAGTCCGAACCGCGCAAGCGGCCCAGCAACCCGGCGAGCGGCGGCAGCGTCAGCGGCGCGAGGCGTTGCAACGGCTCGTGCATGCGCATGAGCTGGTGTAGCGAGTAGATCCGCGCCGCCAAGGCGACCGCGAACACCAGCGCGAAGCCCCAGCCCGCGGCCGCACGCTGCGCGAACAACTCCAAGGCGATGCCCGCCGTACCGAGGCTCACGAAGGTGAAGATGCTCATGATCTGGGTGCGCCGGCCGAAAAACCGGCCGCGGCGGCGTTCGGGCACCAGCTCGCTGATCAGGCTGCTCCACGGTGGTGCGGCGAACTGGCCGCCGATGTAATAGAGTGCCACCCACAGTATGAGCCACAGCACCGGGTGCTCGGTCGGCACGAACGCGAGAGCAATAATCGGCAACCACGTCAACGTCTGGAGCAGCACGCCGCCGAAGATCAGCGATTTGCGCTGAACCGCGCGCCCCACGATCCACCCCGAGGCGAGTTGCGACAAGGAGCCTAAGAGCGAGGGCAGCGCGGCGAGCAGCGTGATCTGGGCGGTGGTCGCTTTGAGGAAAACGGCGAAGGCTTGCAGATACGATTCCCCGGCACCGAACATCACCGACCAGGCGACGCCGTCGCGCACGGAATAGCGCAACGACCGCTCAACCTGCGGATCGCGTGAGTATTGTCGGTCCTTCGACATCGTGGGGAAGCAATAACCGGTTACGTTTAGGAGAGTATAGAACCGGTTTCGTGCCGCAGCGGTGCGCCCGGCCAAGGTCGCAGGGAATGAACCCGTGGTAAGCCTCGATGCGGTGCGCGACGGCTGACAGTGGTTCAGGAATGACGAAAATATGGATAAGCAAGCACTACGGCGCTTTGATCACTTCGATCAGCACTTCATTGCGGCGCGCGACTTCTTCGCCGAGAACAAGCTCACACCCAAGACCACCACGCTTGGAAAATTTGAACAGTGGGAAGCTGAGCGCTACAAAATTCTGGTCGGGGATTTCTTCTCGCTGGAAACCTCCCACCTCTCCGAAGTCGCCAGCGTCTATGACCGCGCCTCGCTCATCGCCCTGCCGCCCGCCTTGCGCCAACGCTACGCGGATCATCTGGCCGCAATCCTGCCAGCCAAGACGGAGATACTGCTCGTGACGCTGGAATATCCGGAAGATGAAATGGAAGGCCCGCCGTTTTCAGTGACCGAGGCCGAGGTGCGGCAGCTATTCGAGAGGCACTACCGTGTGGCCCCGCTTAAGGCCAAGAACGCGCTGGCCGAGAACCCGCAGCTGCGTGAGCGCGGCTACCGCCTCACCCCGGCGTAAGGTTCTGCTTAGAGAATCTGAATGGTGCCCGGGGCCGTGGTTTTGTTTCTTCAAGACTCAAATTCGCTGCGTGGCAACCCGCTTTGCCGGATGATGGATTGCAGCGTGCCGATTTTCAATTCTGAGTGATCTGGTACTGGAACAGTGGTGGAACCCGACTCGGACTTGCGCTGCATGACGACATGACTTCCACGCCTGCGAACTTCGACAAACCCATGTTTAACCAGAATGCGGCAGACCTCACGCCCCGAGAGGACGCGCAGTTTAGCCATGCGCCGCTTCAAAGGTGGTTATCAGTATTCGGTCGTGCAGCCGTTGTTTAATTTCAGAGGGATCGGCGGTTTCCAGGAACAATTCCACCGCTTCTTTAAGGTTGGCCGTAGCCTCTTCCACGGTTTTCCCCTGGCTGGCAATATCCAGTTCCGGGCACAAGGCAACATATAAATCGCCCTCGCGCTCTAAAATTGCCGTGTATCGATTTTTGGTCATTTTCTGGTGCTCCTGTCTCGAAGGATAATAGCACGCCTCCGTCATTCGGCCTGGAATTGGTGTGCCCGGGGCCGGATTCGAACCGGCACGGTGTTACCAGCAAGTATACCTGCTGTGCCGCTCACCGCCGACCCGGGGGCCGGCGGCTTCGACCGCGCCACACTGATCGCCCTGCCGCCCGCCTTGCGCCAACGCTACGCGGGACACCTCGCGGCCGGGGAAGATTTCCGTGAGTATTTCGCCGTTAGCCATAAGTCGCTTACTTGTCTTCCCACGGGCCGAAGCCGATGGGCCGTTTCTTCTTCGGCGCCGGCGGGGCCATGAGTTCGCGGATGGCGTCGAATACGACTTTGAACTGGGCGTCGTACTTCCGCTCCAGCGCAGCGAGCTTGCGGGACAGCTCCACGTTGGAGGCCAGCATCTGCCGCAGCCGCACGAAGGCGCGCATGATTTCGATATTAACGTGAATGGCGCGGTCGCTGCGCAGAACGCTGGAGAGCATGGCTACGCCCTGCTCGGTGAAGGCATAGGGTGCTGCACGGCGCAGACCGCCCCAACTTGAAATCACAATTTGTGATTTCAAGTTCTCGAACTCCTGATCGTTCAGCTGGAACATGAAGTCTTTGGGGAAATCTCTCAATGTTCCGTTTTACAGCTTGGACAAGGACGCGCGGCTCCACCCCATACAATTCAGCCAAGTCGCTGCTGAGCATTACCTTATGACCCCGCATCAGCAGTATTGCCTGCGATATGCTCTCCATCGGACCGATGGCCCCACTCCTCCCTGACTTCTTTACTCCCATGCGCTGTCTCCTTTCACCGGCAAACCGAATTTCGTTTCATCTATAAGGCAATCAGCAAAACCGTGGCCGGGTAACGGGAATTCTCTGATCGCCACGCCACGAGCGACATGAATATTCTCTTGAGAGGCATTACAAACCAACCAGCTTGGGTGAGCAGCTTATCTATTGTCTCCCTGGCTGCTTTTTCTGGTTCTGGGGCCAACGCCCCCCTCCAATCCCTTTTATATATTGTGGGATCGTAACACCGGGGTCCCAGCTAACACCATGCCAGAATGCCTATTAGCACTGGCTGATTTACCGATCTTCCTTAACGACCGAGCCGGCTTGTCACATAAGGTGAGGCAAGGTAACAATGTCCCCGGAGGATCAATCGCCCCATGGAACCCACCTTCTGGCACGAGCGCTGGCAGAAAAACTCGATTGGCTTCCACCAGGAAGAGATCAACACGCAACTCAAGGAGTTCTGGCCGACGCTCGGCCTCGCGCCCGGCACGGCGGTGTTCGTGCCGCTGTGCGGCAAGAGCCGTGACATGCTGTGGCTGCACGAGCGTGGGCATGAGGTGATTGGCGTTGAGTTGAGCCCCATCGCGGTGCGGGACTTCTTCGCCGAGAACAAGCTCACACCCAAGACCACCACGCTTGGAAAATTCGAACAGTGGGAAGCTGAGCGCTACAAAATTCTGGTCGGGGATTTCTTCGCGCTGGAAACCTCACACCTCTCCGAAGTCGCCGGCGTCTATGACCGCGCCTCGCTCATCGCCCTGCCGCCCGCCTTGCGCCATCGCTACGCCGAGCACCTGGCCGCGATCCTGCCGGCGCGGGCGGAGATCCTGCTCGTGACGCTGGAATACCCGGAAGAGGAGATGGAAGGCCCGCCGTTTTCAGTGACCGAGGCCGAGGTGCGGCAGCTATTCGAGAGGCACTACCGTGTGGCCCCGCTTAAGGCCAAGAACGTGCTGGCTAAAAACGTGCACTTACGCGAGCGCGGCCTGACCGCGCTCACCGAGCGCGCCTTTCGCCTCACCCCGGCGTAAGGTTCTGCTTGGGGAATCTGAATGGTGCCCAGGGCCGGACTCGAACCGGCCCAGCCTTGCGATCATGGCTCCGTAAGGCGTGCTCCCTTGCACCACCCCTCTATCATTTATTGAGTCGCGAATGTTCCCGCAACAGTGTCGCCAGTCCCGGGCGGTCCAGCTTGCCGATGGCCACGCGTAGCGTCCATTCAAAAAGCTGCTCGACCGTGAGTGTTGGCTCAATGCGGTTCAGCACCAGGAAGGTAAGCATGCAGTCCGCTGCGGTGCGCTTGTTGCCATCCACGAAAGGGTGGTTCTTGGCGAGGGAAAAACAGTATTGCGCCGCGGCTTCGTGGATATCCTTGGTATCAGCGTAGGTTTGTTGTGCCTGGCCGAGCGCCGATTCGAGCAATTTCTGGTCCCGCAGGCCATGCGCCCCGCCGAACGTACTGATCTGGTCGTGGTGAATCGCAATAACTGCTTCAAGGCTCAGAAATTTTGGCATCAATCAGGCGTCAGCCAACCGCTGGAAAGCGGCGCGGTACTTCTGGAGCACTTTGTCATGCGCCTTGATCACCGCTTCGAGCTCGGGCGTCACGGGCGTGAGCACGAGCCGACCGTTCTCCTTCGTTACCTCGAACTTGTGGCCTGACTTGAGATGGAGTTCCTGCACCAGCTCCGACGGGATCGTCGTCACGTAGCTGGAGCCGACCTTGCGCAACGAGACCTTGCTCATGGGGCACCTGTATATATATAGATATATACAGCAGAATAATCCCGATGACCCGAGCTGTCAAAAGCGCGGTTGGAGGGAGGAATGTTGCTGACGGGCTACGTGATGCGCCGTTTCAACAATGGTGCCCAGGGCCGGACTCGGACCGGCACGGAGGTTGCCCTCCAAAGGATTTTCTTACTCACTACGACTTTCGCCGCCGCGTTCGTCTACTTAAAACGCGTTTGTAGTCTGGACTTTATCTTTGCCGTGGCGCCGGATGGCGCGGTAGGCAGGAGCCGTCAAGTCTCTACACTTTCCCGGGTAGACGGCGGCCGGGCTTAGCTCGGGATTGCCACCGCCTCGATACGCTGAGGTTTCCCCGAATTTGACTCCATTCACACCAGGGGTTTCCCACCTGGGTGCTCAAATTGCTTAAGTCCTTTGCGTCTACCAATTTCGCCACCCGGGCATCGGGAAGACAAGTCGATTATATAGTTGAATCTGAGGTTTTAAACAAAGAGTGAAGGGAAAATGGAGGCTGGGGCCGGAATCGAACCGGCGTAGACGGCTTTGCAGGCCGCTGCATAACCATTCTGCAACCCAGCCAGATCTCTGAACGAAAAAGGGAGGACCCGGTTATGGGTGCCTCCCCGAGTGTCTGGAGCGGGAAACGAGGCTCGAACTCGCGACCTCAACCTTGGCAAGGTTGCGCTCTACCAACTGAGCTATTCCCGCGTGAGGATGAGCATTGTAAGGACGGCCCGCCCGCTGTCAAGCCAAGAACCGGATAACTCCTTGTAGTTTAGTTACTTACGGAAAAGTTGGGGGAGAATTTTTTTGGCGATGGAGCAGATTTAAATCTCCCCCCACCCAACTGTTCCCTCCGGGAGTGCTGAAGAATCGTCCCAAGCGCCTTGAATTTCTATTTGCCGCTACAGATGCTGGAGGAGGTATTCAAGATTGAAATACAACAGGCCGTAGGCCTCAGCGCTCACCCCTTTGTCTTTTTGCGCTTTCAGCTCGTTGATCAGCGCATTGATATTGTTACGCGCAACCTGGGGTTGGCCGCGGAGCAAAGACGCCTTGGCACTATCCAGCTTGGCATCGAGGCTGCGCGTGAGCCCCTCGTTCTTGATCCAGCCGAGGCGCTTAGCTTCATGTTTCAGCGTGATCACATAATCCACGAACACCGCGGGGATCAGCGGCTCGACCCGCTTGACCGGGCCGATGGTCTTGCCGACGACACCGGGACCATAAGCCGTCAAGTCATGATAACCGGAGATGGGACCGCTCGGCGCGGTGCCGGGCTCGAAATTCGGTACGGGCGCGTATCCTTCGATGTAATAGTCTACGATGCCCGGTAGTGAGTTGTTTGATTCAACGACGAAACCCGACTGCTCGCTCCCGGGGCTGATTTGTGCCGGCGCCGGCGCTCCCCAGCTCACAAAACTGACAGCACGAAGCGCCGGATTGTAGCCCACTCCTTTCGGCTTAATACCAGGCTCGAACCAGGAACTCGGACCTTCGGTGCGCGAAACCAATCCACCGTCACGCATATTCATCTGAAACCGCCAGATAGACTGTTCGGCGGCATTTTCATTCTTGATGCCGTACCGATACACCAACTGGTTAACGGTTCCCTCCGCTTGCGCGTTGACCTGCGCCTCGACGCGGTTGCGCAACGCAAACTCCTGCGCCGCCACCGGCATGGCCAAGATCACGGACAGTGCCGTCACCGCCATGGTCACTCCATACGTCACAGGTTCGTATGCTCCTTAAAAGGTAAGATGGAAATGGTTTGTTTCACCCAAAAATATCCCGCCTAGGTCTAGCACCTCGCCTTGCAGCCAAGTTGAATCGACTGGAAGCCCGCCCGCCGTTGCATCATCGACATCGACATTACGCCCGAGCCGATGCGTGCAATGGCCGACAGCCGGCTGACATCCCGGCAGCGCAGGTTTGGTATCGTCGATATCCGCGTGCCAACCTCCATTGATATCGAAACCGCCCCCATTCGGCAAACTAATGTCGTTAATCCTCAGCAATTGCGAGAACTGGGTGCGATGCCTGCTGGCTGAAGTTCACGGGCTCGGCGCGCAATACCAGCTGCCACTGTAAATAAGGCAACGGTTGTCCCGAATCGTCACGTGCATCCCAGGCTTCTTCGTAGTTTCCGGGGAGCCGGAATTCTCTCGTCAGAAGCTGGCGCAGAAGCGGGAATGGCGCACGCGTGCCGTGTACGCGTAAATTTACGTATGCCGGTTCGGTGACGCGGTAATGAATCGTGACTGTTCCATCCGCGTTCGGTATGGATGCAATGTTTTGCACCACCCAATTCTCCGGCGTGGAAACACGAATGTCCGCCGTGGTCCAGGCGAAGCTGGTCCACGGCGCGCACATCGCGAGCAACGCTGGCAAAATTGCCCTTGCGATGGACGCAAGCAGCTTCCTGCGTGAATAGCGATTTCGACGCGACAGCCGATATTGCTCGCGCTTCGTCATGTGATGTGAAGCTATTGGTTGAGTAGAAACGAACAACGAAGGCCCCCTATGTATTGAATGACAAGCTTCTCGCCCAAAGACAATTCTCAGCGTTACACGGCTTCTTTCAGATTGGCCGTAGCTAATTCCACGGTTTTTTCTTGGCTAGCTATATCCAATTCCGGGCACAAGGCGACATATAAGTCGCCCTCACGCTCTAGTGTTGCCGTATATAGATTTTTAGCCATTGACACCCTTTTCAAAGCGATTACGCTGCCAGCCTCAGCTCAGCAGCGATTACGCTCCAAGGCACGAAAACCCGGTCGTCTTTGGCCTTTTCGATGAGGCCTAGCTCCATTAACCGAGTAACATCGGTATGGACATTCTTGTAATCCCGCTCCAAATGCTTGGCGAGCGCGTAGATCGTCATTTTGCCTTCCAATCGCAGTGCCTCTAGCAATACCCAACGTGCCGGCGAGAGTTCCCTAAGCAATTGCGGCAGACTCGAAAACGTCAGCCGGTGTTCGGGCGTGGCACGAGCGCCGCGTTCGGCGCGCTTCCATGCCGATTCGAAGCGGTCGAGCGATTCCTTGAGTGTGCCGACACCTACACTAAGTTTTTTCTTCCTACGCATCGTAACCTCCGAGTCTCATGACATCTTTCCAAAAATCTTCGCGCAGCCGACGTACGGACACGAAATGGTAGGGTTGCTCCTTTCCGCCCACGTGCCGATGATCGCCCTTTCCTGCCTCGTTATCGTAGCGCACCAGGCATTTTCCGCCGCGCCCGAAGTAAAGCCGGTACTTGAAGCCGTGTGGCTGGTCCGGTGACGGGCGGGACAGGCGCCAGACGACAATCTCGACGATGGCGCCGTCCGGCATTTCCAGCTTTTCCTGTAACAGCAACGTCGCGCGCGCCGCCATATATGGCATTATAAGCCATAGGTGGATAGCAGACAAACCGGTTTCATGGGAACTGTGAAATAGTGCCCGGGGGTAGGATACGGCTAGCTTCAGGCGACGCGGGTACAGCCGGCGGTTTTGTAGATGCGCTCGGTCGAGGCCGGATCTTTGGCCAATTTATTTGCCGGGCGACGCGGACGAGGTACGAATTCACCGCCGCAGTTCGGGCATATTCCTTTCAGAACGGTCTCGACACAGCTCGCACAGAAGGTGCACTCGTAGGAACAGATGCGTGCCTCCCGGGACTCGGGCGGGAGATCCTTGTTGCAGCACTCGCAGTTGGGGCGTAGCTCAAGCATGGCTGGTTCCTTGGTTTGGGAGATTCGTCATGCCGGCGAAAGCCGGCATCCAGAGATTAAACTGGACTCCGGCTCCCGGCTTACAATATGCCGGGGCAAGCTTCGCCGGGGTGACAGCTAAAATATTCATGATGAATTGATTGAACGAATTTTAGAATCATACTGATATCATTAATAAAAGTTTAACCTTGTCGCGGGGCGATGAGGTTCGGCCAAGCGGCTTTAAGATAAATCAGCATGGACCACAGCGTGAGTGCCGCGGCGAGGTACAGCAGTATCTCGCCAATCCGGAAAATCGGCAGGCCCCACAAGGATTTCTCCCACAGCAGGAACGGAATCGCGACCATCTGCGAGATGGTTTTAATCTTGCCCAGGTAAGACACCGCCACATGCGAGCGCTTGCCCACCTCCGACATCCATTCTCTAAGCGCCGAAACGGTGATTTCACGCCCGACGATGACCAGCACTACCACGGCAAACAGGCGGATATCCAGCACCAGCACTTGGACCTTGGAGTCCGCCACCAACATGATCAAGGCGGCGGCCACCATGAGCTTGTCCGCTACCGGGTCGAGGAAGGTCCCGAAATGCGAGGTTTGCTGAAGTTTGCGCGCCAGGTAGCCGTCCAGCCAGTCGGTGAGCGCCGCTAAAACGAACAGCCCGGTGGCCAATACGTGGGACATCGGATGATTCCAGTAGTACGCCACGATAAACGCCGGGATCAGCGCGATGCGCAGGAGCGTGAGGATATTGGGGGCGTTTAGAAGCATAGGAGATTTACCCTCACCTTAGCCCACGACACCCGGTGCAATACGCAGCCGCGGTGCGACAAATCTGTAACTGCCTTGATTGAATGCTCTGGAACGGGTGTCCGGCCGCCTTCTCCGAAAGAATTGCGCCTCGAGAGAAGGCGTCCCCCTTTCGGGAGAGGGAAAGTTTTTATGGGTGGTGGCAGTCATAAACTTTTCCCTTTTTATTCCTCGCCATGGAAGGCATCGTAAATCTTTTGCGCGAGCTGCGGACTGATGCCCGGCACGCGTGAGAGGTCCTCGATACCGGCGCGGGCCACTTCACGCAGACCACCGAAGTTTTTGAGTAGTGCCTGACGGCGGCGCCCACCGATACCCGGAATCCGCTCCAGGGTCGAGGTGGTGCGCGTCTTGCCCCGCCGCGCCCGGTGCCCGGCGATGGCGAAGCGGTGGGCCTCGTCGCGGATCTGCTGGATCAAATGCAGCCCGAGAGAAGTCGCGGGCAGTATAGTGGGCCGTTTGGACCCGGACAAGAAAAGCTGCTCCAAGCCCGGCTTGCGTTCGCGCCCCTTGGCCACGGCCACGAGCTTGGCGCCCGCCACCTGCAATTCCTGCATCACACCTTCGGCCGCGGAGAGCTGGCCCTTGCCGCCGTCGAGAAGCAGCAGGTCGGGCAGTTTGCCCTCGCCTTCTTTTACCCGGCGATAGCGGCGCGTGAGCGCCTGGGTCATGGCGCCGTAGTCATCGCCCGGCTCGATGCCCTCGATATTGAAGCGCCGGTAATCCGATTTCACCGCGCCGCCGGCGTCGAACACCACGCACGAGGCCGTCGCGGCCTCGCCCATGGTGTGGCTGATGTCGAAGCATTCGATGCGTTCGGGGGTGGATTCGAGATGCAAAGCGTCGCGCAGCGCCTCGAAACGGGCCTGCATGTCGATATTGCCGGCGAGGTGACGGCGCAGCGCATCGGCGGCGTTGAATTGGGCCATCTGCACCCAGCGGCGCGGGGCGCCGCGCGGCTTGACGGTTAGGGTGATTTTCCGGCCGGCGTGTTGGCTGAAGGCGCGCTCGAGCAGCGGACGGTCGACGATGGCCTCGCTCAGGTAAATGCGCGCCGGGATAGTGCGACCGTACAGGTAATATTGCGACAGGAACGCATCCAGGATTTCCCAGGGCGTGGATTCCGCGCCCATGCGCGGGAAAAACGATTTGCTGCCGAGGTTCTGCCCGGCGCGAATCCAGGTGACGACAATGCAGGCGGCCGCGGGCGTGGCGGAGATCGCGAGCACGTCGGCGTCGCCGCCCTCCCCGGTGATGTACTGCTTTTCCTGGATGCGCTTGAGCATGCCGATGCGATCGCGCAGCAGCGCCGCGGTCTCGTAGTCCTGCCCGTCCGAGGCCTGTTCCATTTGCTCGATGCTGTCGCGGATCAGACTCTGGCTTTTGCCCTCCATGAACATCGCCGCCTGCTGCACATCGCTAGCGTAACGCTCGGGCTCGATCAGGCCGACGCAGGGGCCGGAGCAGCGTTTTATCTGGTACTGCAGGCAGGGGCGCGAGCGGTTGCGGAAGAAACTGTCCTGGCACTGGCGCACGCGGAAGATTTTCTGCATCAGGTTCAGCGTCTCGCGCACGCCGTAGGACGACGGATATGGACCGAAATATTTCCCCTTCTCGCGCCTGGCGCCACGATGGAAACCGATGCGCGGGTATTTCTGGCCGTCCGAGACGAAGATATACGGGTAACTCTTGTCGTCGCGCAGCAGGATGTTGAAGCGCGGGTGCAGCGTCTTGATGAGATTGTTCTCAAGCAACAGCGCCTCGGTTTCGGTGTGGGTGACGGTGATCTCGACATCTTGCGCCTGCTGCATCAGCAGCATCACCCGCGCCGCGAGGCCGCTGGCGCGAAAATAACTCTGCACCCGCTTGCGCAGGTTGCGCGCCTTGCCGACGTACAGCACCTCGCCCTTCCCGCCCAGCATGCGGTAAATGCCGGGTTTCGGCGGCAACGACATGATCAAGGCTTTCGGATGTTCGACGGGCATAAATTAACCTGAACTGCCAGGACGCCAGTAAATTTGTAATAAGTAGCCGCAAAGATACGGCACAACCTTACACATGTTTCGTCATGCCGGCGAAAGCCGGCATCCAGGCTTTGCAAGGTATCGCGCGCTGCGCACGCGATCACATGATTATACTGGACCCCGTATATGGTCTCCTCCCGGTTTGCAAGACTCCGTGATGTGGATGACGGGGACAGGATTGCTGCCGTATATCCGGCCTCGGTTGTGAAGGA
>JANLIC010000048.1 GCA_024654125.1 Sulfuricaulis sp. | reverse complement strand
GCGCGGTACCTGAGCCGCCCGCGACTACGCCGCCAGCCAGAAGCTGTCGGAACAGGAGGCCTTGCAGAAAAGCATGGCAGCCAAGGCGGTGGAGTTCGTGAAGCAGGGGCGGAGATTTACCAGAATATTTGAAGGAATATCCGGCTACGTTTCGGCGATCTGACCTGGGTTTTTCTATTTCCAATCACCGCGTAAAGTGAGCACCGCCTGCTGCAGGGAATCTAACTGCACTTCCGCCGGCGGGGCCGGCGCGCCCACGACCAGCCCGATCTTGGCAAACAAGCCGCGCGGCAGGCCGCGCATCGCTTTGCCGCCGTAACGGCTGAAGTAGCTGCCCCATAATCCGCGCAAGGCGATCGGAATCACCGGCACCGGATCGCGCTCGAGGATGCGCAAAATACCCGGGCGAAACGGATTCATCTCACCGTCCTCCGTGAGTTTGCCCTCCGGAAAGATGCAAATCACGTCGCCTTGGCGCAGCGCCCGCGAGATTTCGTCGAAGGCCTGTTCCATCCGCTGCGGGTCTTCCTTGCTGCCGGCGATCGGAATAGCGCGCGCCGTGCGGAACACAAAATTCAGAATCGGGACACGGAAAATCTTGTAATACATCACGAACCGCACCGGCCGACGCACGCAGCCGCCAATGACCAGGGCATCCACCAGGCTCACGTGATTGCACACCAGCACCGCCGGGCCTTCGTCCGGGATGCGTTCAAGCCCGCTCTTCTCCACGCGGTACAGGCTGTGGATCAGCAGCCACACCAGAAAGCGCATCAGGAATTCCGGCACCAGGCTGTAGATATAAATCGCCACCACGGCGTTAAACAGCGCCATGGCCAGGAGCAATTGCGGAATGGTCAGCCCGGCCGCGAGCAGGCCAATGGCGGCGAGCGCCGAGGCCACCATGAATAAGGCATTGAGAATGTTGTTGGTGGCGATGATGCGCGAACGCTGGCCCACGTCACTGCGATGTTGTACCAGCGCGTACAGGGGCACGATGTAAAAACCCCCGAACAGGCCGATCAGTACCACGTCCGTCACCACCCGCCAGCCGTACGCCGTCTGGAGGAAGTCCAGGGCGCCCAGTCCCTGCGCGCTTGCTGCGACCGGCACGGCGAAGAACAGATCAATCCCGAACAAGGTCAGGCCGATTGAACCGAACGGCACCAGCCCGATCTCGATCTTGCGTCCCGAGAGCCGCTCGCACAGCAGCGAGCCCGCGCCGATACCGATGGCAAACCCGGCGAGGAGCAGAGTTGCCACCTGCTCGCTCCCGCCGAGATTCAGCTTGGTGAAGTTGGGCAGCTGGGTTAGGTAGGCCGCGCCCAAGAACCAGAACCACGAGATACCGAGTATCGATAAGAATACGGCGCGGTTGCCGCGCGCGTAGTGAAACATCCGCCAGGTTTCGCTGACCACGTTCCAATTGATGACTAGACCTGCCGACGGTGCGGGCGCGAGTGGTATCCCGCGGCTAGTGAGGTAGCCGGCGGTAGCCACCACGACCACCAGTGCGGCGATCGCCAGTAAGCCGAGGTCGTGCCAGGCGATCAGGACGCCGCCCAGGATCGTACCCAATAAGATCGCGATGAACGTCCCGCTTTCGACCAGGGCGTTGCCGCCCACCAGCTCTTCTTCCTTTAGATGCTGCGGCAGGATGCTGTATTTTACTGGGCCGAACAGCGCCGACTGCGTGCCCATCAAGAACAACAGCGCGATCAGCCAGGGAACGTTCTGAAAATAAAACCCGATCGCCGCGCCGACCATGATGGCGATTTCCAGCAGCTTGGTGGCGCGGATCAGTGCCGACTTCTCGAATTTATCCGCCAACTGGCCGGCGGTGGCCGAGAACAAAAAGAACGGCAGGATAAACAGCCCGGCGCAGAGGTTGATCAGCGTGTCGACGCTCAGTGACCCACCGGTACCGGCCTGGAAAACGATGAACAGGATCAGCGTGTTTTTAAAAAGATTATCGTTGAACGCACCCAGGAACTGGGTTATGAACAGCCACCGGAATCGTGCTTGGCGCAGAAGCCAGAACTGGTTGTCAGTTGCCATAGGATTCTTTACCGAACCAGGGTTAGCTCAGTGCGACCTTAACGGTTCCCGGAATTCTAAGATCAAGCGGCCAGAGTACTTGAAAACTTTGGCGACAGCACCTGACCCGGCGGAATGAATCTGGCGGTCTGGGCCATGCAGATAATGTTGTATCCCAGTTAAAGAGGTCGGGGTGATTTAATTTTCAGCACCCCTAGAAAAACCCGGGGCAGATCACTGTCTCCGTAAATATACCCGCTCAGCTTTCACAACGATTTAATCACGGCCCCCGACCTCGTCATGGCTAATCAAACTTAACCGGGCTTTGCGGTTGGGTGTTCACGTGCAGCTGGAAAATATCGGGGCGGGCGTAATGACCGGTGATGTCGAGCGCGCGCTTGGCGATCCCGGTGCGCTGGCTGTCGATCTCGGCGTACAGGATGCCCTGCTCGTTGCGCATAGGGCCGGCGACGATCTCGCCGCCGGGCGCGATCACGACGGAATCGCCTTGATTAACCCAGGCCTGCGGATCGGGATAAAGCTCTTTTTTATTCGGAAAGTCTTCCGGGATGTCGCTGACTTTCATGGCGTTGCCGCTGCCGACCACCCAGCACTTCGCTTCGCGCGCGATATGCTGCAGCGTGCCGATCCAGCCATCGCCGCTGTCATACGTCGGCGCGATATAAATTTCGATCCCCTGGGCGTACAGCGCGTAGCGCGCCAGCGGCATGAAGCTCTCCCAGCACAATAATGTCCCTACGCGCCCGCAAGGAGTATCGACTACCTTGAGGCCAGTGGCGTCGCCGAAACCCCACACCATGCGCTCCGGATTGGTCGGCATCAGCTTGCGGTGTCGGTTGAGCAGCTGCCCGTCCGGCCCGATCACAACCACGGTGTTATAGATCGTTGACTGGCTGAGTTCGCCGTCGCGTTCGTCCAGGCCGCAGACAATCGTCACCTGGTGTTTTTTGGCGGCTTGAAGCAGCGGCGCCAGCTCGTTTTTTTTCAGGTTCACGGCGTTGTCCAGCAGGCGCGCGTAGATCTGTTCGGACAGCGCGAAATCTCCCCCTGGCCGCAGGCGCCAGATCCAGGCCGGGTAGCCCGGGATGAACGCCTCGGTGAAAACAATCAGCTCCGCACCTTGCGTCGCCGCCTTTTCAACCAGCGTCACGGCCTTCCTGATCGTGGCGTGCTTGTCGAGGAACACCGGGGCTTCCTGAACGATTGCCAGCTTTGCCATGGTTGTGAGTCCTCTTGCTAGGTCGATGTATCATTGGCCACTGCATGTCACGCTAGGCTATTCTGGCATATCCTCTTCGCGGCCGCCGATGTCCTTGGGGACATCCTTTGTTTTGATGGCCTTCAATTACTGGACCGGAGTGAATAGATGTTCAATGCTACCTCCCCGGGAAAATAAGGTAATGTTCACTTTTTCCGTCAGCAGAAGGTGAATCCCATGCGACTCGGTTTTATCGGCCTCGGCAACATGGGTAGCGAGCTGGCGCGGCACCTGCTTGCCGCCGGCCATACGCTTAGCACGTATGCGCGTGGCGTGCGTTCGCGCGCCCACGCCAAGCATCTCGGCCTGAACCTGCTTCCCTCGCCCGCCGAAGTCGCACGGGCGAGCGAGGTGGTGTTTACCATGGTTACCGCCGGGAGCGATGTCGAGTCGGTCGCGCTGGGGCCGGAAGGTATTGTGCAGGGAGACGTGCCCGGCTTGATCCATGTGGACATGAGCACGATCTCGCCTGCGATCACGCGGGAAGTGGGCCGGCGCTTAAGCGAGCGCGGCATCGCCATGCTGGATGCGCCGGTCTCGGGCGGCGCGGCGGCGGCCAAGACGGCCTCGCTGACTTTTTTTGTCGGCGGCGAAAAAAATGTATTTGAGCGCGTACGCCCACTGCTGGAAACCATGGGCAAAACAATTTTTCACATGGGCCCGCTGGGCACCGGGCAGGTGACCAAGCTCGCCAATCAGATCGCCCAACTCGCCTGCCTGCAGGGTGCGGCCGAGGCGCTGCTGTTCGCGCGCGAGCAAGGCGCGGACCCGGGCAAGGTGCGCGAGGCGGTCCTGACAGGATTTGGCGCGAGCCGCATGCTCGACGTGTTAGGCAAGAAAATGGTCGAGCGCGACTTTGCCGCCGGCATTATTGCGGCGCTGCATCACAAGGACATCGGGGTCGCACTCGAGCTGGCGCACGACGCCGGTCTGCCGCTGCCGGTCACCGCGCAGGTGATGCAACAGCTTAATGCACTCATGAGCAGCGGTTACGGTGAGCAGGACACAAGCTCGCTGCTCCTGGTGCTCGAGCAGATGACGGGACGGAAGGGCGGCTGACACTCAGCCCTGCGGGCTGTCAGCGATCTGCGAGCAGTACTGCTGCAAATCCTCCGGCACCCCGTCCGGGCACTTGCCGCATTCTTTGTTACCCGGCACCGCGAAATCGATGAATTTGGGATAGGCGAGGTCCAGCTCCTTCATGATCTTCACGAACTCCGCGAGCGGTTTGTCGCCGCCGAGGCGCGGGTTACGCGTTTTTTCCTGACCGATGTTGGACACGCGCCGGCCCTTGTAGTCGTGCGCCGGATACACCAGCGTGTCCTCCGGCAGCGCGAACAGTTTCTCGCGCACGCTGCGGTAGAGCGTGGGAGCGTCGCCGTTCTGGAAGTCGGTGCGCCCGCAGCCGTCGATCAGCAGCGCGTCGCCGGTGAACACGCGGCCGTCGACGCGGTAGGCGTGGTGCCCGTCGGTGTGCCCCGGCGTGAACAACGGCTCCACCCGGATCGAGCCGAGCTCGAACGGCTTGCCTTCTTCCAGTCCGACGTCGGCGCATTCGAGCCGGTCGAAGGCCGGATGCGCGATGCGGCTGCCTGCCTCACGCCTGAGCTTGCGCGCGGCGGAAATGTGGTCGGCGTGGATGTGGGAGTCGAGCGTATAGGCGAGCTTCAAGCCGAGCTTGTTGAGCTCCTCGAGGTCGCGCTGCCAGGTCGGCAGCGCCGCGTCGACCAGGATCGCCTGGCGCGTTTCCTCGCAGCCGAGCAGGTAGGTATAGGTGCTCGATACCGGTTCGAATAGTTGTCGGAAAATCATGCCACCTCCTTTTGAATTTGCGGATCGCGTTTCAGCGTTTGCCGAGCAGCAGGTCGAGCCCGCTGGCACCGCCGTCGGGGTCGTGGCTGCCGATCACATGCAGCGTGCCGTAGGCATACATGCCGGCGATCATGGAAACGAAGAACACCAACGCGTCCTCGTGCCAGCTCGCGAGCGCGGCGACCGCCGGCCCGGGGCATAGCCCGACCAGGCCCCAACCGATGCCGAACATTGCCGCCCCCGTCACCAGCGGCGCATCGATGTCGCGGCGCGTGGGCATGTAGAACTTGGGGCTGGCAAGCGGCTGGCCGCGGCGCAGCACCAGCCGGTGCAGCAGCA
>JANLIC010000044.1 GCA_024654125.1 Sulfuricaulis sp. | reverse complement strand
TGGTCCAGCGCCTCGTGGCGCCCACGGGCGGCGGCGATAAAAATCTCCATCTGCCGCCGGATGGGTTCCTGGCCCACGTATTCCGCGAGGCGCGCCGGTCGCAGCCGCCGCATCTCGACGGTTTCTTCGGCCGCTTCTACCGCATGCGCTGATACCAGTCGGTCGGTCTCGATCATAATATAGATGTCCGCCTACTCCCCCTCTGCCCAAGTGAAAGAAAGCGCGCGCAGCGCGCCTCGGCTCGCTCCCTTCTCCCCTTGCGGGAGAAGGGATGGGGATGAGGGGGGATCGATCCCCTCATCCTTTGCCCTCTCCCGGAGGGAGAGGGGAAGTCGATGAGCGTCTTCATTTCGATCGGGCCGGGGGTGAGGGTTCCTCCAATTTTGCATCTACTTTCTCCTTGTACCGTCATGCTTTGATGGGCGCAATAGAACACATACTGTAACACCCTCGCACAGGCTCATCCGGCCATCCCCTTTAGCGCCTGCCGGATGATTTCCTCCGCACTCAGCCCCTTCGCAGATACGCCGCGCACGGCGCGACTGGCCTCGTTCGGCTTATAGCCCAGGGACACCAGCGCGCTGACCGCCTCGCTCACCGGATCGGACGGTGTGGCTCCGGCGGCGAGGCGGGTGGCCGGCGCTGGGGCATTCTGGGGCAGCTTGTCGCGCATTTCGATCACCAGACGCTCGGCGGTTTTGCGCCCGATCCCCGGGACCTTTGTGAGTCGCGCAATGTCCTCTTCGGCTACACAACGCGTGAATTCTTCGTCCGACAGGCCCGACAGCACCGCCAGGGCCACGCGCGGTCCCACACCGTTGACCTTGAGCAGATCGCGAAACAGTCGCCGCTGGGTCTCGCGGATGAATCCATATAATAGGTGCGCATCCTCGCGCACGACGAGATGCGTATAAAGCGTCACCTGATCGCCCACCGCCGGCAATTCGTAAAAAGTCGTCATGGGGGCTTCCAGCTCGTAAGCCACGCCGCTGACGTCCACCAGCAGGGCCGGTGGCTCCTTGCGCAGCAGCACGCCGTGCAGGCGTCCGATCACGGGGCCAGTCTCATCCGGCGCCGACTTGCCTTGCGTCGCGGCAGCGCCTGCAATCCCACCGCATGATGCGCATGACAAATGGCGCAAGCGAGCGCATCGGCGGCGTCGGCCTTCGGAACTGTGTTCAGCGCGAGGAGCGCCTTGACCATATGTTGCACCTGCTGTTTGCCGGCGTGGCCCTGGCCCACGGCGGTGCGCTTGATCTGCAGCGCGGTGTACTCGGCGATGTCGAGCATCTGGTTGGCGCCGGCGAGGATCGCCGCGCCGCGCGCCTGCCCGAGTTTGAGGGCGGAATCCGCGTTTTTAGCCATGAATACCTTTTCGATGGCGAGTACCGTGGGTTGATAGGTACGGATAATTTCCGTTACACCGTCAAAAACTGTTTTAAGCCGTCCGCCAATCTCGCCCCGAGGCACGCGCACGCAACCGCTGGCGATATATTCGATTCGTCCGTTACGCAACACCTGCACCACGCCGAAACCGGTAATACGCGAACCGGGATCGATGCCGAGAATTCGCATCAGCGCGGGATTAATAAAAGCGAGCGCGCCAGCGCGCCTCGGCTCGCCTCCCTCTCCCACCGGGAGAGGGAATGAGGGTGAGATTACACCGGTTCATCGCCACCATTCGCGACAACCATTTGGCCCGGTGGTCGCTCCCTCCGGGAGCGGGAACGAGAGTAAGGGCAAAGTGCGGCCATGGCGTCAATTTTTTTAACTTGCCTGTTTGAGTAATTCGTCTGGAAAGTCTGCATTCGAATACACATTCTGCACGTCGTCCAGGTCTTCCAGGGCTTCCAAAAGCTTGAGCATTTGTTCGGCGTCCTCGCCCGCGACGGGGGAAGCGGTCGAGGCCCGCTGCTGGATCTCGACATGCTCGGGCTTCAAACCTTGTTTTTCCATGGCCTCGACCACGGCATGAAACACCTCGGGTGTGGTCAAGACCTCGATGGAACCGTCCGGGTCTGCGATCACGTCCTCGGCCCCGGCCTCGAGTGCCGCCTCCATGATCCTGTCTTCGCTGGTCCCGGCGGGATAGCTGAGTATCCCGGTTTTGTTAAAGAGGAAAGCGACCGAACCGTCCTGCCCCAGGTTGCCGCCATATTTAGAAAAGGCGTGACGCACCTCGCCGACGGTGCGGGTGCGATTGTCCGTGGTGCCCTCGACCATGATCGCGACGCCGGCCGGGCCGTAACCTTCATAATGGACTTCCTCGTATTGCGCCCCTTGAAGCTCGCCGGTTCCGCGCTGGATGGCACGCTCGATGGTGTCTTTGGTCATGTTGGCGGCCAAGGCCTTGTCCATGGCGGTGCGCAGGCGCGGATTGAGCTTGGGATCGCCCCCACCGCCGGCGCGCGCAGCAACGGTGATTTCGCGGATGAGCTTGGTGAAAACCTTGCCTCGCCGGGCGTCCTGGACCCCCTTGCGGTGCTTGATATTGGCCCATTTCGAATGGCCGGCCATGAATGTTCCTGTCTTGAAATCGTTGTCTGCCCGCCGTTTCGCGGTGCTCCAGTGTAACATCGGGCCCAGACATCGCCCAACCGCGAGCAAGGAAATGACGCGATTCAAGGGGCAAAATGTCCGTGCTTTAAAAAGGCGCCAACCTGACGTGCCACCGTGCGCGAAAACAGCATCCCTGTATGCGACACCGGCAAGGCCAGGTGTTCGAGGGCGGCGGGATAAGCGCTTTCCTTTACCGTCAACAGACCGTCGTTGGGCCGCGGCAGGTGACGCACCAAGAATCTCCCAATGCCCAAGGATCGGGTGCCACAGATCGCACCAACGTCGCATGGCGGTGCCGCCCATTGTTGAGGTACTGCCGCGAGCAACTGCGCCGTTCCTTTTCCCATCACGCGGCGCCAAATAACATGTTGACTCAAATGGGCGGCGACCCGGCTGCCGCCGTGCGGCGTGCCGAGGGTCACGACGCGCCCCGGTTTCTGTCGGGGATGATTCTGAAACAGGGCGCGGATCAGTATCCCCCCCAGGCTGTGGCCCACGAGATGCACGGTATCGGCATCGAGTGTTTCGAGGAAACGCGAAAGCCGCGCGGCATTATCGATGAGATCGGATCGCACGGAAGGGTAAGAGAAAATATAAATTTTGAATCCCTGCCGGCGCAGCTGACGTCCCAGCACCGTCAGAAGGCAGCCCGGGAACCACAGGCCGTGAACAAGAACGACGGACGGTGCACGTTCAGACGTCGCGGCCGGTTTCGACATTTTCCTTCAACTTTAGGATGGCCTCGCGGTTGCTCCAGGAAGCGGCTTTCTCGGCCGCGGCCTCGAACGAATACCACCCGTATTCCGTATGCTCACGTATATTTAAAACGATCTCGCGCTCGTCGGGAAGCACAAGATAAAAAACATGTTCCCTGTTCTCATTCACCTCGGGGGCATAGCGATGGCGCCATTGCGGCAGAATCGTATAGCGATTCACCCATCCCGTCGCATGAAGTTCCAACGGCGTGAGTCCGGTCTCTTCCTCGAGTTCCCGTGCCGCAGCCCGTCGAGGTTCCTTCTCCTCCCACCGCAGGCTGCCCGTCACCGATTGCCAAAAACCGGGATCGTCGGAACGCCGCAACAATAATACTTTTTCGGTCCGGGTATAAACCACCACCAGGACCGATTCCGGGCGTTTAAATTTTTTCGTCTGTAGCAACAAAAAAGTAGTCCTGCTGCGTTCGTCTAGTCACAAACCCTCACCCTCATTCCCTCTCCCGCTATCGCGGGAGAGGGAGGCGAGCCGGATGCGCTTCGCGCATGCTCAGTAAGATTGGTAGCCCTGCTTCACTCGTCTTGCCATATTACGTCGCCTCGCCGGGAATTTTCTCTGGAGGCTGACGTAATTTGATATGAAGTTCGCGCAGCTGCCTCTCATCCACCGTGCTCGGGGCCTCGGTCAGCAGGCACGTGGCCTTCTGCGTCTTGGGGAAGGCGATCACGTCGCGGATCGAATCCACACCGCTCATGAGTGCGCACAGGCGGTCGAGGCCGAAGGCTATTCCTCCGTGGGGCGGCGCGCCGTAACGGAGCGCATCGAGCAGGAAGCCGAACTTGGCACGCGCCTCGTCGGGTCCGATACCGAGCGTGGCAAATACCTTTTCCTGTACATCCACACGGTGGATACGGATGGATCCGCCACCAATTTCGGAGCCATTCAACACCATGTCATAGGCACGAGCCGTGACATTGGCTGGGTCTATATCGACACGCTCCAGGTCTTCAACTTTGGGAGACGTAAACGGATGATGCAGCGCGACCCACCGCTTGGCCTCGGCGTCGTAGTCGAACATCGGGAAATCCACCACCCACAGAATTTTCCAACCCTCCTGACTGAGTTTCAAATCTTCACCCAGCTTCAGGCGCAGCGCCCCAAGCGAATCGTTGACGACCTTGGCGGTGTCAGCCCCGAAGAAGATCAGGTCTCCCGTCTGTGCATTCGTGCGTTGCAGGATGCCCGCGATGACATCATCCGGCAGGAATTTGAGTATTGGCGATTGCAACCCGTCGCGTCCCTTCGCCGCATCGTTGATCTTGATATACGCCAGCCCCTTGGCGCCATACTGCCCGACGAAATCCGTGTAGCCGTCGATTTGGCTGCGCGGCAGTTCGCCGCCCTGGGGCACACGTAACGCCGCCACGCGCCCGGCTGGACTATTCGCTGGACCAGCAAAAACCTTGAACTCGACCTGCTTCATCAGATCGCCGACATCCACGAGTTCCAGCGACACGCGCAAGTCCGGCCGGTCCGTCCCGAAGCGCCGCAAACATTCGTCGTAGCTCAGGCGCGGAACCGGATCGGGCAGATCGACGCCGAGCACATCCTTGAACAGCGCGCGCAGCATCTCCTCCATCAGGCCCATCACGCCGTTTTCATCCAGGAACGAGGTCTCAACGTCGAGCTGGGTGAATTCCGGCTGGCGGTCGGCGCGCAGGTCCTCGTCGCGGAAACAGCGCGCGATCTGGAAGTAGCGCTCGAAGCCCGCGACCATCAGTAGCTGCTTGAACAGTTGCGGCGATTGCGGCAGCGCGAAGAAATGGCCCGGATGCGTGCGCGAAGGCACGAGGTAGTCACGAGCGCCCTCGGGCGTGGACCGGGTCAGCATCGGCGTTTCGATTTCGGTGAAATGCCGGTCTTCCAGAAATCGCCGCAACATCCGGGTAATGCGGTGTCGCAGCCGCAGATTCTTCTGCATGACATCGCGCCGCAGATCGAGATAGCGGTAGGTGAGCCGCACCGGCTCGGAAAGATCGGCCTCATCGAGCTGGAATGGCAGGGCCTCGGCGCGGTTGAGAATTTCGACGTGGTCGGCGACGACCTCCACCTTGCCGGTGCGCAGGTGCGGGTTTTCGGTGCCGGTCGGCCGCGCCCGCACTTTACCCTGCACACGCAGGACGAATTCCGTGCGCACCGTCTCGGCGGCGGCAAACGGTTCTTTTTTAGCAGGATCGAATACCGTCTGCACCACGCCTTCGCGGTCGCGCAGATCGACGAAGATCACACCGCCGTGGTCACGGCGGCTGTGGGCCCAGCCACACAGGGTAACGCGCTGGCCGATGAAGGAATCGTTGAGTTCGCCGCAATAATGACTGCGCATTTTGTCTCCGGCTGTTAGGACAAACGGGGCACGCTCAGGATTCCTGGCGCGCCTGCTGGCCGGTAAGAACATCTTTTTTATATTCAGGAATCACCACTCCGACAGAGAGCAGCATTTTAAGACCCTGATCCACGGTCATGTCGAGCTCAATCACGTCACTGCGGGAGATCATAAGGAAAAAACCGGATGTGGGGTTCGGCGTGGTGGGAATGAATATGTTGACGATTTCCTGTCCTGTCTTGCTCTTGATTTCATCCGCTCCCGATCCAGTTTGGAACGCCAGCGACCACATGCCCTTGCGGGGGTATTCGACCAGCACCACTTTGCTAAACGACTTGCCGGAGGAAAACATGCTCTGCGTGACCTGCTTGACCGAGGCATAAATCGAACGCACCAGCGGGATGCGCTGCAAAATTCGCTCGCCGATGGTGAACAGCTGCATGCCAAAGAGGTTGGTGGCAATCATACCGGTCGCCAGGACGACGATGGCGGTCAACACCAGTCCCAGGCCCGGAATACGGAAGCCCAAGAGGGTTTCCGGCTGAATGCTTACAGGAAGCAGCAGCAGAGTCCGGTCCATTAGATCCACCAGGAACTTTACAATCAGCAGGGTAACGCCGAGCGGGACCCAGATCAGCAACCCAGCCACCAGATATCGTCGCAGCGTCGCCATCATGCCTCAATGGGCACAGCCGCAACCGCCGCCGCCGTAACCGCCGCTGGCTTTCTTTTTCGGGGGAGTGGAATCCTTGGTATCCGAGGATTTGGCATCCGAAGATTCGGATTTCTCCTTCTTGCCCCCGCCCTTGAAATCCGTGACATACCAGCCACTGCCTTTAAGCTGGAAACCGGACGCGGAAATCTGCTTTCTGAGTGCAGACTTGCCACAGGCCGGACAGTCCTTCAGAACCGACTCACTCATCTTCTGGATGGCTTCCAGCCGGTGGCCACATGACCCGCATTCATACTCGTAAATCGGCATACCGCTTCTCCTGAAAAAATGCGCCCCCAAAGTATGGGGGCGGGGAATATTCCAGACAAGCAGGATTATATAGGCGGACCCCCTGTAACGCATTATTTTTAAAGCGTTGTCTGGCAGGCGGACGTCTGTAAAACGGAGCTGGGCATATTCCCTCAGCAGGATTCCGACACCGGGAAGGGAATCCGAACGTCCCAGGCCGACGGCTGGATAACTCTTTCAGTCCATAGGAGCGGGGGTAGCCTCAGAGGGGCGACTGTTATGACGGCCGTGGAGGCGCCATAACGGTCGCAGGCGGGCGACGCCGGAAACTCCGGAATTCCCGGGAATAAATGGATTCCGCTCTTCTATCCCCCTGCCTTTTCCGCTAAATTATGTGCGTTTACCTAACCCCACAAACCCATATTCCACTCAGGAGCATTACATGGCAAACAACAAATCGGGAAAGAAACCGACCACGAAGTCCGAGATCTACGCCCATATCGCGGAGAAAACCAACCTAAAGCGTAAAGACGTCGTGGCGGTTTTCGATACGATGACCAGCCTGATCGAGCGCGATCTGAAAAAGGGCCCCGGCATTTTCAATCTTGTCGGCCTCATGAAGATCAAGATGGTCTACAAGCCGGCGGTACCCGCTCGTAAGGGCATCAACCCGTTCACCAAAGAAGAGGTTATTTTCAAGGCCAAACCCGCACGCAACGTGGTCAAGTGCCAGCCGCTAAAAATGCTGAAGGACATGGTGTAAGCGCAAATTCACGGGAATTTAGGCGTTTCCAAGAACAGCATGTGACGATGGCCGGTCTCACGGGCTGATCGTCGATAAGCACGAACCCGAGGCAACGATCCGGCGGATCGTTGCCTCATTCAATAAATGGAAATGGTGGGGCACGGAAGGCTGCCCAGGTTCCTTATTGAGTAATCTGGCTGCGGGACGTGGCGGGAAAGCTTGTTACCAAGGCAGTCTTGAGTATTTTTTTATTCCTCTTCTTCGTCATCCAGCTCCACATCATCGTCCAAGTCAGTATCGTCGTCCTCGGCGCTTTTGCCCTCGTCCGGGTCGTCCTCGTCGTCGTCAGACTTCAGACGTTCCAGGTCCATCCCGTACCAGTCATCCAGGTCGATCTCGCCGGTGGAACCGTCGCTGTACTGAATTTTGATGGTGCCATCGTTTTCATCAAAGGCAATGACCTCAAACGTGCGGCCATCCTCCTCCAAATCTTTGTAAACGGCCCCGACCACCGGTTCATCATGCATAGGCATTTTCAATCCCCTCGCGAAAAAACCCTCTTCACAAAATATATAGACGGCATTTTACGATCCGCCACTGCCTCCTTTCCCGCTCTTTCCTCCCGACGGCTACCGCACTATGCTGACAAGCTCGCGGCCCACCCCGTGGCCGCCACGCGGGACAACCAGAGAGAAATTATATGACAGCAGAGTGCCTGTTTTGCAAAATGGTGTCGGGGCAGATCAAACCGAATACGGTGTATGAGGACAAGGACGTTCTGGCGTTCAAGGACATTAATCCACAGGCCCCGTTGCACGTTCTGGTGATTCCCAAAAGGCATATCGCCACACTCAATGATCTGGCCGATGGCGATGCCGATCTAATCGGCAAACTGATGAAAGCGGCTGTCCGTATTGCCGGGGAATCCGGCTTGGCCAAGTCAGGTTATCGGACAGTCATGAACTGTAATGCCGACGCCGGCCAGTCGGTGTTTCATATCCACATGCATGTGCTTGGCGGCCGAAACATGCACTGGCCACCCGGTTAAACGGATGAATCCGCCTTACACCCGTGGCGGACAAACAAGACATGGAGAAGAGTTTTTGATTCACGCCCATTTTCGTGCGGTGTGCAGTTCCCGATGAAAAAAAGTAGGATTTTCCTCTTCCGTTAATCGTTACTTAATGATATCAAATGCAGTGACACTGTTCTCTGTTCTCTATGTAGGTTTCCGTTTCTCTCTTTAGTTTGCTGCAGCATTTTCCCCCAAAATCAACTCAATATTCACCTTTCCTCAAACTCAATGGAGGTTGCACATGGAGATGATTGGTAAATGGGCGTTTATCGCCGGACTCGTGATTGCCGTAGTGGCCGTACTTGGCTTCACCCACGGCTCGGTACCGCTTATTCTGGCACTTATAGGAATTGCCGTGGGCTTTCTGAACGTGGGAGGCAAAGAAACAACGAATTTCCTCCTGGCGGCGATCGGACTAATGTTGTCCGCCACGGCCGCCAACGCGTTGTTTAGCGCGATCCCGGTCGTGCAAACATACGGGGCACCGATACTTGGCAACATCGTCGCACTCACGGGCGCCGCTGTGCTGGTCGTTTCCCTCAGGACACTGTTTTTAACAGCCAGGAGTTGAAGTAAATAGCCAGTAGATCGGCAATCGGCAGGGGGCGAATGCCCCCTGTTTTTTACTGCACATCGAGGAAAGGCGGACTAGCGTGAGATGAGCGGGTGCAAAGATGTGAGACAGCGATTCTCACATCCCCGCCTACACTGATATTTAATCTCAGAATGGAATATCGTCGTCGAAATCCCCGGCCACCGCCGTGCTGCCCGCCTTTTTGGCTCCGGTCGGGCCGGAATTTTCCGCCGCGGACGGTTGATCCTGATTGAAATTGTCGCTTGGTACCCCAGCGCCCCCGCGAGAGCCGAGCATCTGCATTTCATTGGCGACGATTTCAGTGGTGTAGCGGTCGTGCCCTTCCTTGTCCTGCCACTTGCGTGTCTGAAGACGTCCCTCGACAAACACCTGTGAACCTTTTTTCAGGTATTCACCGACTATCTCGGCCAGTCGGCCGAAAAACACCACCCGGTGCCATTCGGTCTTTTCCTGCTTCTCGCCGGAATTCTTGTCTTTCCATGATTCCGACGTGGCCAGCGTGACATTCGCCACCGCGGATCCACTGGGAGAATAACGCACCTCGGGATCACGCCCCAGATTGCCGATCAAAATTACCTTGTTTACACCGCGTGCCATGCCTGTTTCTCCATTGGTTAGTCACGGAGACATGAATAAGGAAGCCTGCTCGCTTCGCTCGTTCGCTTTGTCAAAAAAGAAAGTAAAAAACCCGTTTCTCCGTGAAGTTAAGGGTAAATCATCATAGCCAGATTCGGATGCCGGCACAATTCCACCGCCAGTCACAAGGACTAGCGCTGAATAAATCAAGGTGATACATCAGTTTATAAAAATGTTCTAAAGGAATGAACTGTAAAATACCGATCCACGGTCCGGTCACCCTTCAGGCCGAGGGTAATAAACGGCGCAGCGCTTGCTCATCAAAATAACGCCGGTCTACCTTGAGATAGGCGACCCCCTCGTCGGCGATCACAGTGGCTTCGGCCACGCCCTTGACGCCTGACAGCTCGCGCTCCAGGCGCCGGGCCTCTTCCGCATTCAGTGTGTTGATATGAAACATCAAATTTTTTATCGCCGGAGGTGTTTTCATCCCGTAAGCCAGATACAACCAAACGCCGATCAGGACCGCGCCGAACGCGAACACAGCCCCTGTGCCAAAGTAATTCGAGAGCAACCCGCCCGCCACCCCGCCGACGAACAGTCCCAGCGACTGGCAGGTATTATAGACCCCGAGGGCCGTGCCTTTGGCGCTCGCTGGAGCAATTTTACTCACCAGCGAGGGCAGGCTCGCTTCCAGCACGTTGAAGGCAACGAAATAGAATGTCAGCACCGTGACCACGCCCCAGAAATGATCGATGGCGGGAATGAAGGCGAGCTGCATGGCCAGCATCAGCGCGATGGAACCGATAAAGACCGGCTTGACCCTGGCCTTTCTCTCGCCGTAAAAGATCAGCGGGAGCATGAGCATGACGGAAATCGCGAGCACCGGCAGATAAACCTGCCAGTGATGGTTGGCATCGAGATTACCCGTATTCCGCAGCGCAAACGGGACCACCACGAACATCGCCATCTGCACCACGTGCAGCGCGAAAATCCCGAAATTCAGCCGTCCCAGTTCGCGATCGCGCAACACGCTGAGCAGGCCAGCCGGCACCACCTCGGCATCGGAATGGAAATGGCTGGCCTTCGGATTGGGAACAATGAATTTGATCGCCAACACCGCTAGCAGGGCCAACACGCCTGTCATTGCGAAAATACCCGGGATGCTGATCAAGTGATATAGCGCAGGACCCAGAACCAGGGAAACAGCGAAGGTCAGCCCGATGGTTCCACCGACCACGGCCATCGCCTTGGTGCGATGCTCCTCGCGCGTGAGATCCGCCAGCAGTGCCGTCAACGCCGCATTGATGGCGCCCGCGCCCTGGATCGTGCGCCCGACAATGACCATGTAAATGTCGTCGGCCGCGGCGGCCATGAAGCTGCCCAGTGCGAACAACACCAGCCCAAAATAGATCACTCGTTTGCGTCCGATACGATCCGACGCCATGCCGAAGGGCAATTGCAGCAGCGCCTGTGACAGCCCGTAGATTCCCAACGCCAGTCCGATCAGGGTGTGGTTTTCGCCGCCCGGCAGGCGTTCCGCGTAAACTGCGAACACCGGCAGAATCAGAAACAACCCAAGCATCCGCAGGCCGTAAATTCCGGCCAGTCCGGCGGTGGCACGCCGCTCGGTCGGGGACATGCGGTCTTGTTGAGGTGGCATTTTCTGGATTGGGAAAGATCGGCTCTTTTGCGTATATTAACAGATTGCCCTTTGATTGCCCTTTAACTCAGCATACCGGCCGCTACGCCGAGGTAGCGGCTTGGAAATGAAACAGCAGTGATGGATACCATCCGTATTCGCGGCGCACGCACGCACAATCTCAAAAACATCGACGTCGACCTGCCGCGCGACAAACTCATTGTGGTCACCGGACTTTCCGGTTCCGGTAAGTCATCGCTCGCCTTCGACACGCTGTATGCCGAAGGCCAACGCCGCTATGTCGAATCGCTGTCGGCCTATGCACGCCAGTTCCTGGCGCTAATGCAAAAGCCGGACGTGGACTTGATCGAGGGCCTCAGTCCCGCGATTTCCATCGAACAGAAATCCACCTCACACAACCCGCGCTCAACCGTGGGCACAGTCACGGAAATATACGACTACCTGCGCCTGCTATACGCGCGCGTGGGCGAACCGCGCTGTCCGGAACACGGTGTCACGCTCTCGGCCCAGACCGTGAGCCAGATGGTCGACCATGTCATGGCTCTGCCCGAGGGCACCAAACTCATGCTGTTGGCGCCACTGATCGAGGGACGCAAGGGCGAACACCTGCATATCCTGGAGCGGCTGCGCACGCAGGGCTACATCCGGGCGCGCATTGACGGCGTGGTCGCCTCGCTGGATGAAGCACCGGCGCTGAAGAAAAATTTCAAACACACCATTGAGGCGGTGGTGGACCGCGTCGTGGTGCACCAGGGACAGGAGCAGCGTCTGGCCGAATCCTTCGAGACCGCGGCCAATCTCGGCGAGGGTCTGGTGCGGGTGGCCGTGTTGGATGAGGCCGGGAGCAGTACGCAGGAAATCGTCTTCTCGGCGCGCTACGCCTGCCCGCACTGCGGATACAGCCTGGCCGAACTGGAGCCGCGGCTGTTTTCGTTTAACAACCCGGCCGGTGCCTGTCCGGACTGCGACGGCCTCGGGGTGCGCCAGTTCTTCGATCCCACGCGCGTGGTCAGCGATTTGACGCTGGCGCTGCCTGCCGGCGCCATTCGCGGTTGGGACCGACGCAACGCTTTTTACTTTCACATGTTGGAATCGCTGGCGAAACATTACCGCTTCAATCTCGACACGCCGTACGAGGATCTTCCAGTAAAGGTGCAGGAAGTCATCCTGCATGGCAGCGGTGATGAAATGATCGCCTTCAGCTATTTTGGCGACCAAGGTCGCCGTGCCGTGCGTAAACATGCTTTTGAAGGCGTCATCCCCAACGTCGAACGCCGCTACCGCGAAACCGAATCCAACGCGGTGCGCGAGGAACTGGCGAAATATCTCAGCCACCAGCCCTGTGCAACCTGCGAAGGATCGCGCCTGAAACGCGAGGCGCGGCACGTGTTCGTGGAAGGAAGGGCACTGCACGAAGTCACTCAACTGCCCGTGGCCACGGCGCTGAATTTCTTCCAAGGCCTGCGGCTATCGGGAAGCCGTGGTGAAATCGCCGCCAAGATAGTCAAGGAAGTATCCAGCCGCCTCAGTTTTCTAGTGAGCGTCGGGTTGAATTATCTGACGCTCGCCCGTTCGGCCGAGACGCTGTCCGGCGGCGAGGCGCAACGGATACGTCTGGCCTCCCAGATCGGCGCCGGGCTGGTCGGTGTCATGTACGTGCTCGATGAACCCTCCATCGGTCTGCACCAACGCGACAATGCGCGCCTGCTCGACACCTTGCGGCATCTGCGCGATCTGGGCAATACCGTGATCGTGGTGGAGCATGACGAAGAGGCCATCCGTGCCGCGGACTTTGTGCTGGACATCGGCCCGGGCGCGGGTGTCCACGGCGGCGAGGTGGTGGCCCGGGGAACGCCCGGGGACATCGTGCGGCATCCGGCGTCGATTACCGGGGCCTATCTGCGCGGAGAGCGGAAAATCGCTGTGCCGGCGCGGCGGACGCCGCTTGACCCTGCGCGCCTGCTCGTAATCCGCGGTGCCACCGGCAACAATCTGAAAAACATCGATGCGTCGATCCCGATGGGACTGTTCACCTGCGTGACCGGCGTGTCCGGCTCCGGCAAGTCCACGCTTATTAACGACACGCTGTATGCCTCCGTCGCCAAGCACCTTTACGGCTCCTCGCTCGGGCCCGCTCCCTGCGGCACCATCGAAGGACTCGATCAGTTCGACAAGGTCGTTGACATCGACCAGTCGCCGATCGGACGCACGCCGCGCTCGAACCCGGCGACCTACACCGGACTGTTCACGCCCATCCGCGAGCTGTTCGCCGCCACTCCCATGGCGCGCGAACGCGGCTACGCGCCCGGCCGGTTCTCGTTCAACGTCCGGGGCGGTCGCTGCGAGGCCTGCCAGGGCGACGGCCTGATCAAGGTTGAAATGCATTTTCTGCCGGATATCTACGTACCCTGCGACGTCTGCCGCAGCAAGCGCTATAACCGCGAGACACTCGATATCCGTTTTAAGGACAAGACCATCGATGAAGTGCTGGGCATGACCGTGGAAACGGCGGCGGGGTTTTTCAGCGCCATCCCGCCCGTGAGTCACAAACTCACGACGCTGCTCGACGTCGGCCTGTCCTATATCACCCTCGGCCAGAGCGCTACCACCCTCTCGGGCGGGGAGGCCCAGCGCATCAAGCTGGCGCGCGAACTTTCCAAACGCGATACCGGACGGACTTTATATATCCTGGATGAGCCCACCACCGGGCTGCATTTCCATGACATCCAGCAACTCCTGACAGTATTGACCCGCTTGCGCGATCACGGCAATACGGTGGTGGTGATCGAGCACAATCTCGACGTGATCAAGACGGCTGACTGGATCATCGATCTCGGCCCCGAGGGCGGTGACGGCGGTGGCAGGATCCTGGCCACGGGGACTCCCGAGGAAGTGGCGATGCTTCCGGACTCCCATACCGGGACATTCCTGAAACACGTGCTCGAACGAACGGAGTCGCCGCGGCGGCGCGCCGGCTAGGTCATCCGACCATTCCGCCGGCGTGCGTACGCACCGAGTTCCATTCCTGCTCCGGCAGTCGCAGGACCTGGTGGAGCGGCTTGGGGGAATCGATGCCATGGCCCTGCGCGAGGTCGACGCCGATCTCGCACAACTTATCGATTAGTAGCGGGCTTTCCACCGATTCCGCGATCGTGATCAGTCCCATGACATGGCCGACCTGGTTGATGGCTTCCACCATCGCCCGGTGCAAGGGATCCTCGAGCATGCCTTCGATGAAATCGCCGGCGATCTTGAGATAATCCACGCTCAAGCTCTTGAGATAGCCGAACGAAGAAAGTCCCGAACCGAAATCGTCGAGCGCGAATCGACAACCCATGTGCTTGAAGCGCGCAATGAAATCGCGCGCGCGGGTCAGGTTGGCGATGGCGGCAGTCTCGGTAATCTCGAAACAGATGGTTTGTGGATCGACCCGGTGCTGCACAAACTGCTGCATGACGAAGTCCAGAAACTGTTCGTCACCCAGGGATTGGCCGGAAAGATTGATGGCAAACAGCGACCCACCGATCTTCTCGTTTCTGCCAGTCTGCGCCTGGTATTTCTCCAGCATCGGAAAAACCGTGCGGATTACCCAGCGGTCTATGGATGGCATCAGGTGATAGCGCTCGGCGGCCGGGATGAAGGCCGCCGGCAACACCAGGTCCTCGTCCTGAACCCGCACCAGGATTTCATGGAAAGTGCCGGGATGTTTCATTCCGTCACGCAGCGGTACGATGGCCTGGCAATAAAGGTCAAAACTGTTGTTTTCGAGCCCCTCGCGCAGCCGGTTTACCCATTGCATTTCGCCACGCCGCTGGGTAAACGCCCGATCGTCCGGCTGGTAGATGTGCAGACGATTGCGCCCGCGATCTTTGGCGATATAACAGGCCGAGTCGGCGGCGCTCAGGACTTCGGTCAAACCGCCGCTGTCGCGCGAGATTGGAACCATACCGATAGACACACCGATTTCGAATGCCCGTTTCTCCCACATGAAGCGGAAATCCTTGACGGACTGGCGCAGCAAATCGGCGATCTGTTCGGCTTTGTCGATCGAACAGTCTTCGAGGATGACACCAAACTCGTCACCTCCCAAGCGCGCCAGCATGTCGCTCGCGCGAATTTCCTTCTGCAGGTGGTTCGCCAGCTGCTTGAGGAGTTCATCGCCCGCGACATGTCCGCAGGTGTCGTTCACAATCTTGAATTGGTCGAGATCGAGGTAAAGCAGCGCATGCGTGCGCTCGCCGGCGCGCGCGCTGTCCAGCACATGCTGCAGGCGTGACTCAAATTCGCGCCGGTTGAGGAGTCCCGTGAGCGAATCGCGCGAGGCGAGGAAGGCCATGTGCCGCGCCATGCTCTGGATTTCCGTCACGTCATGGAACACCACCACGGCGCCCAGGATTGTCCCATCTCGATCACGGATCGGAGCGGCTGAATCCTGAATTTCGATCTTGCCGCCTTCATGGCTCATCAACAAGTGATGACTGTCGTGACGGATGGTGCGGCCTTCCTTGAGGCAGTAATGTATCGGGTATTCCTCGAGGCGGTTGGATTCCTCATCGAATATTTTAAATACTTCGCTCAGCGATTTCCCATGCGCCTCGGCTCCCTTCCATTCGGTGAACTGTTCCGCTACCGGATTCATGTACACGATGTGTCCAGCGGCATCGGTGGTGATCACCCCGTCGCCAATGGACTCGAGCGTCACCTGGGCGCGCACCTTCTCGAGAAACAACGCGTCCTCGGCCAGCTTCTTCTCCCGATCGCGCGCTTCCTGCAAGGCCGCCGCCATGGCATTGATGCCGTCCTCCAGCCGCCCCACCTCGCCGCCCGATTGGGTAGATACCCGGTAATCGAGCACACCGTTCTTGATCTCCTCCACCGCCCGCGTCAAAGAAAGCACCGGGCGTGTCACGCCGCGCGCCATGCGCAAAGCGAACACGATGGTCACCAACAGGCCCAGGGAAACGATGAGCAGGCTCTGAAGCATGATTTTGTTCTGCTCGGTCTGCAACGCCGCACTAGACAGCTGAACGCTCACCCAGCCGGCCTGATCTTTGGAGACCCCTTTGGCGCCCTCGCTGTAAAAAACCGGCGCCAGGAGCTGGTAACGCGAACTTTCAACCAATGGCGGGGGCTTGCTTTTGTCGGTGGTCGCGGAAGCGTGCGCCAGGACCTTCCCCTTCATGTCGGTGACGGTGACCGACAGCACGTTTTTTTCCTGCAAGGTCGATTGTACGAACCGGGCGAGCACCTGACGGTTACCGGACTGAAATGCGTCCTCACTGATCGCGGCGAGCTGCGTGGCGACGGTCTGGCCGCGGTTGCGCAGCGCGTTCTCCAAGTCCTGGATGCGGGCGTTGGTGAAGTGCAGCGACAACAGCAGCACCGCCACCGTAAGCGGGGCGAGCGCCAGAAACAGCACCCGCTTCTGTAGGCTCCATTCCTTCATGAGATTTTCATGGACTGGACAACGTGACCGGATCACCGGGCTTGAAGCCGAATCGCGTCGCCGCACTATCGCCATGGACGGCGATCTCGACGAGCCCGTTGGCATTCTCGTACCAGAAAGCCCGGCCTGGGGGCACCTCCGAAAAAACCCGCGCGTAGTGTAACACTTCTCCGCTCGCCCGGATTTCCTGAGTCGTGGAAACGGATATCGCGCGCAGCCCGGTAATGGCGTTACCGTAATGATCTGTATGGATAATCTCGGCCAGATCCTCCGGCCAAGGCGCCCCGGGCGGAGTTGTCAATTCGGCCAGGTCGGCTTCCGGCACCTCGCCACGCACGAGCCGTGCAGCGACCGGTGCAAACAGGTCGCGCCCGTGGAAACTCGCCGACAATTCTTCCGGACGCCAGCGGATCACGTGACATTGCTGTTCACGGGCACGGCGCTTGACCACCTCGAACAAACCATTGTCCGGACCGACATACCAGCGCTTATCCGCCCGCAGCATGATCGGTCGGCGGTCCCCGCCGACGCCCGGATCCACCACGCCCACAATAACCGTGTCCGGGGGCAATTCACGGGTGTAGGCCGGCAGCAGATAGGCCCCGGCCCGAATATTAAAGGGAGGAACCGAATGAAAAAGGTCGATCACCGGAACACCCGGCGCCTCGCGTGCCAACACCGCATGCAGTTGACCGACATAGGGATCGGACAGGCCGAAATCGGTAAACAGAACGATCACGGGCGGAATAGTAACAGTTTTCTTTGCGCCGGACGGCGTGCCTCTTGTGTTAAATAGGATGTCTAGCTAGACCTGAAGCGAAACAACCGGAGAAACAGTTTCCCGCCCGATCAACCGGCCACGGCCAGGGGACCGGTACTCAACGACCACGGCGACTCCTGCAACCACTGGATCAGATCCGCGGCCGGCATCGATCTGGCCATGTGGAATCCCTGCGCGCAATCACAACCCAGCCCGGCCAGCTGTTCAAGAATGGCCTGACTCTCGACGCCTTCGGCGGTGACGCTGATTTCAAAATTATGCGCCATGTCGATGACGGTGCGCACGATCTTGGCATCACCCTTGTCCTTGTCCATATTCATGACGAATGACTTGTCGATCTTCAATTCATTCACCGGCATTCTCTTTACATAAGCCAGCGACGAATAACCGGTTCCGAAGTCATCGATCGACAACCTGACCCCGAGGTCGTGAAACCGACGGAACGTCTCCAGACCAGTCTTTCTTAAGGACTGGTTCTCCACGGGGAGCGGACAACGATTTTCCAGCAGTGCTGACTTGTGCCACACGAAAGTCGTAGCACCGGGCCAAGGCATATCAGGCCCTGAGATAGTATTCTTTTGGATCGATTCCATAGGTGCCGGGCTCTAATACCTTGGCAAGTTCGAGACTTTTTCCCGCCGTTTCCCGGTCAAGATCAAGCGTTTCGTAACTTTTCAGGGGTACCTTGTGATGGTTTAGGATCAACATGATCTTCGGACGCAATCGCCGTGCACGATTCTGCTCGATGACAATTCCCACCTCGCCGCTAACCATTTCCACCAGGCTACCGGTCGGATACACGCCAAGACACTGGATGAACAGTTCGACCAGTGTTTCCTGAAAAGCCTTGTCGCGCATGTTATACAGGACCCGCAGCGCCTGGTGCGGAGAAATTGCCTTTTGGTAGGAACGATCGCTGGTAATGGCGTCATAACAATCGAGAATGCCGGCGATGCGACCGAACAGGGGAATGTCCGAGCCACGGATTCCCAGCGGATAACCGCTACCATCGAATCGCTCATGGTGGGTCCTGACCATACTAATCAGTTCCATGCTGCTATCCTTAATTTTCATGACGATATCGACACCAAAGTCGACATGCTTTTTCATGACCTGGAATTCATCCGGTGACAGCCGTCCGGGCTTGTTCAGCAGCCCCTCGGGAAGTTTCACCTTGCCCACGTCAGACAGCAGGGCGCCGGTACCTATGCTTATCAGGCTTTCGCGCGGCAAGCCAAGGTGCCGTCCGAACGTGATGGCGAGGGCGCAGGAGTCGACGGAATGGGTGTAGGAATAGTCATCTTTGTTCTTCAGGTACATCAGCCATGAAAACGCATCCGGGTTGCGTAGGATACTTTCCATCAGATCGGTCACGACGTTGTTGATCATGACCAGCTTGAGCGTGCGCCCCGCCTGCAGGTCCCGCATCATTTCGGTCACGGTCTCCATGGCCCGCTTGTATTTCTCTTGGGCGACGACAAACTCTTTATCAACGCTCGTCGAATCCTTGTATACATTATTTCGCTTGGAATGGCCGCAGAGGTTTCTGAACTCTTCATCCAGTGCGTCTTCCTTGATGTCTTGTTTGGGTCTGTCCGGCGCGCTGTCGCGCCAGATATCGACATAGACATACCGATATTTATTCCGCAGCTCTTCGATCTGCTCCAGGGAGTTGACGTAAAAACCCTGGAACAGCACGTCGGCCTCGCGCCACGGACGATCCAGCTGCGTGACGTACATGCCTGGCTTGAGATCCAGGGTGCTGATCTTCTTTTTACTAATGGCCATGGGACGGGTTTTCTCGGGGTGAGAGCGATACTCCTCAATCCATTATCTCTTTTTACATATAGTGCAGTCCGCACCCCAATACGTTTGACCGGTTTTAGCTTTAAAATTAGTCAGTTATATGCTGGGCGGGATCGGCGATAATAGGCGTAACCCGCAGGGCGGGGAACAAAATAAAAAAGCCAGGAAATTTCCGGCTTTTATTTGCAATCCAACATTGTGAACCAGTCGGATTATTTGGTTTTCGACTTGGCCTTCGAGGCTTTCTTCTTGGGCGCGTTTTTCCTGGCCTTGGCCTTTCCCTTGGACGCCTTGGCACCCTTGCCCTTGGTCTCCTTCGCCTCACCTTCCGGTGCAGCGACGGCCTCGGCGGCCGGTTCCGCGTCGGCTGCCTCGGCGGCGCGCAGTTCAGTCAGCTGCACCAGCGCCATGGGTGCCGCATCGCCACGCCGGTAACCGGTCTTAAGGATGCGCAGGTAGCCACCGGGACGATCCTTGAAGCGCACGCCGATGTCATCGAACAACTTGCCCACCATGTCGCGGTCGCGCAGACGGGAATAGGCCAGGCGCCGGTTGGCGAGCGAGGCCGTCTTGCCCAGCGTGATGAGCGGCTCGGCGACACGCCGCAGCTCTTTGGCCTTAGGTAAAGTGGTCACCAACTGCTCGTGGCGCAGTAAAGATACCGCCATGTTGCGGAACATGGCGGCACGATGGCTGCTGGTGCGGTTGAGTTTACGGCCGCTTTTCTGGTGACGCATGTTTAACCTTTGATGCTTATCAGGTGGCGGAACCCATCTCCGGGGTTTTTTCCCTGTCCTTAAGAGACGCCGGCGGCCAGTTTTCGAGTTTCATGCCGAGCGACAGGCCGTGCTGGGCCAGGACGTCCTTGATCTCGGTGAGTGATTTCTTGCCGAGATTGGGAGTCTTGAGCAATTCGAATTCGGACCGCTGGATCAGGTCACCGATGTAAAAAATATTCTCGGCCTTGAGACAATTAGCGGAGCGCACGGTGAGTTCGAGATCGTCCACCGGACGCAGCAGCAGCGGATCCATCTCCGGTTCGCGCCTTTCCTCGACCTTGGTTTCGGGGCTCTTCAAATCGACAAAAATGGAAATCTGGTCCTGCAGGATATTGGCCGCGCGTCGCACCGCCTCTTCCGGGTTGATGGCGCCGTTGGTCTCAATGTCGAGAATCAGCTTGTCGAGGTCGGTCCGCTGTTCCACGCGTGCATTCTCGACCGTGTAGGCCACCCGGTGGATCGGGCTGTAAGACGCATCGAGCTGCATGACACCGATGGTACGGGACTCGGCCGTGGCACTGCGCACCGTGACCGGCTGGTAGCCGCGACCGCGGTTGACCTTGAGCTCCATATTCAGCGTCCCGTCCTTGGTCAGGGAGGCGATCACGTGCTTCGGATCCACCACTTCGACATCGTGTTCCAGCTGGATGTCGCCGGCCGTGACGATTCCGGGCCCCTTCTTGGCGAGCGTTAAAGTGACTTCCTCGCGGCCGTGCATGCGCAGCGCGACTGTCTTGAGGTTGAGCAGGATTTCAATGACGTCTTCCTGCACGCCTTCGATGGTGGAGTATTCGTGAAGTACCCCTTCGATCTTCACCTCGGTGATGGCACTCCCCGGCATGGAGGAAAGCAGTATGCGCCGTAACGCATTGCCAAGCGTGTAGCCGAAACCGCGTTCGAGCGGCTCGAGCGTGATTTTTGCGTGCGTAGGTGAAAGCGTTTGCACGTCCACCAGACGCGGCTTCAGGAATTCAGTTGCAGAACTCAGCATGAGAGCGTCCTCGTTAAGATACGGATTACGTTACTTCGAATAAAGCGCCACGACGAGACTTTCGTTGATGTCCGACGGCAAGTCGCTGCGTTCCGGCACGTTCTTGAATGTTCCCTTCATGGCCTTTACGTCCACGTCCAGCCACTCCGGAATCCCGCGCTGACCGGCGGCCTCGAGCGCGGCTTTGATGCGCAATTGTTCCTGTGCCGCTGTGGAGATTTCGATGAAATCGTTCGGTCGCACTTGGTATGACGGTATATTGACGCGCCGGCCGTTTACGCGCACGGCGTTGTGCCGCACCAGCTGCCTGGCCTCGGATCGTGATACACCGAACCCCATGCGGAAGGCCACGTTATCCAGGCGGGATTCGAGCAATTTCAGCAGATCATCGCCGGTCGATCCCTTGTGGCGCGCGGCTTCCTTGTAATAATTCTCAAACTGACGTTCGAGAATCCCATAGATGCGGCGCAGCTTCTGCTTCTCGCGCAATTGTTTGCCGTAGTCAGACAGGCGACTCCTACGCTGGCCGTGTTGGCCGGGGGCATAGGGGCGTTTCTCCACCGGACATTTCTCGGTGAAGCATTTCTCGCCCTTGAGGAACAGCTTGCCGCCTTCGCGCCGGCAGAGACGGCATTTGGAATCGTTGTAACGTGCCACTGGTTGAATTCTCCGTTATGAATTTACACACGCCGCCGTTTGGCCGGACGGCACCCGTTGTGGGGCATCGGCGTCACGTCAATAATATTGGCGATCTCGAAGCCGAGCGCGTGCAGCGCACGCACCGCGGACTCACGTCCCGGGCCCGGACCCTTCACCCTTACCTCAATCGAACGCACTCCGTATTCCTGGGCCGCGCGACCCGCCTTGTCGGCCGATACCTGGGCGGCGAATGGCGTGCTCTTGCGCGAACCCTTGAAGCCGGAGTTGCCGCACGTTGACCACGACAGCACGTTGCCCTGGCGATCGGTGATGGAAATGATGGTGTTGTTGAAGGAAGCGTGGATATGGGCGATACCCTCGGACACACTTTTCTTGACGCGTTTCTTGGCCTTGGCCGGCGTGGCGGCGGCTTCAGGTGCGGCAGTTTGACTATTGGCCATGGTTCAATTTCCGGAATTATTCGGTGGTCGGCTTACCCGTGCCGCGGATGACGCTCTTGCGCGGTCCCTTGCGGGTGCGGGCATTGGTGCGGGTGCGCTGTCCGCGCACCGGCAATCCCCGGCGATGGCGCATGCCGCGGTAGGTACCGAGGTCCATGAGGCGCTTGACGCTCATGGATACTGTGCGTCGTAGATCGCCTTCGACCGTGACCTTGGCGACCTCGAGACGGATTTTGTCCACCTCCGCGTCGGTCAGGTCCTTGACCCTGGTGGACGTCGACACGCCCGAAGCGGTGCATATACCGCGCGCGCGGGTGTGCCCGATGCCGAAAATCGACGTCAACGCGATCCAGATATGTTTCTGGTTCGGTAAATTAATGCCTGCAATTCGGGCCATCTTGAGCCTGTCTCCTGCCAACTGCCCCTGCGCGAAAACGCGCAAGGTTACTGATTTATCGAGGAAAAATCAACCATTTCGCAGGATTTCTAGCCCTGCCGCTGCTTGTGGGTCGGATCGGAACAAATCACGCGCACCACGCGTTTGCGCCGCACAATCTTGCAGTTACGGCACATTTTCTTGACGGACGCCCTTACTTTCATCGCTTTTCTCCTGATTCAGCCGAAACGCCTGCTAACGCGGGATACCCATCCCTCCGGTCAGATTCGCTTTCTTCAGCAGGCTCTCATACTGGTGCGACATCAGCCGGGCCTGCACCTGGGCCATGAAATCCATGCACACTACCACCACGATCAGCAACGAGGTGCCCCCGAAATAAAACGGTACGTTCCACTTAACGATCATGAACTCCGGGAGCAGGCATACCAGTGTCACGTACACAGCACCCGCCAGAGTCAGCCGCGACATCACCCCATCGATATAACTCGCCGTCTGGTCACCCGGACGTATGCCCGGGATGAATGCCCCGGACTTCTTCAGGTTCTCCGCCGTCTCCTTGGGATTGAACACCAGGGCGGTGTAAAAGAAACAGAAAAACACAATCGCCGAAGCGTACAAAATCACATATATCGGCTGGCCGGGCGACAGGGTTGTGGCGATGTTGCGCAGCCATTCCATGCCCTCCGCCTGACCGAACCAGCTCACGACCGTGGCCGGGAGCAGGATAATGCTCGAGGCGAAGATCGGTGGAATCACGCCCGCCATGTTGACCTTGAGCGGCAGATGGCTGGTCTGACCCGCCATCATCCGGCGTCCCTGCTGGCGCTTGGCGTAATTCACGGTGATGCGCCGCTGACCGCGCTCCACGAACACCACGAACGCCGTCACCAGAAGCGCAATGGCAAACAGCGACAGCACGAATAGCGGATTGAACGTGCCACGGCTCGCCAGTTCCAGCGTATGCGCGATGGCTCCGGGCAATCCCGCCACGATGCCGGCGAAAATCAGGATTGAAATGCCATTGCCAATCCCGCGCTCGGTAATCTGCTCACCGAGCCACATCAGAAACATGGTCCCAGTCACCAGCGAAATCACTGTGATCAGCTTGAATCCGAAACCCGGCGCTATTACCACCGGCATGCCCGCCGAAGTCTGGCTCTCCAGGGCGATGGCGATGCCGATAGCCTGAAACGTCGCCAGCACCACCGTGCCATACCGGGTGTACTGCGTGATCTTGCGCCGCCCGCTTTCGCCCTCTTTCTTCAGCTGTTCCAGCGCCGGTATCGTCGACGACATCAGCTGCATGATGATCGACGATGAGATGTACGGCATGATCCCGAGTGCGAACAGCGAAAACCGCTCCAAGGCACCGCCG
This sequence comes from Sulfuricaulis sp., assembly GCA_024654125.1. Classification (GTDB taxonomy): domain Bacteria; phylum Pseudomonadota; class Gammaproteobacteria; order Acidiferrobacterales; family Sulfurifustaceae; genus Sulfuricaulis. Next base: position 10,311 of record JANLIC010000044.1, on the reverse strand, counting down.
GAAAACATGTTGAATAATCCGACGATAGAACTCTGGGTGCCCTCGAACATCTTGGCCAGGGCCACGGGGTTGATCCCCGGCACCGGGATGTAGGTCCCGATGCGGTAAATAATCAATGCCCCGAGGACGAAGAAGATTCGCTGACGCAGATCCGTGAGCTTGCCCAGGCCCGCGATTCCACCGAAGCTTCCCGCCGGACTACTCATATGATGAGACGAGCGAAGCAGAGCTCATTATTCAGTCCTCAATCTTCCCGCCGGCCTTGATCACGGCCTCACGCGCACCTTGGGTCATACGGAGTCCGCGTAGCGACACCGGCTTCTCCAGCGTGCCCGACAGATAGACCTTGGCCTGCTCCGCCTGCGGCGAAACAATATTCGCCTTCTTGAGCGCCGCCAGATCGATAACAGCGTCCTCGACTTTCGCCAGTTCCTGCAAGCGAACTTCCGCCGTTAGCCCGGCCACCTTCATGGCCGAACGGAAACCGCGCTTGGGCAGGCGCCGCTGGATCGGCATCTGGCCGCCTTCGAATCCGACCTTGTGATATCCACCGGCGCGCGCCGTCTGGCCTTTGTGCCCCTTGCCGCAGGTCTTGCCGAGGCCCGAACCGCCACCGCGTCCGAGACGCTTGGGCGAGGTTTTGGCGCCGCGGCCCGGTTTCATCGTATTCAGTTGCATCATATTCTCTCTTGCCATTGTCATGCGCTCGTATCAGCCATCCCTGGCGTTGCAAATGGAACTTCGATCAACCCCAGCCTGCTTGCAGCCAGGGCTGCAGCAATATCAGCTGCAGCCGTTCAGCGGCGCAAACGTCCACCGGACGTTTGCGAATTCTCCGCCTCACCCATGCGCGGGCGTTCGCCGGCACGAATGCACGTTAAGTGCATTCGTGACTACTCCGGCTCACCCTCGACCTTCAGCATATAACCAACCTTGTTGATCATCCCGCGCACGGCGGCGGTGTCTTCCAGCTCCACCGTATGATGCCGCCGGCGCAAACCCAGTCCGCGCACGGTGGCCATGTGGCTCTTGCCGGTGCCATACGGGCTCTTGAGCAGCGTCACGCGCAACTTCTTTCCAGATTTCGGATTTGCTGGCATGGATCGCCTCTTAACCCAGTATTTCTTCGACGCGTTTACCGCGCTTGCGGGCGACCGATTCCGGGCTGTGCATGGCAAGCAGTCCCTTGACGGTGGCGCGAACCATGTTCACCGGGTTGCGCGAGCCGAGGCATTTGGCCAGTACGTCCTGCACGCCCACGACTTCGAACACGGCGCGCATGGCCCCGCCCGCGATGATGCCCGTGCCCACCGAGGCCGGCTTCATCACGACTTTGGAGGCGCCGTGTGCGACGACCACCGCGTGATGCAGGGTCGGACCCTTGAGTTGGACCTTCATCATGTTGCGACGCGCGTTTTCCATGGCTTTGGTGACCGCCGCCGGGACTTCGCGCGCCTTGCCGCGACCGATGCCAATGCGACCAGCGCCGTCGCCGACCACGGTTAACGCGGAGAAGCCGAATATGCGCCCGCCCTTGACGACCTTGGCCACGCGCCGGACGCTGATGAGTTTTTCCTGAAGATTGTCGCTTCGTGCTTCGGATTCGCTGAAAGCTGCCACTGTATAGTCCTCAGAATTCTAAACCGTTTTCGCGTGCGGCGTCGGCCAGCGCCTTCAAGCGCCCGTGGTACTTGAACCCGGAGCGGTCGAATGCCACGCGCGTGATGCCCGCCGTCTTGGCCTTCTCGGCGATGCGTTTGCCGATCAACTTCGCCGCCTCGACGTTGCCGCCGTGCTTGATCTGGCCGCGCACATCCGCCTCGACCGTGGAGGCGGCGGCCAGCACCTTCTCGCCCGTCTTGTCGATGATCTGGGCATAAATATGACGCGGCGTGCGATGCACGCACAGCCGCTCGGCCTGCAGGCCGGCAATCTTGCGGCGGATGCGCAGCGCCCGGCGCTGACGCGGATTGATCTCTTTTTTCATAATATGCGTTTACTCAACTCCAAGCCCGTGAAAAAACAAGTGGTTTGGCTTTAGACGAGACGCGGCACCGTCGAACAGCGCAGCGTACACGATGATACGTGAGCAGCGCAGACAAGCCGCAACGAAGTATAAAGACAAACCACGCCGTTTATCATTTCTTCTTGGCTTCCTTCTTCACCACCGCTTCGTCGAGATAGCGCACGCCCTTGCCCTTGTACGGCTCCGGCGAACGGAAGGCGCGGATCTCGGCGGCCACTTGGCCCACCAGTTGTTTGTCGGCGCCCTTGACCACGAGATTGGTCTGGTCCGGGGCATCGATCGTGATCCCGTTGGGGATGTCGTACACGATCGGGTGCGAGTATCCGAGCGTCAGGTTCAGTTTCTTGCCTTGCACCGCGACGCGGTAACCGACGCCGATAATGGTAAGTTTCTTCTCAAAACCCTTGGTCACGCCGTTGACCATGTTGTTCACCAGCGCACGCGTGGTGCCGGAAACAGCGCGTGCCAGGGTCGAATCATTCGTGCGCTTGAATTTCAGCTGGCTCCCTTCTTGGCTCACCTTCACCAGGGGGTGCGCCTCGTGTTCCAGGCTTCCCTTGGGGCCTTTCACGCTGACCTTGGCGCCGGCCAGCGCCACCAGCACGCCGCTCGGGACAGTCACCGGATAATTAGCAATACGCGACATGGTTCATACTCTCATGAAACGATGCACAAAATTTCACCGCCCAAACCGGCCTTGCGAGCGGCGCGGTCGGACATGATGCCTTGGGATGTCGAGATAATCGCCACACCCGTGCCACCGTCTACGCGCGGCAGCGAGTTCTTGCCCTCGTAACGGCGCAGTCCGGGCTTGCTCGCGCGCTCCAGGCGCTCGATCACCGGCCGCCCGTCGTAGTACTTCAGGGCGATCTCAATTAACGGCCGGTCGTCCTCGGTCACCTCGCGACAAGTCTCGATATAACCCTCGTCCTGCAAGACCTTGGCCACCGCCAACTTGAGCCGCGAAGCGGGAATACGCACGCTCACCTTTTCGGCCATCTGGCCGTTGCGGATGCGGGTCAGCATATCGGCGATCGGATCGGTCATCATAAATTCAATTCTCCTTACCAGCTCGCCTTGACTACGCCAGGCGCTTCGCCGCGCATCATGACCTCGCGCAGTTTGCTGCGTGATAGCCCGAACTTGCGGTAATAACCGCGTGGGCGTCCGGTCAGGCTACAGCGGTTACGCCGGCGGGTATAACTCGAATCGCGCGGCAATTTCTGCATGGCCAGCATAGCGGCGTGGCGTTCCTCCTCGGACAGCTTCACGTTCTTGACCTTGGCGCGCAATTCGGCGCGCCGGATGGCGTACTTGGCAACCAGCGCGGTGCGGCGCTGGTCACGGTTGATCATGCTTTGCTTGGCCATTGAAAACCCTCAGCTGCGTAGCGGAAAATTGAATGCCACCAGCAGTTCCCGCGCTTCCGCATCGGTCTTGGCGCTGGTGGCGATGGTGATGTCCATTCCGCGGATGGCATCGACTTTGTCAAAATCAATCTCGGGGAAAATAATCTGCTCCTTGATGCCGAGCGAATAGTTGCCACGCCCGTCGAACGAACGCGACGGCAGCCCGCGAAAATCGCGGATACGCGGGATCGCGACACTGATGAGGCGATCCAGGAACTCGTACATGCGCGCGCCGCGCAGCGTAACCTTGCAGCCCACCGGCCAGTTCTCGCGCACCTTGAAATTGGCGATCGATTTGCGTGCGTGTGTGATTTGCGGCTTCTGGCCGCTGATCAGCGCCATATCACTGGCGGCGTGATCGATCACTTTCTTGTCAGCCATGGCCTCACCCACCCCCATGTTGAGGGTGATCTTGGTGATCCGCGGGACCTGCATCGCGTTCTGGTAGCCGAACTTGGCCTGAAGCGCGGGCTTCACGCTTTTCCGGTAATGTTCCTGAAGTCTTGCCATATAAAAAATTAAATCACTGTTAGCCGTTTATATCTGGAAGATTTCACCTACTCCCCGAGCAAACGAACTCGCGCGGAGCGCGCTCGGCTCGCTCCCTTCTCCCTCAGGGAGAAGGGATGGGGATGAGGGGTGTTTGATCCCCCTCACTCTTTGCCCTCTCCCTGAGGGAGAGGGGAAGTCGGAAAGAATCTTCATTTTGGATCGGGCGAAGCTTCCTTAAAAAATCATTTCACATCGGCGATTTCGCCGCTTTTCCTGAAAAACCTGACCTTGCTGCCATCCTGCATCAGGCGCATGCCCACACGCTCGCCCTTGCCCGTGCCCGGGTTGACCAGCGCGACGTTGGAGACATGAATCGACGCTTCCCGCTCGATGATGCCGCCGGTCACTCCCTTGTTGGGATTCGGCTTGGTGTGGCGCTTGATCATGTTCACGTTCTCGACCAGCACGCGGCTGTCTTCGAGCACGCGCAGCACCGTGCCCTGCTTGCCCTTGTCGCGGCCCGCGAGCACCACCACCTTGTCGCCCTTGCGAATCTTATTCATGTCCCAACCTTATAATAGACTTGTACCAACTTCCCTTCTCCCTGAGGGAGAAGGGAGCAAGCCGAGCGCGCTGCGCGCGACTACAAAACCTCGGGCGCCAGCGAGATGATCTTCATGAACTGCTCGCTGCGCAATTCGCGCGTCACGGGACCGAAGATACGGGTACCGATCAGCTCGCGTTTGTTATCCAGCAACACCGCGGCGTTGGTGTCGAAGCGAATGACCGAACCGTCCGTGCGCCGCACGCCCTTGCGGGTGCGCACGATGACGGCGTCGTAGACGTCGCCTTTCTTGACCTTGCCGCGCGGAATCGCTTCCTTCACGCTGACCTTGATCACGTCACCAATCCCGGCATAGCGGCGCTTGGAACCCCCGAGCACCTTGATGCACTGCACCGTTTTAGCCCCACTGTTATCGGCTACCATCAGCAGGCTCTGCATCTGAATCATTATCCTGTCTCCACACGGCGCGCCCGGTTCCAGAGAAACGGGCGATTATAACATTTGCCTCGAATTCAGCCAAAAACAGGCCCTTTTTCAGACTTCCCGGGCCCGCTCCAGCACCTTCACCAGACGCCAGGCCTTGGTTTTCGAAAGCGGACGGCATTCCTCGATCATGACCAAGTCGCCCGGTTTGCACTCGTTGCCTTCATCGTGCGCATGCAGCTTGGAATGACGCGTGATGATCTTCCCGTACAGCGGATGGCGGATGCGGCGATCCACCTGCACGGTGACGGTCTTGTTCATCTTGTTGCTGATCACGCGGCCGGTAGCCGAGCGCGCGGTTTTCGTCTGTTCACCCATGCCTTTATCCTGACTTCTCGTTCATGACCGTGCGCAGGCGCGCTATATTGCGCCGCACCTTGGCGAGGTTCGCCGTGTTGGACAGCTGCCCGGACGCGTTCTGCATGCGCAGGTTGAATTGCTCGCGCAGCATGTCGTTCATTTCCTTCTGTCGAGCAGTGGCGTCCATTTCCCGGAAATCATTCACTTTCATCGTCGTCCTGCCTACAGTGATCTGGTCATGAATGCGGTTCTGACCGGGAGCTTGGCGGCGGCCAGCTTGAATGCCGCGCGCGCCTCCTGCTCGTTGATGCCTTCCATTTCATAAAGCACGGCACCTGGCTGGATCTGCGCCACCCAGTATTCGACATTGCCCTTGCCACTGCCCATGCGGACTTCCAATGGCTTCTTGGACACGGGCTTGTCCGGAAATACCCGGATCCACACGCGCCCGCCACGCTTGATGAAGTGGGTGAGCGCGCGGCGCGCCGCCTCGATCTGGCGCGAGGTCAGGCGTCCGCGAGTCGTGGCCTTCAGGCCATACTCGCCGAAGCTCACCTTGTTACCGCGCTGGGCCAGCCCGCGGTTGCGGCCCTTCATTTGCTTGCGATATTTCGTCCGTTTCGGTTGCAGCATGTTCCAACCTTATAAAAGATTTTCACCTACTCCCCCTCTCCCGCTTGCGGGAGAGGGGAGTTCTGTAATATCGGTGCCGTTGTGCGCAACGCGCACGTTTCGTTTACCCGGCCTTTGCCCCTTTCTTCTGGGCCTCGGCATCTTCCGTCTTGGGCGCGTCCTGGTCGAACACCTCGCCTTTGAATATCCAGACCTTCACGCCGATCTTGCCGTAGGTCGTATGGGCCTCGGCAAAACCGTAATCAATGTCGGCGCGCAGCGTGTGCAGCGGTACGCGTCCCTCGCGGTACCACTCGGTACGCGCGATCTCGGCGCCGTTCAGACGCCCGGCGACCATGATTTTGATACCCAGCGCGCGCAGGCGCATGGCGTTGGTCACCGTGCGCTTCATGGCGCGGCGGAACATGATGCGTTTCTCGAGTTGCTGGGCAACGTTCTCGGCCACCAGTTGTGCGTCCAGTTCCGGCTGACGCACCTCTTCCACCGCCAGTTGCACCGGACGGCCGGCCAGCTTGGTCAGTTCCTGGCGCAGTTTCTCGATATCCTCGCCTTTCTTGCCGATAACGATCCCGGGGCGCGCCGTGTGCACCGTGATATTGATGCTCTGCGCCGGGCGCTCGATTACGATCGTGCTGACCGCGGCGTTCTTGAGCCTCTGCTTGAGGTAGTCGCGCAGCGCGATATCCGAGAGCAGGTTCTGGGTGTAGGTCTTGGTGCCGGCATACCACTTGGCGGTCCAGTCACGGCTGATCCCCATGCGGAATCCGATCGGATTGACTTTCTGGCCCATCAGCTTTTCTCCTTCTTCGCCGCCCGCGACGGTTTTTTCTTCTCGTCGCTCACGACCACGGTGATGTGGCTGGTGCGCTTAAGAATGCGCACGCCGCGCCCTTTGGCGCGCGAATGAAAGCGCCGCATCGTCGGCCCGCCGTCCACCTGAATGGTCGCCACCTTGAGCTCATCGACATCCGCGCCCTCGTTGTGTTCAGCGTTGGCGATGGCGGATTCGAGCACCTTGCGCACGTGTCCCGCCGCCTTCTTGGGGCTGAACTGAAGCACTTCCAGGGCGCGTGCGACCGGCAGGCCGCGGATCTGGTCAGCCACCAGGCGACCCTTCTGCGCGGACACCCGGACGTATTTGAGAATCGCTGTCGCTTGCATGGATTAAGTCGTCTCTTCCGTCGTCACTTTGCGATTGCCCGAGTGCGCCTTGAAAGTACGGGTAGCCGCGAACTCGCCGAGCTTGTGACCGACCATGTTCTCGGTGATCAGTAGCGGCACATGCTGCCGTCCGTTGTGCACCGCGATCGTGAGGCCGACGAAATCCGGCGTGATGGTCGAGCGACGCGACCAGGTCTTGATCGGCTTCTTGCTGCTTTCCATGCGTGCCTTGTCCACCTTGGTGGCAAGGTGCGCATCAATATACGGTCCTTTTCTAACTGAACGTGGCACGGATCAAAACCCCTTCTTTTGCTTGCGCCGGTGAATGATCATGGAATTGGTGCGCTTGTTCGCGCGCGTCTTGTAGCCCTTGGTCGGCGTGCCCCACGGGCTGACCGGATGACGCCCGCCCTTGGTGCGGCCCTCGCCACCACCGTGCGGATGATCCACCGGATTCATGGCGGTGCCGCGCACCGTCGGACGGATGCCGCGCCAGCGCGACGCGCCCGCCTTGCCGAGCTTGCGCAGACTGTGTTCGGCGTTGCCGACCTCGCCGATGACGGCGCGGCAGTCCACGTGCACCTTGCGCACTTCGCCCGAACGCAGTCGCAACTGGGCGTAATCACCCTCGCGCGCGACCAGCTGAATGCCGGAACCGGCGGCGCGGGCGAGTTGGGCACCGCCGCGCTGCTTAAGCTCGACGCAATGCACGGTGCTGCCGACCGGGACATTGCGCAACGGAAGGCAATTGCCCGGTTTGATGGAAGCGTCTGCGCCAGACAGGATTTCCGCTCCGGCCTCCACCCCCTTGGGGGCGATGATGTAGCGGCGCTCACCGTCGGCATACAGCACCAGGGCAATATTGGCGCTGCGATTCGGATCGTACTCCAGGCGCTCGATGCGCCCCGAAATACCGTCCTTGTCGCGCTTGAAATCGATGAGTCGGTAGTGTTGTTTGTGACCGCCGCCCTGGTGACGCGTGGTGACGCGGCCGTGATTGTTTCGTCCACTGCCACGCCGCTGCTTCTCAAGCAGCGGCGCATACGGCGCGCCCTTGTGCAGCTCGGGGTTCTTGACCCGCACCATGGCGCGCGAACCCGCGGACGTCGGTTTCATTTTGACCAGTGCCATTTTCTATTCTCTTAAATATTCCTGTAACCGCAGACGAACGCGGGTTTATTCCATGATGAACACAGATAAACCTAAACGGCGTCCATCTAGTTTGTAATCTGCGTTTATTTGCGTTTTCATCGTTTCTTTATTGCTGTCCGACGAAATTGATGTCCTGGCCCGGCTTGAGGCGCACGTAGGCCTTCTTCCAGTCTTGACGGCGGCCCGGCATGCGCCCCGTCTGTTTGCGTTTGCCCTTCACATTCATCAGCGTCACCGACTCGACCTGGACGTTGAACATTTTCTCCACCGCCAGTTTGATCACCGGCTTGGTGGCGTCACGTCGCACCTCAAAGACTATTTGCCGATCCTTGTCGGCCAGGCGTGTGCTCTTCTCGGAGATATGCGGTGAGAGAATCACCTGAATCAGTTTCTCCTCGCTGACAACCGCCTTCCCCGCCGTTCCCTCCGTGGAGGCGCTGAGAACACCAGACTTCTTCGTCGTAGCCGCGCTCATGCCAGCATCTCCTCGAACTTCTTGACTGCACCTTGCGTCAGTATGACTTTCGCATGACGAATCAGGCTCACCGGATCCGCGGCGCTGACCAGGCGCACGTCCACATCCGGCAGGTTGCCGGCCGCCAGCGACAAATTGATGTCCGGCGCGTCGGTCACAATCAACACATCCGGCGTCTCGAGTTTCTTGAGCTTCTCCACCAGTGCCTTAGTCTTGGGCTTATCCAACTTGAACTCGGCGACCGTCACCAATCGCCCTTGGCGCAACAATTCGGACAGGATGGCGCGCAAAGCACCGCGGTACATCTTGCGATTGACTTTCTGCGTGAAATTCTCGTCCGGCGAAGCCGGGAAAATCTTGCCGCCCCCGCGCCACAGCGGGCTGCGAATGGTGCCCGCGCGCGCCTGGCCGGTGCCCTTCTGGCGCCACGGTTTTCTGCCGCCACCGCGCACTTCGGAACGGGTTTTCTGTTTGCGCGTGCCCTGCCGGCCGGTCGCCTGATACGCCACCACCACCTGATGCACCAGCGGTTCGTTGAAGACCACGGCAAACACCGCATCGGACACCTGAAGTTCCGACGCCGATCCCGCATTGTTCATAACTGTAACTTTCATAATTCGCTCAATAATATTTCTGAAACCGCAGATGAACGCGGATTAACGCGGATAACGGCTTTTTAAAATCTGCGTCCATCTGCGGTTCCTTATTTCTTACCCTTTACTTCATTCGAATTCTTGGCTTTCACGCTCGGGCGGATCACCACGTCCTGACTCTTGGGCCCCGGAACCGCGCCTTTGACCATGAGCAGGTTACGCTCGGCATCGACCTGCATGACTTCGAGATTTAGACAGGTGGCCGTCGCGTCGCCCAGATGGCCGGCCATCTTTTTTCCCGGAAACACGCGGCCCGGCGTCTGGCGCTGGCCGATAGAACCCGGGGCTCGATGGCTCAACGAGTTACCGTGGCTAGCGCGCCCGCCGGCAAAGTGATGACGCTTCATCACGCCCGCAAAGCCTTTGCCGATTGAAGTGCCCTGCACATCCACATGCTGGCCCACCTGGAAGAGATCCAGTTTGATCTCAGCACCGGCCTTGAGATCGGCGCCCTCATTGGCGGCCAGGCGGAATTCCCACAGCCCGCGGCCTGGCTCGACACCGGCCTTGGCGTACTTGCCCGCCTGCGCCTTGGTCAGGCGATCGGCGCGACGCTTGCCGATTGTCACCTGCACCGCGCGATAACCGTCGTTCGCCTCGTCCTTCACCTGGGTGACGCGATTGGCGGTCACTTCCAGCACGGTCACGGGCGTGCCCTCGCCGTTCTCCGAGAACAGACGGGTCATGCCGATTTTTCTGCCTACAAGTCCGAGTGCCATTTTAAAAAACCTAAATAATATTCCGGGACCGCAGATTAACGCGGATATTTTTCTGTTGAACGCAGATGGTTCTGAATCTTTTAAAACGTCTGCGTTTATCTGCGTTTTCCATCTGCGCTTGTCTGCGTTCCATTAACTTAACTTGATTTCCACGTCCACGCCGGCGGCGAGGTCGAGTTTCATGAGCGCATCCACGGTTTTGTCCGTGGGCTCGATGATGTCCATGATGCGCTTGTGCGTGCG
>JANLIC010000021.1 GCA_024654125.1 Sulfuricaulis sp. | reverse complement strand
TTACCTGCGCGACGTGGCGAGCGGGGAGGGCTGGTCAACCGCGCATCAGCCGACGCTCAAACGGGCAATGAGCTACGAAGCGATTTTCTCGGAGGGGCGCGCGGAGTTTCGCCGCCGGGATTCCGTCGGTGACGGTGATATCGATACCCATACCGAGATTGTGGTTTCGCCGGAAGATGACATCGAACTGCGCCGCGTCCATATCAGCAACCGCTCCCGGACACGCAGAACGATTGACGTGACGAGTTACGCGGAAGTCGTTCTCGCACCGTCGGCCGCGGACGCACTGCATCCGGCGTTCAGTAATCTCTTCGTTCAGACCGAGATCATCGAACCGCGGCGGGCAATTCTCTGCACACGCCGGCCTCGTTCCCTCGATGAGCCGACGCCATGGATGTTTCACCTGATGGCCGTGCACGGTGCGGACATCGAAGCGATTTCCTACGAGACGGACCGTATGCAATTCATCGGCCGCGGCAACACGGTTGCCGCGCCCCAGGCCCTGAGCGGGTCCGCTGCACTCTCGGGTAGCCAGGGCTCGGTGCTGGATCCGATTGTCGCCATCCGCTATCGAATAACACTCGATCCGGACGAATCGGCAACGATCGACATGGTTTCCGGTATTGGCGAAACGCGCGACGCCGCGTTAAGTCTGGTCGAGAAATACCAGGATCGTCGGCTCGCGGATCGCGTCCTGGAACTGGCATGGTCTCACGCCCAGGTGGTGCTGCGGCAGATCAATGCCACCGAGGCCGACGCGCAACTCTACGGACACCTCGCCAGCTCCGTCATTTATGCTAATTCCTCGTTGCGCGCCGACGCCTCTGTTCTTATCAAGAACCGTCGCGGGCAATCCGGCCTGTGGGGCTATGCCATATCCGGCGATTTACCGATCGTGCTGCTGCAGATCGGCGACCCGGCCAATATCGATCTGGTACGCCAACTGGTACAGGCCCACGCGTACTGGCGCTTGAAGGGGCTGGCCGTGGACCTGGTGATCTGGAACGAAGACCGTGCCGGTTACCGGCAACTGCTCCAGGAACAAATCATGGGGCTGGTGGCCGCGGGCGTCGAAGCGCATGTGATCGATCGGCGCGGTGGAATCTTCGTGCGGCCCGCAGAGCAGATATCGGACGAAGATCGTGTCTTGCTGCAATCGGTGGCGCGCGCCATATTCACCGACAGCCGAGGAACGCTGGCGGAACAGATCGACCGTCGTGGCCCGGCGGAAGTGCGAGTTCCGCGCCTCAAACCGACCCGTAGTCACCGCCCCGAACTCCCGGCCGCCACCGAGTTGCCGCGCCGCGATCTGATCCTCTTTAATGGACTGGGGGGATTTACCCATGATGGTCGCGAATACGTCATTACGACCGCGCCCGGGCGAGTGACGCCGGCGCCGTGGGTGAACGTGCTGGCGAATCCGCACTTTGGAAGCGTCATTTCGGAGAACGGCCTGGCCTATACCTGGAGTGAGAACGCCCATGAGTTCCGCCTCACTCCCTGGCACAACGACCCGGTGAGCGATGCCAGCGGAGAGGCCTTTTACCTGCGTGACGAAGACAGCGGCCATTTCTGGTCGCCCACGCCACTGCCCAGCTGCGGAGTAGGTCATTACGTGAGCCGCCATGGATTCGGCTACAGTGTCTTCGAGCACGTCGAGGGTGGCATTCACTCGGAGCTGACGATTTACGTGGCCATGGACGCCGCCATCAAGTTCGCAGTGCTGAAAGTGCGCAACGGGTCGGGCCAGCCGCGCAAGCTCTCCGCGACCGGTTACGTGGAGTGGGTGCTGGGAGATTTGCAGCCGAAATCGGCCATGCACGTGACCACCGAAATTGATCCGAGCAACGGAGCGCTCTACGCGCGCAATCCCTACAGCACGGAGTTTTCCGATCGGGTGGCGTTTTTCGACGTGGACGACACGATTCGCACGACCAGCTGCGATCGCACCGAATTCCTCGGACGCAACGGTACGCTCAAGCGCCCGGCCGCGATGCATCGCGCGCGGCTTTCCGGCAAGGTGGGGGTGGCGCTCGATCCCTGCGCCGCGATCCAGGTCAGCTTCGAGCTGGCCGACGGCCAGGAGCGTGAGATTATCTTCAGGCTGGGCGTCGGGCGGGATGCCATTGCGGCCGGGCACCTGGTGCAACGCTTCCGGGGCGCGGCTGCCGCGCGCGGCGCGCTCGACGCCGTGTACCAGTACTGGAAGCACACGCTCGGCGCGGTGCAGGTGGAAACACCCGACCCGTCGCTCAATGTACTGACCAACGGCTGGCTTTTGTACCAGACACTGGCATGCCGTCTGTGGGCGCGCAGCGGATACTACCAGTCGGGCGGTGCCTTCGGTTTTCGCGACCAATTGCAGGACACGATGGCGCTGATCCACGCCGAGCCGCAACGCGTGCGCGAGCAACTGCTGCTGTGCGCGAGCCGGCAGTTCCAGGAAGGCGATGTCCAGCATTGGTGGCATCCGCCATCGGGCCGTGGCGTACGCACGCATTGTTCGGATGATTACCTGTGGCTGCCGTTGGCGACGTGCCGCTATGTACTGACGACCGGCGACACGGGGGTGCTGGATGAATCCATTCACTTCCTCGAAGGCCGCCCGGTCAATGCCGAGGACGACTCTTATTATGATCTACCCGGTCGTTCTGGCGAGGTGGCCAACCTGTACCAGCATTGTGTGCGAGCCATCGAAAGGGGGTTTCGATTTGGCGAGCACGGCCTGCCGCTCATGGGCACCGGTGACTGGAACGATGGCATGAACCTGGTGGGCAATCACGGTAAAGGCGAGAGCGTCTGGTTGGGCTTTTTCATGAGTGAAGTGCTCAAGCAGTTCGCCGAGGTGGCGCGCCGACGGGGAGATACCGCTTTTGCCGGAATTTGCCAGGAGGAGGGGATTAAGCTGCGCCAGAATATCGAGCAGCATGGCTGGGATGGCGAGTGGTACCGCCGCGCCTACTTCGACGACGGTACACCGCTGGGATCCGCCGCCAACCCCGAGTGCCAGATTGATTCGATATCTCAGAGCTGGGCGGTTTTATCCGGGGCCGGTGATGCCCAGCGCGCGCGCCTGGCCATGGAGGCGGTGGATCAGCGCCTTGTGCGCCGCGACCATGCGCTGATTCAACTCTTGGATCCTCCGTTCGACAAGTCGCCGTTGAATCCCGGCTATATCAAAGGATACGTCCCGGGCGTGCGCGAGAATGGCGGGCAGTACACGCATGCGGCGATCTGGGCGGCCATGGCGTTTGCCCGATTGGGCGACAGCCGACGCGCCTGGGAACTGTTGGCCATGATCAACCCGGTAAACCATGGAAAAACTCCGGAGGGAGTGGCGACCTACAAGGTCGAACCCTACGTCGCCGCCGCCGATGTCTATGCGCTCGCGCCGCACACCGGCCGCGGGGGCTGGACCTGGTACACGGGCTCGGCTGGTTGGATGTACCGGCTGATCGTGGAATCGCTTTTGGGCTTGAGGCTGGAAGTGGACAAACTGTATTTCGCGCCGTGCCTCCCGGCCGATTGGAAGGCGTTCAAGATGCACTACCGGTATCGGGAGACGGTCTATCACATCGTCGTCACTCAATCGCGCGTCGCCGAAGATGGGAAGATCGGTGTGACAAACGTCACGGTGGACGGCGTTGAACGATACGACAAGGCCATTCCTCTGGTTGACGATCACATGGAACACTCAGCCGAGGTGAGAATGCGCGCGCCGCAATCCGTCAATGAGCTGGTAACATCACACGCATAAATAATGGTGCTGACCACGTTAAAAACGTTTGATCAGAACCTGAAAACGGGGCAACCTATTCCAGGTCTACAGAAACATCTCCTTTGGAGAAATCTCATGGCACTTCATCATGCAGCATCCGGCGAGATCGTCAACATCCGGCCACTGGGCAAGGAGTTGAAGCAGGCCATTTCAATTACCCTCGTGAAGACCGATCATCTCCAGGTCTTTCGATATATTCTCCTCAAGGGCAGCGAATTCGCCGAGCACAAGGTGCCGGGTGAAATCACGGTCCAATGCCTCGAAGGTGTGGTGGAATTCACCTCGCGGGGGCGCAAACAAACGCTGCGAGCCGGTGAATTCGTGTATCTCACGAGCGAGGACCCGCACGCGCTCAAAGGATTGGAGGACGCGTCCGTGCTGGTGACCATCGTGTCGGATAAGCGATGAGCGAGCGGCTGACCGAACTGGAAGTGCGCGTGGCGTTTCAGGACAAGACCCTCCAGGACCTGAACGAGGTGGTGACGCGTCAGCAGCGGGAGATCGACCGCTTGACGAAGGAGCTGGAAGCAGTGAAATCCCGGCTCTCCGGTCTCGCGCCCTCGATGGTCATCCCGCAGGAAGACGAAAAACCGCCTCCGCATTACTAGGTCATCGCATCGGAATTACCCGTTTCCTGGCGATCCCTGCTACAATACGTCCATCGGCGCAAACGGTCTGCACCGATCCCTTCGCGGTCATCCATCCCGGTTCACCTCGAACAATTCAACCTATATAGGTAGCGCCTAGACCGACCCATATTCTGGGTAGGCCATCCAGGAGCAATCATTCATAATGTCATTTTCAACACTCGGCCTGTCGGCCGAATTACTCCGTGCTGTGTCCGAAAAGGGCTACACCCAAGCCACCCCCATTCAATTGCAGGCCATCCCCGTCATTCTTGAGGGCAAGGATATTCTCGCTGGCGCGCAGACTGGCACTGGCAAGACCGCCGGTTTCACGCTGCCACTGCTGCAACGTCTGAACACCCAGCCGCCGGGCGCGCAGCGCACGGTCCGCGCACTCATTCTGACCCCGACGCGCGAACTCGCCATCCAGGTGGAGGAGAGTGTGCGCACCTACGGCAAGCATGTTCCGCTCAAGTCCACCGTGGTTTACGGCGGCGTCGGCATCCATCCCCAGATCGACACACTACGTCGCGGCGTGGACATCCTGGTGGCGACACCGGGGCGTTTGCTCGACCACGTCGGCCAAAGGACAGTGAATCTGTCTCAGGTTGAAATCCTGGTACTGGACGAGGCCGATCGCATGCTCGACATGGGTTTCATTCGTGACATCCGCAAGATCCTCGCGCTGCTGCCCAAGAAGCGACAGAACCTGCTGTTCTCCGCCACCTTCTCTGACGAAATCAAACAGCTCGCTGACGGCCTGCTGAATGCGCCCGTGTTGATCGAGGTGGAGCGCCACAAAATCGCCGCGGAACTCGTGTCGCAGATATACCATCCAGTAGACCGCGTGCGTAAGCGCGAACTGCTGGCGCATCTGATTCACTCGCAAGGCTGGAAGCAGGTGCTGGTGTTCACCCGCACCAAGCACGGTGCCAATCGCCTGGCCGATCAGCTGGACGACGACGGCATCAACTCTTCTGCCATCCACGGCAACAAGAGCCAGAGTGCGCGCACCAAGGCCCTGGCGGATTTCAAAAAGGGCGAGGTGAGGGTGCTGGTGGCAACCGACATCGCCGCGCGCGGACTGGACATCGACCAATTACCGCACGTTGTGAATTACGAGCTGCCCAACGTGCCGGAGGATTACGTGCATCGCATCGGCCGAACCGGCCG
>JANLIC010000005.1 GCA_024654125.1 Sulfuricaulis sp. | reverse complement strand
CTTCCCATCACCATCCTTACGCTCGGATTGTTTCTTTTAGTTATTAACGCGGCCATGCTCGGGTTGGTAGCGTGGATGTTCGATAACTTCAGCATCGCCAGTTTCGGCGCGGCCTTGTTGGGATCGATCGTCGTGAGCCTGACCGCTTGGCTGGCCTCGTACTTTATCGGTCCACGCGGACGCTTCGAAGTTATCGTCGTGCGGCGACGATAGATCTGATTTAGGTGGGGTCCGATCACAGTTTCCGCTAATACACCTGTTCAGCTTTCACTACGATTCAATCACGGCCCCGTTTCCCGGAGGATGGATGCCGCATCTGCAATTCGAGATTAACCGCAACATTCCCGACGCCACGAAAGTCGCCCTGGCGCAACGTGCGCGACAGCTTTTTGCGGAGGTCATGGACACGGGAACCGACCACGTCAGCATTTCGATTCACGAATGCGGCACCCACGACTTGTCCATCGGCCGGGTCAAGGAACCGGAAAAAGGAATCGCCATCGTCGACGCGGACCTGAGGCAGGGACGAACCTTCGATCAACGCCGAAGCCTGGCGCTGGGGTTTGTCCGCCTGTTGCAAGAACTGCTGAAAATCCCTCCCGAGCACGTCTACATCACGTTTACCGAACATCCGGGAGAGGATTTCCACCTGTCAGACAGATATCTCGCCAACTGGCAGAAAGATGAAGATCCGCTGGCGTGATAATCAGGGACAGGCCACGCTATGCAAATCTGGGTTGATGCGGATGCCTGCCCCAAGGTCATCAAGGACATCCTATTTCGCGCCGCCGTGCGCCGGCGCATTCCGCTGATACTCGTTGCCAACAGTCCGCTGCACACGCCGCCTTCCCCGTACATCCGCAGCCTGCAAGTCCCGGCCGGGTTCGACGTCGCGGACAATCACATTGTCGAGCAGGTGCAGGCGGGTGACCTGGTCGTCACCGCCGACATCCCGCTGGCGGCGGCGGTGATCGCGCGCGCCGCGCACGCGCTGAACCCGCGCGGTGAGCTGTACACGACGGAAAACATCCGCGAGCGCCTGGCCATGCGCAACCTCATGGACCAGTTGCGCAGCACCGGCGTCCATACCGGCGGCCCGCCGGTGCTCGACCTCACCGACCGGCAAGCCTTCGCCAACCAGCTCGACGCTTTCTTGCACAAGCACGCCCCGGCGCAGAATGTATAAAAAGCGGAAATGGGGTTAGATCGTAGTTCCCGAATCGAAATACGAGGGGACAGACCACGGTTTCCGCTAATACACGTGTTCATTATTCACTTCAGTTCAATCACGACCCCCGTTTCCGGATCAGCCACCCAGTTGTTAAACTGCTCACTTCATCTTGCGTGTGGGGTTGCCGGCGAAGCTCGCCGGGACGTATTCGGCGTCGGCACTCATCGTCGTCTGAGAGACCCGGCGCCAATCTGTTACCGGGGCGTGAGCAGGCAATCGAGCAATAGGCGGTGGAGTTCTTGCAGCAGGTGAATGAAAATTACCGTAAGCTATGGCCTCTATGCCTATTTCCGCACCCGGATGCCCCAGGATTTCGTGAAAATCGCCCGTCGCGGCGAATTGCTGCCCGGCAAAATGAAGCGCGTCGACCTCGACGGCCGGCGCATTCTGCTTGCCAACGTGGACGGCAAGTTTTACGCCGCCGACGACACCTGCACCCACGAGGACGCCTCGCTCTCGACCGGCTTTCTCAAGGACGATATCGTCAAGTGCCCGCTGCACGGTAGCCGCTTCAACCTGTGCAGCGGCCAGGTGCTCGACGACCCGGCGGAAGAGAATCTGCGTACGTATCCCGTCCGGCTGGACGGCGACGACATCTTGATCGGTCTGACATAGAGAGTTAATTGTATGAATATGCCCGCATCCAATCCCCCCGACGATCCCACCGTCAACATGCGTTCGATCCTCAAGCGCATCGCCACCGGCCCGGAACTCAGCAAGGACATCTCTTACGAAGAGGCGCGCGCCGGCATGCGTTACGTCCTGGACGCAACTGTGGATCCGGTGCAGGCGGGAATTTTTCTGATCGCGCTGCGCATGAAGCGCGAGACCGACGACGAGAACCGCGGCGTGCTGCAGGCGATTATCGACGCCACGCACAAAGTGACCGCGAACGTCGACGACGTGCTCGACCTCGCCGACCCCTATGACGGCTTCACCCGCACGCTGCCGGTCTCGCCGTTCCTGCCGGCGGTGTTGGCCGCCTGTGGCGTGGCCTGCGTCACCCACGGCGTGGAGCGCATGGGACCGAAGTTCGGTGTGACGCACCGCCAGGTGCTGCGCGCCGCCGGGCTGGCGGTGGACCTGTCGGCCGAGGCCGCCGCCGCGCGCCTCGCCGACCCAAAAATCGGTTGGGGCTATGTGGACCAGAAGGTTTTCTGCCCCAAGCTGCACCAGCTCACCGATTTCCGCACGCTCATCGTCAAGCGCCCGGCGATCACCACGGCCGAAGTGCTGGCCGGGCCGATCTGCGGGCGGCAACGCACGCATCTCGTGACCGGCTACGTGCACAAACCCTATCCGCGCATTTACGCGCTGCTTGCGCGCCACGCGGGCTTCGATTCCGCGCTGCTGGTGCGCGGTGTGGAGGGCGGGGTGCTGCCGTCGCTGCGCACCAGCGGCAAGGCATTTTATTACCATGCCGGCGGCGCAGAACACGCG
>JANLIC010000307.1 GCA_024654125.1 Sulfuricaulis sp. | reverse complement strand
CGGCATCTGGTCGCAGAAGGGCCAGCTGTACACGCCGCAGGACAAGGATCAGCTCATGTTCTACAAGGAAGACGCGGGCGGCCAGATCCTGCAGGAAGGCATCAACGAGGCCGGCGCGGTGTGCTCATGGATCGCGGCGGCGACTTCGTATTCGACCCACGGCGTGCAGATGATCCCGTTTTTCATCTTCTACTCGATGTTTGGCATCCAGCGCACTGGAGATCTCTGGTGGGCCGCCGGCGACTCGCGCTCGCGCGGCTTTCTGATCGGCGGCACCGCGGGCCGCACCACCCTCAACGGCGAGGGCCTGCAACACGAGGACGGGCATTCGCATATTGCGACGGCCCAGATCCCAAACTGCATGTCCTACGATCCGACCTACGGTTACGAGCTCGCCGTGATCATGCACGACGGCCTGCGCCGGATGGTCCATGAGCAGGAGGATATCTACTACTACATCACCGTGATGAACGAGAACTACGAACATCCGGCGATGCCCGAGGGCAGCGAGGCGGGGATACTCAAAGGCATGTATCGCTTGCGTCAGGGTGGTGCCGGCAACGGACCACGCGTGCAGTTGCTGGGGTCGGGATCGATCCTGCGCGAGGTCATCGCCGCCGCCGATCTGCTCAAAAACAATTGGGGTGTGGAGGCCGATATCTGGAGCTGCCCGAGCTTCACCCTGCTCGCGCGCGACGGCAACGAGCATGCACGCAGGAACCTGCTGCATCCGGCGAAGCCGCCGCGTTTCGGCCACGTGGGCGACTGCCTCAAGGACACGGAGGGTCCGGTGATCGCCTCGACCGACTATGTGCGTGCGTTCGCCGAGCAGATCCGACCGTTCGTGCCGCGTCGTTACACGGTGCTCGGCACCGACGGATTCGGGCGCTCGGACACGCGCGAGAAGCTGCGCTATTTCTTTGAAGTCGACCGCCACTGGGTGACACTCGCCAGCCTTGCCGCACTGGCCGAGGACGGTGCGATCGAGCGCCAGAAGCTGGACGACGCGATCAAGAAATATGGAATCGATCCCGAGAAACCGAACCCGCTGACGGTGTGATAAAAACATCTACCGCAGAGGCGCAAAGGACGCAAAGAACAGCAAAAGGATTCTTGTCTTTTTCAAAAACCAAA
>JANLIC010000315.1 GCA_024654125.1 Sulfuricaulis sp. | reverse complement strand
ACTTCGCCGCCTCACCAAACCCGTCAGCCACCTGGTCGTCCTCAGTTTGCTTGCGCTCAACCTGTATTTACCCGCGGCGCACGCCGGCATGATCGGCACTGAAGCGGTGGTCAACGCCGCGCAGGCGCAGCAAAACCGCGAGCGTTTGCACAACGCGTTCAGCCGTGACGACGTGCAGGCCCAGCTCCTGGCACGCGGCGTGGACCCGGCACAGGTTCAGGCGCGCGTGGACAGCCTGACGGATGAAGAAGTGCAGACCCTGGCGACCAATATGGATCAATTGCCGGCCGGCGGCAGCGTTGTCGGTGCCCTGGTATTGATCTTCCTCGTGCTGCTGATCACCGATATCATGGGCCTTACTAACGTCTTTCCCTTCGTCAAACATCCGCGTTAAACGCAACATTTTGTAAATGATCGAGGTTCAAGCCGCCCGGAATATTCCGGGCGGTGTTCTGTTTAAAGTTCCACTGCTCACGGCCGCGAGATTTACCATGACAACATCGCGTGTAGTCATTAACGCCTTCCGTTTCAGGGTGCTCTGAAGCGCCTGCTTCATTTCGGCGGCGTCACCGAACCGGCGTAGAACACTTCGCACTCTCCGCCCGGAAACAGATCCCTCCCCTTCTTGAGCAACTTGAGCGCCGGTCCCGCGATAGACTTGAGGATATTCGGCTTCTCCACCACCGGTTTCTGGAAGGGCCCGTGTATTTTTTGCCGCACCATGGCGCAGCCTTTGGTGTCGACCAGCGCCATGGTCATGTCATCGAACCGTTCGTTGACGAAATCAAGTTTTCCAACAAGGGCGATCCGGTTCTGATTCGTCGCCATGGCCACGTCCTGCGCCTGCGCCATGCCGTGTTCGACCTTCCAATCGGAGACAACCATCCGGACCTCGCTGTGGCCCCCCGATCCCCGGAAGATACCGGCGAAATCATACCCCTTCGTGGCCGCCAGACCCAGGGGACCGACGAAAAAAAACGCGCCCGCATCCACGAGGCTGAAGTTCTGGCTGGACTCGAAGCGGGCGAACTCCCGGTCGAGATCGCTGCCATTGAATATGAGGTTCTCGCCCCGAAGAGAGATCTCTCCGCTCACGGCCTGCTTCATCTCGCTAATACTATTTCCCTGCATCGACAGGTTCACGGAGAAATCCATCAGCCCTTCTGCAACCTTCTGCGGCGATAATATTTTGAAAAACTCTTCGACGCTGAACTGCGGCAGAGCATAGCGGACACGGAAAAGGGGGATGGCACCTGAATAGTCCGCCCGGATATTCCCCGATCCCTGCGCGCCGAAAATACGCATCGTGACCGGCTTGATGTCGAAAACTCCATTCTTCCCATCGGCCAAGAACTTCAAATCGGACACCGCGAAGCCCTTTGTGCGGATTTCCCCGCAGGCGAGATCTGAAGTCAGGGAAAGATGCTTTATGATGTCTGAACTTTTTCCTTCTGCGAGCCGCAGGCGACGCACGTTCAGGTTGCAGTTTCCGGCCTCGAATCCTTCCCCGGATTGTTTGTCCGAATAGATGAGAGTCCCGTCCGAGAGAGAAACCTTCGCCAGGTTCAGGGCGGGGAAAGTTGCTCTGGTCTCTTCTGTTTTTTCAAAGTTGTACTTACCGTCCTGGTCCCGCTCGATGGAAATCGTGAGGCGTTTCAGCGCGACCTTCCCGATCCGGACTTCCTTTTGGAGCAGCGGGAGAAGATCGATCCCGAGACTGGCCTGCTTTGCAGAGACGAGGTCTGTACCGCGGTTGCGGATGTGTACGTCCTCCAGCGCGACATACAGGCCCGGGGAGAAGCTGAGCCCCAGCCGTCCGCCGACCCTGACTTCCATGCCCAAGGCTTCCGACGCGGCTGCTTCCAACCGGGGCTTGTGGGAATTGGCGTCAACAAAAAGACGCAGGGCCACCGCGACGAGAACGAGGAACCCCACGAGTCCGCCGACGACAAAGAAGATGATTTTAAGTGATTTTGACATTGGCGTGACTGCGACCTCATGGAGTAAATGCCACAGACGTAAAACAATTTGGCAAGACCACGGAATTGTTGATGATTCTAATACAAAACAGTATATCGTCAGGGATAGACCTGTAATACCAAACGGCAGGGGGCCGCAAGTTCAATGCCTGCATCGCCCGCCCTCTTTTCAATTACATAACGAATGGCCTCTACCCACCGTTACAGCACTGTGATCGAGATTGTGATCGTTTGACATGAATAATTGGACCATTGGCCCCATTTCTATTTGACTGGCGGAGAGGGAGGGATTTACTCGGCACATCCTGTGCCTCGCCCTCGCCGTTTCGCGGCTTGGGCCGCGCTGCGCGCGTTCAGAATCGCTCCCGGCATTTCTGCTGAACCCTCTTCTCGGGTTCAAACCCGCTTTCAGGCCATCTTCAGAAGCGGCCGCAAAAACGGCCGCTTCTGAAGATGGCGGAGAGGGAGGGATTCGAACCCTCGGTGCGCTTTTGGCGCACACACACTTTCCAGGCGTGCTCCTTAAACCGCTCGGACACCTCTCCGAAACTCTAAAAAACTATCTCGTGCGCAGTAGGCGCTACTCGATGTTAATGACTGGCGGAGAGGGAGGGATTCGAACCCCCGTGGCGTTTCCGCCCATCTGATTTCGAGTCAGCGCCGTTGTGACCGCTTCGGTACCTCTCCGGAGGAACGA
>JANLIC010000314.1 GCA_024654125.1 Sulfuricaulis sp. | reverse complement strand
TCTTAACAAGTCGATAACCGTGAAGAATAACCTGAACACGCCGACGGACTACATGACGGATTTCGGCCCGGGCAAGCACCTGACCGGGCATGCCTATGTGGGCCCGGGCAACGCCCCGAGCGCCTGGGAGCCCGACCTCCCCGCCGCCTATTTTGTCGCCGATGAAGTCGTGGAGAACACCGACGTCCTGGTCATCCGCCGCGCGGCGGAGACCGGCATCAAGATTAAGGATTCCATGAAAGACGCGTCAGACAATCCGGATCCGTCGGCGAACGTCAAGATCACCGGCAATCCGAGCGGGCTTAATCAGTTCGACATCGTCATGCTCGGCGACTGCGAGAGTGCCGACGTCTTCCAGATCACCGGCCCGGCCTCGCTCGGCGGCTCGGGCGACAACGTCCTGACACACAACTCCGGCGTGGGCACACCCGGGAATTTCGTGAAACCCTTCTCCAAAGCCTACGACAACAACGCCGAAATACTGAAGCTGGTTACCAGCATTTACTACGTCGGTCGGCGCGGCAACGTCGCCACCAATCCACCCGCGCTGTTCCGCAAGGAGCTTGCCGGGACCACCGGCGGCGGCTCCATCGCCGTCAGCCAGGAATTGCTCGAGGGCGTTGAAATAATGAACGTGATGTACGGCGAGGACACCGACAACAACCGCGTGGCCGACCGCTACTTTCGCGCCAACAACGTGACCAATTTTGCCAATGTTCTCAATGCCCGGGTTGGGATAGTAGTCAGGACGGTGGCGACGGTTGAGTCCCAGCCGGATACAAAAATATACGACGTCGCCGGTGTCTCATACGACCCCGTGGACGACAAATACCGGCGGCAGGTTTACAACTCCACGATAACGGTGCGCAATCCATGAACAGGTTTCACAAGGCAACGACGGCTCCGGTACATCGCTATCGGATGCCGCTCAGGCAACGGGGCGTCGTGCTCGTCATGTCGCTGGTGTTCCTGGTGCTGTTGACGATACTCGGCATCACGACACTCAACATGACTTCACTCGAGGAAAAGATGGCGGGCAACACCAAGGACCGGAACCTCGCATTCCAGGCTACGGAATCCGCCCTGCTCGCCGGTGAAAACACCGTCGGCAGCGCGATCATGGTCAATGCTGTCGTCGCCAGCGTCACGATTACAAACGACGGCCTGCACAAGCCGTCGACGACGTCCACGCCGATATGGGACGAAAGCACCGGCGTGTGGAGCGGCAGCGATTAC
>JANLIC010000310.1 GCA_024654125.1 Sulfuricaulis sp. | reverse complement strand
TACGGTGGGGGTTTCGCGGGTTTCTGTCTCATGTGGTTCTGTGCTTATCTCAATGAACGTGTTTTTACCGGTTTAGTTGTTAAAATACGCGCCCTTGAGTTACATCGAATAATAAAGGAATTGCGGCATGATCGTTATCCTCCAACCCGACATTAACGAGAAGAGTCCGGATTACCGGCAGATCCTCGACTATCTGGCGCACAAGCCGAATATCAAAACCCGCATCCACCAGGAAATCGGGAGCATCCGCACGCTTACCGAAATCTACCTCATCGGCGACACTCTGTCGCTCGACAAGGCCGAGATCGAAAGCCTGCCGGGAGTCGAGCGCGTCGTGCGCATTTCGGAGGAATACCGCATCGTCGGGCGGCACCATGACGATACGCGCGAGGTCGGCTTTGACTACAACGGCGTGCGCTTCGACCAGGGCAATCTCCATGTCTTCGCCGGCCTGTGCGCCGTGGACACGCCCGAGCACGTTGAGATGATGCTGAAGGCGTTGCGCGACAACGGCCAGGTATGCACCCGCATGGGCGCCTACAAGCCGCGCACCAATCCGTATTCCTTCCAGGGCCATGGCAAGGATTGCCTGCCATGGGTGTTCGAACTCGCGGGAAAATATGGTATCAAGGTGATTGCCATGGAGATCACCCACGATTCTCAATTACGTGAAATTCAGGAAGCACTCCACAAAACCAGAAATCCCACCGGGGTGATGGTGCAAATCGGCACACGCAACATTCAAAACTTCGAACTGCTGAAAATCGTCGGGCGCCAGCGCGAACTGCCGGTGCTTATCAAGCGCGGCTTCGGGATTTCGCTGGAAGAATCGCTCAACGCCGCCGAATACCTCGCGAGCGAAGGTAACCGCCACATCGTCTTCGGCCTGCGCGGAATGAAAACCAACATGGGCGACCCACACCGCAACTTTGTCGACTTTGCGCATGTCCCGGTGGTCAAGCGCCTGACGCGCATGCCGGTGTGCATCGATCCATCGCATTCGGTCGGCACGCGCGACAGCGCGCCCGACGGCATCCTCGACATCGCCCACGTCACCGCGCAGGGTGTCATCGCCGGCGCCAACATGATACTGGTGGATTTCCATCCAGTGCCAACCAAGGCGCTGGTGGACGGCCCGCAGGCGTTGCTGCTGGAAGAGTTGCCCTACTTTCTGGAAGACGTGGCGATTGCCCGCGAGGCCTATGAAAAACGCCAGGCGTTGGCCCGGCGTTCAAAGAAAGGTTGAATCACTCTCTGCGGAGGAGAGAACCTTGCTTCTGCTCCTCGCGATTTTTTAGTGCGCGATCCCGTAGACCACATCGACAATTACTCGTGTTAGGCGGTCCATCAGAATTATGTCCTGACCGATGCGCAAGCGCACGTGGGTTGAAGGCAATCGGGAAAGTTTTTCCTCAAGATCCTGAGGGAGCGTTTCGCCACGCAGCCCGGGCGGGAGTTTGTCACGCTTCGCGAGTCCGGGCGACAGACCTTTCCCCTGTTTAAGGGAATGGCCGTAGTAACGCTCGATGACGGAGCGGTCGCGTTCGCTGATTCGGATATCCACCACACTGGTATCGTCCTTGATGACCGCACGCCCGGACGTGGAAGTAAGCGACGCACAGCCACTCACCATCAAGACGAGCATCGATGTGAGGAAATATCTGTACACGACCGGACTCCTTGGGACGCTGGATTTACTCCGGTAAAATATTTCGGACGTCGAATCCGGTTATTTCCTGGCGGTGTAATGCCGCAGGGTCTTGCCGACGTAGAGCTGGCGTGGGCGGTCAATGCCGTGGGATTCTCCTTGCAGTTCCAGCCAGTGGCTGACCCAGCCAGCGGTACGCGCCAGCGCAAACACGGCGGTGAACATGTTCATGGGAAAACCCATGGCGCGCAACAGAATCCCCGAGTAGAAATCCACGTTTGGATAAAGTTTGCGCTCAATGAAATACTCGTCCTTGAGGGCGATCTCTTCCAGCCGCATGGCGATTTCCAGCAGCGGGTCTTCCTTGCCCAGATGGGCCAGAACCTTTTTTGCCTGTTTCTGAATGACCAGCGAGCGCGGATCGAAATTTTTGTAAATACGGTGGCCGAAACCCATGAGACGGAAGGAATCGCTCTTGTTCTTGGCGCGCTCGATGACTTTGGAGATGTTCTCGACGGTCCCGATTTCCATCAGCATCTTCAGCACCGCCTCGTTGGCGCCGCCATGCGCCGGCCCCCATAGCGAGGCGATACCGGCGGCGATGCAGGCGAATGGATTCGCACCGCTGGAGGCGGCCAGGCGTACCGTGGAGGTCGAGGCGTTCTGTTCGTGGTCGGCGTGCAGGATCAGGATGATATCGAGCGCGCGCGCCAGTACCGGGTCCACGATGTGTTCCCGGTTCGGGGCTCCGAACATCATCTGCAGGAAATTCGAGGCATAGTCATACTTGTTGTTCGGATAGCGCTGCGGCCGGCCAACGGAATAGGTGTAGCTGGCGGCGGCGATCATGGGCATTTTGCCGATAAGGCGGATGGCCGCCAACTCACGGTCGTTGGCGTCGCGAATGTTCATGACATCGTGATAAAACGCCGATAGTGCTCCGACCACGCCGACCATGATTGCCATCGGATGGGCGTCGCGACGGAAACCGCGGTAGAAAGAAAGCACCTGCTCATGCAACAGGTTGTAATAGCCGATCGCCTCGTCAAACTGCTTGCGTTGCCCGGGGGAGGGCAATTCGCCGTGCATCAGCAGATAGGCGACTTCGATGAATTCACTGTGTTCGGCCAGCTCTTCAATCGGGTACCCGCGATAGAGCAGAATGCCCTTGTCGCCGTCCACAAACGTGATACTGCTCTTGCACGAGGCAGTGGAGCGGAAGCCGGGATCATAGGCCAGCAGGCCGTTGCGTGAATACAGCGTCTGGATATCCACGGCACTGGGCCCCAGTGTGCCGTCCAATACCGGCAGGCTATTGTCGTTCTGCTCTTCCGAGATTATCGCGTTGACGTTTTTGGTTCCCATATCAGGCCCGTCTCATCGGTCGAATGTGTAAGGATTGAGCATACCACAGCGACTGTCCCGCACGGCCATTTCAGGGTCGTTCATGCACCCATTGGAGCACCGCTTCCTGCACGCGTTCCCCGGCCGGCGTGTCGGCCTTGTCATGGTTATGCAGGCACACGACCACCACGCGCCGACCGGCGCGGTCGAGGACGTAACCGCCCACGCTGCGTACATCGCGCAGACTGCCGGTTTTCAAGTGCATCTGGCCTTCGAATTCGGCGTTACCGAAGCGCCGGCGCAATGTACCGTCCTGGGCCGCGACCGCCAGAGAGGAAATATATTCCGGCATGTAGGGACTGTGCCACCCGGCCAGCAGCACCTGCGCCAAATGGCGCGCGGTGATGGTTTCCGCGCGCGAGAGTCCCGCCCCGTTCTCCAGTACCAGTTCGGGAAAAATCAGCTTCCGGTGCTTCAACCATTCGCGCACCGCCTGGATTCCCTTCTCCGTCGTTCCCGGCGGACCGGCCTGCTCCGCCCCCAACGTAAGCAGCAGCTGTCGGGCCATGACGTTGTTGCTGAATTTATTGACGGAACGAATAACGTCACCCAGCGGGGGCGACCAGGCGGTGTAATACAGGCTGGCGCCCGCCGGCACCGTCCCCTCGCGTATATCACCCTGAAACCGTCCGCCCAGTTCCGCCCACAGCGACCGGAACAGGCCGAGTATGAATGGCGCGGGTTCTGATACCACGCGGAATAATTCATGGTTGCCACAGTCCGCGTCATAACTGCCGGAGAATATCACCCTCGTCCTGTCCGCCTCATGTCGTACTTTCATGCCGAGCCGGCGCGCCCAACCGCGGCACGGGGAATCATTCAGCACCACCCGATTTTCCACCTCGACATTGGCCGGCAACGGATCGGCCACGATTTGCACGCGTCGGGCCAAGGGCTGGGGGATAAAGCGGAAATTCACCGCCTGGAAATTCACCAGCAAGGCGGTCGGCAATACGTTGTAAGCGCGCAGGGGCTGGTTGTCGAAATCGGCGGGATCGGCCGCTTCACGCGCAAAATGGCTCTGGTCCAGGATTAGGTCGCCATCGATGGTTTCCAGCCCTTCGGCGCGCAAGGCGCGCAGGAAGCGCCAAAAATGCTCAATGACCAGATAAGGATCGCCGTAACCTTTAATATAGAGATCTCCGGCAAGGCGGCCTTCGCGGACCGGCTGCGTTACGTACACCTCGGTTTTCCAGTGCCAGGCCGGTCCCAGCTCCTCGAGCGCCGCCAGTGTCGTGAGCAATTTAATCGTCGAGGCGGGAAGTCGCGGGACATCGGCCGAGACGGCGAGCGCGGGATCGGTCTCGCCGATTTCATGCACATAGAGACTGAAGCCGCGAGTAGGGAATCCATTGTGCCGAAGCGCCGCCGCTACCGGCGCCGGAAGTGAATCAGCGCCGGGCGTCGCGCTGTCAGCCACCGGCAACCAAAACAGGTTCAGCAAGAGAATCGTCATCGGCTTCATCGCGCCGGCATGACAACATGATTTCCCGAAGCAGTCAAAAAAATACCCCGGGAACTCTATTGCCTTCTTTCCGTAAAAGGTCGACGCTACCCCCCGAAAAAACCGGCATGTCACGAATTACTTCCAAGATTCTCATCCTGGGCCATGGCGAAATCGGCCGGGCGATGGAACACCTGCTGCAAAGCCGCCACACGTTAACTATCTGGGAGCGTCATCCCCGGGCCATCCCAGCCGTTGATCTCGAATCCGCCACGGGCCGACAGGATGTCATCTTCTTCTGCCTTCCGGCCAGCCCGCACTTTGATCTGGCCACACGGCTGCAAAAACATCTCCGCCTTGACTGCCTGTGCATCAGCATCGCCAAAGGGCTCGACGATGAGGGCCGGACAGCGGCGCGGGCGCTGGCCCTGGCGCTCGGACCAAAGGCCCCGATCGCCGTGCTCTACGGCCCGATGATCTCGGAGGAGATACGCGCCGGGCGTCCGGCCTTCGCCCAGGCGGGCACCGCTAACGCCGGGACGTATGCCCGGCTGCTTGATCTGTTTGCCGGGACATCCCTTTACCTGGATCACACCACTGACATCGAAGGCATCTCCTGGGCGGCGGTCCTCAAAAACGTCTATGCCATCCTGTTTGGCGTGGCAGATGAACTGGCGCTGGGCGACAACATGCGAGGGTATCTGGCCGTGGAAACCATGGCCGAACTGGAACGGATCGTCACTGGCCTCGGCGGTTCGGCGGGCGCCGCGCAGCGGCTGGCCGGCCTCGGCGACCTGATCGCCACCGCCACCAGCAAGGGTTCCCATCATCATGATTTGGGCCGATTGCTGGTTCGCGGCGAAACCAGCGCGCTTCAGGGGGAAGGCGTGCACACTTTGAAAATGGTTCACAGTCACCGGCTGTTCGACCCGCGCCACTATCCTCTTTTCAATCTCGTCGGCAAGCTCCTGGCCGAGCCAGCCACGACCAGGTCGCAGATGAAAAACTTTCTCGCGGTGACCAGGGAGCGTCTAAATTTTTTCTGAAACTTTTCTTTCAAACTACACGGAAATAAGGTTAAAATGCCCGTCCAGTTATGACACTTCCTATCATGTTCCACCGGAATTGCCTGAACTGAACCCGCAACAGAAAGCGGCGGTACAGTACGTCAATGGCCCCCTATTGGTACTTGCCGGGGCCGGCAGCGGCAAGACCACCGTCATCACTCATAAAATCGCCCGGCTGATCCGCGATTACGGGATCGCACCGCGCCACATCGTCGCCGTCACCTTCACCAACAAGGCCGCGCGCAAAATGAAAGCGTGCGTGGCCGATCTTCAAAACGGCAACCACAGCAAGGATCTGCTCATCTCCACTTTTCACACGCTCGGACTGAATATCCTGCGTGAGCACTTTGAAGCGATCGATTACCGCCCGGGTTTCTCGCTCTACGACAGCGAGGACAGCCAGGCACTGCTCTCCAAGCTGCTGCGCGGCCAGTACCCCGGCAAGAGCAGCCCCGTCGGGGCCGTGCGCCATCAGATCTCGCTCTGGAAAAACAGCCTGGTGTCGCCCGCGGAAGCGCCGCTCGCGGCCGGCGGAGAATCCATTCAAGACGCTGCCGCACGGGTCTACGGCGAATACAACCGCCATCTTCAGGCCTACAACGCCATGGATCTCGACGACCTGATTCTCAAGCCGGTCCGACTGCTCCAGGAAAATCCGGAGATTCTGGAGGAATGGCGCCAACGCGTGCGCTACCTGCTGGTGGAGGAATTCCAGGAGACAAATCTTTCTCAGTACGAACTGGTAAGACTGCTTGCCGCGCAGCGCGGCGCACTGACGGTGGTGGGCGATGACGATCAGTCCCTTTACGCCTGGCGCGGCGCGCGCCCTGAGAATCTCAAGCAGCTGCAACAGGATTTCCCGTTGCTGAAGATCATCAAGCTCGAGCAGAATTTCCGTTCGAGTGGAAGAATCCTCAAGGCCGCCAACGCCCTGATCGCCAACAACCCGCACATTTTCGAGAAGGCGCTATGGTGCGACCGGGACTACGGCGAGTCGCTGCGCGTGCTGCGGACACGCAGCGACGAACACGAGGCCGAGCGCGTGATTTCCGAACTGCTGTATCACAAGTTCAAGCACAACACCGATTTCCGCGACTACGCGATTCTGTACCGCGAGAGCAGCCAGTCGCTCGTGTTTGAGCGCGTGCTGCGCGAACGGCGTATTCCTTTCTTCCAGAGCGGCGGGACGTCGTTTTTCGACAAGACCGAAATCAAGGATGTCATGTCGTACTTGCGGCTGCTATGCAACCCGGGTGATGACAATGCCTTCCTGCGCGTGATTAACACGCCACGGCGCGAAATCGGCCAGGACACGCTGCAGCTGCTCGCCGCGCACGCCACCGAACTGCGAACCAGTCTGTTGCAGGCGTCCATGGACCCCGGCATCGACCGGCGACTCACGGCGCGCCAGGAAACGTCGCTGCGCGGCTTCACGCACTGGCTGATGGAGATGATCACCAAGTCGGAAGACGATGAGCCGGCCAAGCTCGTGTGCGACATGCTGGTTGACCTGCATTACGAGGATTGGCTCAAGGACACCTGCAACGACCACAAGATCGCGCAGCGGCGCATGGAAAATGTGCTGGAACTGGTGGCCTGGATCCAGCGTCTGGCGCGGCAGGAAGAAGAGAAAACGCTCAGTGACCTGGTTGCGCGGCTGACTCTTTCGGGAATACTGGACAAGGGCAACGAGGATAATCCCGGCGATTTAGTTTCACTCATGACGGTGCACGCCGCCAAGGGTCTGGAATTTCCGCACGTGTTCCTGATCGGCATGGAGGAAGGACTGCTCCCGCATCATCAGCATCAGGAGGCATCCGGCATCGCGGAAGAACGAACGCTGGCTTACGTGGCCATGACACGCGCGTGCCAAACCCTGACTTTCTCTTTTTCCGATCGGCGCAAGCGCGGCGGCGAGGTAATCCATTGCGAGCCCAGCCGTTTCCTCAAGGAAATGCCTGCGGATGATCTGAAGTGGGAAGAACCGGACCAGGAACCGGATCATCAGGCCATGCTTGGCCGCGCCGACGTTTACCTAGCTAACCTGCGGAGTACCCTGGGGAATAACCAATAAGCGCACGGAATCCAGCGCCGGGATGCCGTCTCGTTGCCCGCGGCCGGTCGGTCTACCGGTAGAAAAACCCCAGGCGATTCGCTATCCTACTTTCAGTCTGGATGTCCCAGGCGGCTCCTTTCGGGAAGAGAGGTGAAAAGGCAGGACGCCATCTTCCCATCTACACGGACACCATGAGCAAGCGAAAGAAAGAAAGGGCTCGACAACGGGAACTGGCGCAGGATTTTTCAGGGGTAAACCTGACGCCGGGAAGCTTCCACACGTTTTACACCAAATTCATCAATTTACGCTTCCCGATGAAGATCGACCAGGTACTGGAATTGCGCTACCTGATCAACCACTGCGTCGACCACTACAAGGAGCCGGTGCACACGCCGAATTACCGCCAGTTTCGCGAAAGCCTCCGGTCGGCACTCGATTCTTTCGCCATCGACAACCGGCGCCACTGCGAGCGCATGCTCAAGATACTGAGCATGTTCCGCGACATTCATTACGCGCACTCCATTGCCTCGCGCGACGCGGAACGGCAGGGGCGCGAGGCAATGGATTACAACCGGGACGAATACGCAAAAACCGTTCGCTACGGTCTTTTCTTCACCTTTGCCGGTATCAGCTTCCTGGTCCTGTGGCTGGCGCAGCCGGGCGCCCATCTGGTCATCAAGCTGCTGCCAGCGATCTACTTTTGGCTGGCGCTGCACAGTTTCCACAAGCGGCGGGGACTGGACAAGGAACATGAAAAGCTGACGCTCGAAGTGAACGACGTGCTGCGCCGCCGCGTCGAATCCCTTAACTGGAAGACCCTGATCCACAAGCTGGCGCTCGTTCTCGGATACAAGCGCATTCCGGGGGTGGAGGTGTTTGATGTGGATGTCGATCAGGAGCAGATAGATAGGTCGGCCTATCATTAAGGTCGTCACCCCGGCGGAAGCCGGGGCCCAG
>JANLIC010000304.1 GCA_024654125.1 Sulfuricaulis sp. | reverse complement strand
AGCATGCAACTGTACAGCGCCCGGCCTCTGGTCTTGAGTTTGTCGACGTTGTTGGCCAACAGCAGGCGGAAAAAGTCGCGTACGTTTTCTCCCTTAACGTCCACCACGTTCATGTGCGAGACATCGAACATGCCGCAATCTTTGCGCACCTGGTGGTGTTCCTCGATCTGGGAGCCGTAGTGCAACGGCATGTCCCAGCCGCCGAAGTCGACGATCTTGGCGCCCATCTTGAGATGGTTGTCGTATAACGGTGTGCGCTGACCCATGAGAAATCATTCCTGCGAGGCGTGAACCCCGGTTACAAAAAAAGGGCGATGACGTGATTAGTCACCGCCCCTCTGTCCGGTAACCTGAGAGCTTGAGCCCCTTCGGTGGATGGCGGTGCGCCATCGCTCTCCAGAGTCGACCGATCGTCCCCGCGGTCCTTTTGCCTGAGCGATTCCTGGCGATTGCGCCTTCGGCGCCCCGAGTCTCAATATTTTTCGGGGTCTCTCCCACGGGACTGGGTCGAGGCCCGGCACTATATCGCAGCGCTGGGACAGCGCCAAGCCGGGTTTTTCCCATGAATCACCTGCTCAGGAATAAGAAAGTGTCTTAGATGATATTGATCCCAACACCGCTTAACAGGCAAAAGCCTTGAACAGGTGATATGCCAGACGGCATGACAGAAAATAGAAAATGCTCGCGGTTCCTTATCGCTGGGGTGATGATCGGCGCACCAGCATGACCACCGGGATCAGGCCCGCCAGCACTAGCGTCAACGCCGGGAGCGCCGCGCGTTCCCACTGACCCTCGGAGGTCATCTCGAAGATGCGCGTGGCCAGGGTGTCCCAGCCGAAGGGGCGCAACAGCAGGGTCGCCGGCATTTCCTTCATCACCTCGACAAATACCAGTAGCGAGGCCGACAACAGCCCGGTACGCAGCAGCGGAATCGATACACGCCAGAGGATTTCTCGGTTGCTCGCGCCGAGGCTACGCGCCGCCTGCCACAGCGACGGCTTGATGCGCTCGAAGCTGCTGTCGATCGGCCCGTAGGCGACCGCCAAGAAGCGCACGCCATAGGCAAGCAGCAACGCCAGCAGACTACCGGTGATCAAGGGTCCGACGGCGATGCCAAATATTGCCTGGAGCCATTGGGCCAAGCGCTGATCGAGCCAGACAAAAGAAACCATGATCCCGACCGCCAGCACCGACCCGGGCAGGGCATAACCCAGCGTGGCGAAGCGCACCGCGCCCGTCACCCAGCGGTCAGGTTTGAGGCGATAGGTGTAGGCCAGGAGCAGTGCGCACAAGGTGGTTACCGCGGCAGCCGCGGCGCCGAGAAAGACGGTATTAAAGAAAAATCGCAGGTAGCGCAGATCCAGATCCACATGCGCGGTGTTCCATGTCCAATGCAGCAGCTGACCCACCGGAATGATGAACGCGAGCAACAGAATCACGGTGCAAGCGGCGGTGGCGTAAATCGCCCGCGCTCCCGCCAGCTTGTATCGCTGTTCGCGACCGACACGCAGCGTCACATGATAGCGCGCGCGTCCACGCAGCTGGCGCTCGCCGATGAGCGCCACGGCCACGAACAGCAACAGCAGCGACGCCAGCTGCGCCGCCGCCGGCAGCGAAAACAATCCGAGCCACGACTTGTATATGGCGGTGGTGAAGGTGTCGTAATTGAAAATTGCCACCG
The DNA here is from genome assembly GCA_024654125.1 of Sulfuricaulis sp. Classification (GTDB taxonomy): domain Bacteria; phylum Pseudomonadota; class Gammaproteobacteria; order Acidiferrobacterales; family Sulfurifustaceae; genus Sulfuricaulis. The sequence goes on along the minus strand of JANLIC010000304.1, from coordinate 2,012 downwards.
CGCCGAAGTCCGCCAGCGCTTCCATCAAGGCGAGCGCGACGCCTGCGGCCAGCGCCGGCCGGGCCATGGGCAGGGCCACGCGCAGGAACGCGGCCCGTGGCGAGAGGCCGAGCACTCGCCCGGTCTCGAGCATGCGTCGGCCCTGGGCCAGAAACGCCGCGCGCGCGAGCATATACACGTAGGGATAGAAAGCCAGCACCATCACCCCGATGACGCCGCCGGCGGAACGGATCGGCGGGAACCATCCGCTGTCGCCAAACACGGTGCGCAGCGCGCTCTGTACCGGACCGCTGAAATCGAACAGGCCCACGGCGACGAACGCCAGGACATAGGCGGGAATGGCGAGTGGCAGCATCAGGGCCCAATCAAAGAATCGCCGCCCGGGAAAATCGTACATCGTGACCAGCCAGGCCAGACCGGCGCCCAGCAGAAATACTCCGACGCCGACGCCGGTCATCATTACGGCGGTATTCCACAGCAACTCGCCGAGGACGGTCTGAACGAGGTGCCGCCAGACCTCGCCCGCCGGCGTGAACCACGAAAGCGCGACAACGGCAATCGGGGCCGCCGCGATCGCGGCGACCGTGAAGCTGGCGAGGCGCCACAACCGGACGTTGACGTTGAGCCAGTCGGATATGCCGGATTCAACCGGCGGCGGTGACTGGCGGATTTCTTCGGCGTCAGCACTCATGGCTCGGTTTCAGGACACTCTCATAATGTTAGTCCGGACTCCGGCAAGGAGCGGCTTATTTATAACCCGCCCGATCCATCAGCATGACCGCCTGGGCTTGCAAACTACCGGCTTTGGATACGTTGATGGTGTCCTGTTTGAATACCCCCCAGGCCGCGACGCTTGTATGCGGCTTGACCTTCGGATTGGCTGGATACTCCATGTTCTCGTCCGCGAACAAATTCTGCGCCTTCTTCGATGCGAGCCATTCAAGGAATTTCACCGATGCTGCACGGTGCTTGGCGTGTGCCGTGATTCCGGCACCGGAAACGTTTACGTGCACCCCGCGATCCTTTTGGTTCGGCCAATACAGCGCCAGCGGCAGACCGGGCTGTTTCTTCTCGAGCCGGCCAAAATAATAGGTGTTCACAATGCCGACATCGCACTGTCCCGCCAGGATGGCTTCCATCAGCTTGGTGTCGTCAGGGAAGACATCGGTCGCCAGATTGGCAACCCAGGATTTCACGATTTTTTCGGTTTTCGCCTCACCGTGACGCGCGATCAGCATGGCGACCAGCGACTGGTTGTAGACTTTCTTCGAGGTGCGCAGGCACAGACGTCCATTCCATTGGGCTGCACCGAGCGCCTCGTAGGTTGAAAGGTCAGCAGGTTTCACGCGTGCGGTGCTGTAGACGATCGTGCGTGCACGCACCGACAGGCCGAACCAGCGGTTGTCCGGGTCGCGAAGGTACGCCGGGATATTGGCCTTGAGCACTTTTGAGTTCACCTTGGCCAGCACTCCCTCTTTGGCTGCCAGCCACAGGTTACCCGCATCCACCGTAATCAGCATGTCCGCCGGCGTGTTCTTTCCCTCAGCCTTGAGCCGCTCCAGCAACGGGCCTTCCTTGTCGGTGATAAACCTGATCGCGGTCCCGGTCTCAGTGGTATAGGCGTCGAACAACGGCTTGATCAACTGTTCGTTGCGCGCGGAATAGACCACCAGCTCCTCCGCAGCAAATGAAGCGGTACTGAACAATACGACAACAGACAAATGTACAAACTTCAGGCGACGCATGTCTTTTCTCCAAGAAAAATAATTCATCAAAGAAACCGTCTGCTCCATTTTCACGACGAAGCTGGTGGCGCGCGGCGCGGAACAGCGTGGCGACAGCTGTCCCGTTGAGAAAACAGCACCGCCATGGTCCTACGGTAGCGTGACGCTGTGTTCGGCAACGCAAGGTCTGTGCCCTGCAATATAGTTAATGAGAATAGTTATTATTTACATTTAGACTGCCAAGTCAAGCCCTGGGCCGAAGCGCTGGTAACAGGTCATCCCAGGCAT
>JANLIC010000299.1 GCA_024654125.1 Sulfuricaulis sp. | reverse complement strand
ATGGGCGCTGCAGCAGGCGGCGCTGTGGGGCGAGGTCAAGGACAAGCTGCGTCAGAGCGGCATGAGCCTCTCGGGCGGCCAGCAGCAGCGGCTGTGCATTGCGCGCGCCATCGCCGTGAAACCGGAAGTAATGCTGCTCGACGAGCCGGCCTCGGCGCTCGACCCGATTTCGACGCTGAAGATCGAGGAACTGATTTACGAACTGAAAAAGAACTACACTATTACCATCGTCACCCACAACATGCAGCAAGCAGCACGCGTGTCGGATTTCACGGCCTTCATGTACCTCGGGGAGTCGGTGGAATTCGGCGACACCAATACTATTTTCACCAATCCTTCCAAGAAACAGACGGAAGATTACATCACCGGACGCTACGGCTAACGCCAGCCCGGAGGAGTTACATCAGATGGAACAAATGCATACTCATATTTCACGCCAGTTCAATGCCGAACTGGAAGACATTCGCTCACGGGTATTGAAGATGGGCGGTCTCGTCGAACAGCAGATCGAGAACGCGATCGAAGCGCTCGTCAAGGGTGACACGGCCCAGGGCGAGGCCGTGATCCTGAACGACACCCAGGTCAACAAGATGGAAGTCACCATTGACGAGGAATGCTGCCAGATTATCGCCCGTCGCCAGCCGGCCGCGAGCGACTTGCGGCTGGTCGTGGCGGTCATCAAAACCATCACCGACCTGGAGCGCATCGGCGACGAGGCCGAGAAGATTGCGCGCATGGCGGTGCAACTCGCGAGAGAGGAAAGGCCCAAGAACAACTATGCCGAGATTCAGTCGCTGGGAACGCATGTGCGGGAGATGCTGCACGACACGCTTGATGCCTTTGCCCGTCTCGATATCGAGGCCGCCGTCCGCATCGCGCGTGAGGACATCAAGGTAGACCAGAAATACGAAGGCACCATGAGGCAGATGATTACCTACATGATGGAAGACCCGCGCACCATTTCGCGCGTGCTGAACGTGATCTGGGCGGCACGAGCGCTCGAGCGCATCGGCGATCACTCCTGCAACATCTGCGAATACGTTATCTACCTGGTCAAGGGCAAGGATGTGCGTCACACCAGCCTCGATCAGGTCGAAAGGGAAATTCTCGGTAAAGACAAACGCTGATACCGGCGTCCCGCCCTCAAGTCCGGCAACGACTGCGGTTTTTTCTAAACGGCTTGATTTCCTCACACACGCCCCCATCACAAAACCTGAGCGTACCGCGTGATAGCGGTATCATTATTCAACCTCAATGTCATGGACATCTTTGAGATGTTCGCTGGAGATTAAAGTGGCTACCGTAGAAGTGACTCAGGAAAATTTTCATCAGGTCGTAAACGGAAACAACATGGTGATCGTGGACTTCTGGGCGCCTTGGTGCGGGCCCTGTCGCTCGTTCGCGCCCGCCTACGAAACCGCGTCGGAAAAACACCCGGATATCGTATTCGCCAAGGTCAATACCGAGGAGCAGCAAACTCTGGCGGGACATTTCCAGATCCGCTCGATACCCACGCTGATGATTTTCCGCGAGAAGATCATCATCTTCGCGCAACCCGGCGCCCTGCCGGCCTCCGCCCTCGAGCAGGTCATCGAGAAGGCCAAGGCACTCGACATGAACCAGGTCCGCGCTGAAATCGAAAAGGAAAAAGCCAAGGCCACGAAAAGTGGCTGATCCGGACCGGATACGCCTATCGGATTTTATTCCCATCGCCCTTCCCCCGGCGCTTCCGGGGTTTATACTTGAAGAAGATGGGGCATTCATGACCAGCGGCGATTCTCTGCAATGTTTCATCTTCGAGCACGCACCCATTCGCGGCGAGATCGTGCACCTCGACACCACCTGGCACGCGGTGCTCGAGCGGCGCGATTACCCCCCGCGGGTACGCGATGTGCTGGGTGAACTGATGGCCGCCGCCGCGCTGCTGACTTCCACGCTGAAATTCGAAGGGCGGCTGATCATGCAGTTGCAGGGCCGCGGACCGGTCAGGCTGCTGGTGGTCGAGTGCAGCAGCGACCGCACCATGCGCGCCATCGCACAGTGGGACGGCGAAGTTCCGGATGCACCGCTCTCCGAACTGGTTGGCGATGGTCGCCTGGCCGTCACCATCGATCCGCAGAAAAGCAAGGAACGTTACCAGGCCATCGTGAATCTCGAGGGTCACACCGTGGCTGAAGCCTTTGAAAATTATTTCGCCCGTTCGGAACAGCTCGACACGCGCCTGTGGCTGGCTTCCAATCCCAAACAGGCGGCCGGGATGTTGCTGCAGCGGCTGCCCGACAAACCGTTGACTGACGACGATGACGCCTGGGGTCGGGCCGTACACCTGGGCTCGACCATCACGCGGGAGGAACTGCTGGCTTTGCCCGTGCGTGAGATCATTCACCGCCTGTATCACGAGGAAGACATTTGCCTGTTTTCGCGCATGCCGGTGAGCTTCCGTTGCTCCTGTTCGCGCGACCGGGTCGAGTCGGTGCTGCGCATGCTCGGGCACGGTGAAATCCATTCGATCCTCGCCGAACAGGGAATGGTCCGGGTGGACTGCGAGTATTGCGGTAGCCGTTATGAGTTTGACCGGATTGACGCGGAACAACTGTTTACCAACTTGCCCAACATTCCGGCCACCCGCACTCGCCATTAGGCCGTTTCCCTACTACTGTGTATAATGCGCGGCCTTTTTGGCTGCACCCCTATTGAGACGGCAAGATCGTCTCGATTCAGGGCCGAGCCAGAAAAGAGTTCATCGCACATGCTCAAGTAGATTTATGCCGTCTCAATAATTCCATGATTCAGAAACTGCGCAACATCGCCATCATCGCCCACGTTGACCATGGCAAGACAACGCTGGTCGACAAGCTGCTCACCCAGTCCGGTACCTTCGCCGCACACCAGACCGTGGGCACTCGCATCATGGATTCAAATGACTTGGAAAAGGAACGCGGCATCACCATCTTGGCCAAGAACACCGCCATCCGCTGGAACGACTACCGCATCAATATCGTGGATACCCCGGGCCACGCCGATTTCGGCGGCGAAGTCGAGCGCGTGTTGTCGATGGTGGACTCGGTGTTGCTGCTGGTGGACGCCGTGGACGGGCCTATGCCGCAGACGCGTTTCGTCACGCGCAAGGCCTTCGCGCAGGGCCTGAAGCCCATCGTCGTCATCAACAAGATCGACCGCCCCGGCGCGCGCCCTGAATGGGTGCTCAACCAGACCTTCGACCTGTTCGACAAGCTCGGTGCCACCGACGAACAACTCGACTTCCCGGTGGTGTACGCCTCGGCGTTGAACGGCTATGCCGGCCTCACCTCGGACGTGCGTGAAGGCGACATGACGCCACTGTTTGAAACCATTATCAACCACGTCGCCCCGCCCAAGGTTGACCCCGAAGGCCCATTCCAGATGCAGATTTCAAGCATCGCCTATTCGAGCTACGTCGGCGCCATTGCCATCGGCCGCATCACCCGCGGAAAGGTGAAAACCAATCAGCAAGTCGTGATAATCGATCACGACGGCAAGAGCCGCAACGGAAAAATTTTACAAGTCCTTGGCTTCATGGGACTGGAACGCACTGAAGTGCCCGAGGCCATGGCCGGCGACATCATCGCCATCACCGGCATCGAGGGTCCGCGCATCTCCGATACCCTGTGCGACCCGAATACGGTCGAGGCCATGCCGCCGTTGTCGGTGGACGAGCCGACCGTCACCATGACCTTCGAGGTCAACAATTCCCCGTTCGCGGGACAGGACGGCAAATACGTCACCAGCCGCCAGATCCGCGAGCGTCTCGACCGCGAACTGATTCACAACGTCGCGCTGCGCGTGGAAGACACCGGCAGCCCAGACAAATTCCGCGTCTCCGGACGCGGCGAGCTGCACCTCGGCATCCTTCTCGAGAACATGCGGCGCGAAGGCTATGAGATGGGCGTGTCACGCCCGCAAGTCATCACCAAGCAAGTAAACGGCGAGACTCACGAGCCGTATGAGCAGATGACCGTGGACATCGAAACCCAGCACCAAGGCGCGGTCATGGAGCAGCTCGGCCAGCGCAAGGGCGACCTGCTCAACATGGAACCGGACGGCAAGGGCCGCGTGCGTCTCGAGTACATGATTCCCGCGCGCGGGCTGATCGGCTTTCAAACAGATTTCCTCACCGCCACCGCTGGCAGCGGTCTGATCTATCACGTATTCGACCACTACGGCCCGGAGAAAAAGGGCTTGGTCGGCGGGCGCATTAACGGCGTGCTGATCTCGAACGGTGCTGGCATGAGTGTCGCCTATGCATTGTTCAATTTGCAGGAACGCGGGCGAATGTTCGTCGGCCCGGGTGAGGACATGTACGAAGGCATGATCATCGGCATTCACACGCGCGACAACGATCTGGTGGTGAACGCGATGAAGGGCAAGCAG
>JANLIC010000291.1 GCA_024654125.1 Sulfuricaulis sp. | reverse complement strand
CGGGGAGTCTCACCCTGCGGGTTTTATGTCGCGTAGGACCATCTTGCCCGGCTTCGTCCGGTATGCATCCACGATGACCCGCCGGTTAACCATTGGCCCAAGCACGTCGTCGACTTGATCGCCCGCGCCGGTGATCCGAACGGTATGCCCTTCTACTGTAACCTCGATCCAGTCCTTGTCGAGCTGTAGCCCTCGTAAAACACCCGTGAGCTGGACTTCATCGTGCTGTGGGGCGCCGGGTGGCGCCGTGGGGGCCTGCTTCCGCAGTGTCTGTCCGATGGCCTCCCGAGCAGCGGGCAGCAGGACGATCGGCCTTGCCGTGGGGGAGGTGCTGGGGCGGATTTCGAGGCGACCGAAGTCATCGCCTGTGGGGGCAAGGTTGCGGGTCATCCGAAGGAAGGTCTTGCGGTAATCCGGGTCGGGTACGACCTCGGGAAGTGCGCCTTCCGGATCCTCGATGCTCGCCTTCACGATCTCAATGAACTTGGCGGCGACCTTTTCGGCCTCAATCTTCGCCTTCGGGAACAGTTCCATTTGAGGGGGCTCTTGTACGCAGACAGCAAACTGATAGCTTCCCGGGGCCGCCTGGAACAGCCACGGGCGAAACGTCTCCTGGATCTCCGCGCTTGCCGGCCCGCGTTTCCGATGGGGGACGGCGAGGAGCATCTCCGCCGTGCGGTAGAAGATGTTGCGAACCTCCTCCACCTTGCGCACGATCAACTCCAGGGGAGCGCCGCCGGTCACCGTCTCGCCGCCTTTTACGGAGACGAGGACTTCCCCTCCGGTGAACTTGACGCCGGCCTTTTCCCGGACGACGTCGTTCCACATCATCTGGAGTAGCGTTTGAATCTGCTCGACGGAGAAGGCGGGAAGCAGATCGGTGGCGAGCCACTTATGGGCAAGACGTTCCGCCTGGGTAAACTCGTGGGCCTTGTAACTCAGGGCGACGGCGCTGACCGCGGTGATGCCAAGGGTGCGGGCCTTTTTCACATCAAGCGCCACAAGCGCGCGTACTTCCGCATCTGCGGCCTGCCTGTAAAGATCGTGGGCGGCGGCGACATCCCCGTGTTTGGCAGCGAGTTCCGCCGCACTTGCGAACTTCTCGCTCTCGGCGTGGAATTCGGCCCAGGTCATATCGTGTCCAAGACCTGGAGCATGACGAGTTGCGCGCGGAAGCCGACGACGCCCGCCATCGCCGGAAGATTGCTGGCCCCGGCCGCCGCCTGGTTCAACTTGTCCCGGAGGCGCTGTGCGACCTCGGATGCGGCCCCGCGGTCCGTACCGGATACCTCAAAGCGGATGCAGCATTCGAGGTCTTCTCCGGGATCGTCGGAAGGAGCGATGTAGTAGTCGGCGCCGGTGCCGGTCTCGGCGCGCCGGACTGCCACGAAGCCGTCTGCCAACTCTACTGCGGCGAGTGCAATGGCGTACGCTCCCGCTTCCGTCGCGTCGATCTCGTTCGCCCACGCGTTCCGGCAGCGCTCATCAGACGCGTCCCATGCCATGATTGCGACAAAATCCCCGACGGCGCCATCCCTGACCATGAATTTCACCGGGGGGGTGTGGTGCCGGTCTAGGCAAACTCGCGCGGCCTGGAGGTAACAACCAGCGAGTTCCGGGGTTAACCCTGGATGTCGTTCGGCCATGTCGGTTATCGGAATGAGTGGCACCGTCACCTGCAGTCCTCGCGACCAACGTAGGCGCTTCCAGCGGATAATCCGCGGACGCCTCCGAATGGTATCAGAACGAGTGTTGCAGCACAAAGGCGGAATCGGGTGTGTGCCCTCCGTGGTTTTTGGATGTAGTGACCTGACTGCGCAGGATCGAGTGAGGATCCCTTAGCGAAGACATCCGCAGCCATCGGTGCATGCGAAAATGAGGCGGGCTACATCTCCCCATCGACTGGACAGCGTCAAGAAGAAAAGCGTCGTGGAGACCGGTTCGGTTACCGCATGCAGAACAAGAACACCGCCATATCCCGGAGCGATTGCACCACTGGGCGTGCAACGTGACGTCGACGCAGTATTGAAATCGATAGTTAGAGCAGACACATCTGACCGGAACCGGCGGCTCCTTGCGGTACGAGACGGTCGCCGGAGCCTAACAGGATGCCCCCTGCCGGTTTTCAGAATTATGCCCCTACCCCGATCTGGTTCATGACCTCGTCCACAAACTTTGACCGCCCAT
>JANLIC010000290.1 GCA_024654125.1 Sulfuricaulis sp. | reverse complement strand
GCTGCCAATGGCGATTCCCAGCTCCTGAAACACGCGCCGGATCTCCTCCAGCACGCGCCCGAAATCGAATTTGGGATCGTTGACCTCTTCCATGCGCGTCGCGCCCAGGTGTCCGCCGGCGTAGCGCGGGTGCTCGATGACGATGGCGTCCGGCAGTCGTCCCTTGCGCATCCATTTCTTCAGTACCGCACGCACGCCGCGTTCCTCCGAAAGGATTGGGATCAGTGCGACGTTTTTGAATTTTTCCGTGAGCTCGGGCAGATCGAACGGCAGACCCGCGCCCGAGACGATGGCGTTGGCTCCGCTCTTGCAGGCCTGCACCACGAGCTCGGCGTAGTTCGATAGTGCGCGCATCACGTTCACGGCAACGAAGCCGTCCGGCGCGATCTTGTGCGCCGCGCGAATCTCGCGGTCGAGCGCTTCGATGTTGGCGGCGCTGTGAACTTTCGGGTCGTGGCATTTGCGCAGGCGCTGCATGATGTCCGGATACAGCCGCCGCAGATCCACGCTGGCAATGGTTCCGACGGCGCCTTCTTTGGCGACGGCGCCGGCAAGCCGATGGCCGGAAATGCCCACCCCCATACCGCCCTGGATGATGGGAAGCAGCTGACGCCCACGGATAGTGAGCAGAGGGAAAGAAGTATGGATCATGGGCCGGGCCTGGCGAAACAAACTAGCCTGTTTCGCATGAATAAGTGTTGATCAAGGTCAAATTCGCGGTCGGCCCGGAACGAGATCGCTAGCCAATATAAGGCAGGACCTGCCGTGTTAGCGCCACCAGAACGATGTAACCGAATAGGAGCATGGCAACGAGCCAGGCCATGACACGGATTTTCATTGTCTTCCCGTATTTCAAACCGACGGCGCCGATCACGATATAGGCCACCAGTGCCAGTACCTTGGCGGTCAGCCAGCCTTGTACAAACGGATATTGCCGGATTTGAATCGTCAGCAGAATTGCCGAAGCCAGTAAAATCGTATCGACAATGTGCGGCAGCACTCGCACCCATGTGTTATGCAGCCAGGACGATTCGCGCATCATGCCGATGCCGCGGATGAGATAGCCGGTACCGGACAGGATTGCGCAAGCGATGTGCACGTCATTGAGCCACCCGATCTGATCGATATTCATTGTTACCCTGTTTTCCCGTCCACGCGTCGGCGCACATACATCGGCGCATAAAGCCACGCCCACAGCAGGAAGGATAACAACCAGGTTGCCGCCGACAGTCCGTTCAGAATGCCGCTTGCTGTGCCAGGCACGAATTCTCCTGCGATGCGCAGTACCGCAGCGATGTTAACACCGAACAACACACGCCATGTCAGGCCATCGGCTTCCAGTGCGCGGCCGGAGTGACCGAGCGTGACGCGCGAGGCCATGGCCACCACCATGCCGGTGAAGAAACCGATGCCCAGTGCATGCAGCGGCACGCGCCCAAAGTAATCCGTGCCGGTGACGAGCAGCGCCAGACTTTGCAACGCGTAGAGCGTCATGCCGATGCCGAGCCAGAGGAAGGCGATGTGCAGCATGGCCAGCAGCCGCGCATGAAAGCTGCGGCGGAACTGCCAGAGCCAGGAGTGATGCAGCGCCGCGGCAGCCAATGGCACGTCCGCGAGGAAGCGCCACGCCGGCAGGCCGGCGATCTCGAACGCCGCGTGCGCCACGACACAGACCACCATCACCGGTGGACCCCAGGCGGGCCGCACCATGATGTAATTGATGAGCGCGCTCTGGCTGAAGAACGGAATCATCCGGTGTGCCACCAGAAACACCACCGGCATCAGAAACAGCCACAGGCCGATCTCGCGCGCCAGCCGGAACGCCAGCGGTGACTGGGTCACGACACCCGTCAGGAAACACAGAATACCGATCGCACCGGCGGCGAGCGCGAGGTTGAGCAGGCGCTCGTGTGGCCCACGCTTGGGTGCCTGTCGGTAAACCGTGAACAAGGCATAGAGCGCCACCCCCCATCCCGTCAGTTGCAGGCTAAGGGCTGTTGCCACGATAAGGGGCGAAGTGAACAGCCCCGCGTAAAACAAAACCATCCCCGTAACGAGAAGAATGAAAACAGGAACGTAGCGCGAAGCCGGTATGACCGGACCACCCATCCAGCGCGGGTAGACGGTGAACAGGAATCCAAAAATAAAAAACGGGAACAACCCGAACAGCATGAGAAAAACATGCACCTGAGTCGCTGGCAACGCCAGAAGCAAGGGAGGTATCCATCCCACGCGCCCGAGCAGCTCTGCAAACCAGAACAGCATGATTAGCACGCTCTGAAGCACGCCGGGAAGGAACATCGTCCGGTGCGGCGCGGCGGTGAATACCTGCCACCTCGTTGGTTCGGAATCAGTGGGAATCGTGGCGTGAGACATGACGGATCTTGTTTGTGGGCTGCGTGCTTTGTATCAGCCGTGCTGGCGGTGGGGCCTTGATGAAAATCAAAGGGCCTGGATCGTCGATAAAATCCTTGCAATTCAGGCTGATTGGACGTGCAGGCAAGAAATTCCCCTTCTTACTGATCTATAAATAGTAAATATGTGCTTGTAACGTGTTTCGGGCCCCTCAAAAACAAGAGGTATTGGTCATGAATTCAGGCGCAATATAGCCGCAAGAGAGTCAGGGTGTATGGCAACAAAACCGGTCATCAAGCTGAAACGCAACCATCGACGTCGGGCATCCGCGCCGAAGGCGCACGCACGTTCCGTCAGCCTTCTGCGCAGCATCGCCTCGGTGGCTGTCGGGAAGGATTTTTTCCGGTCACTGGTCCAGCATCTCACCAAAACGCTGGACATGGACTATGCCTTTGTCGGTGAATTGTCCGAGGACGATGGACAGCGGGTTAATGTCATTGCCGCCTATTTCGCCGGGAAGTTTGTTGACCCTTTCAGTTATACGCTGAAAGACACCCCTTGTAACAACGTTGTCTACAACAGTATTTGTGTCTACTCGGCCAACGTCCGCAAGCTGTTTCCGAAAGACCGGGATCTTGCAGAACTGAAAGCCGAATGTTATGTCGGCGCTCCTTTGTTCGGTTCTGAAGGACAGCCGTTGGGCCTGCTGGTGGTTATGGACAGCAAACCGCTGCGTGATGTGGAAACCGCAGAACTATTATTGGAGTTATTGGCCGTGCGCGCTGCGGCCGAAATTGAGCGACGTCATACCCATGATGACTTGGCGGACAGCCATCGAGCCCTTTCGATGTTGATCGAAAACCTGCCGGGAATGGTATATCGCTGCCAGCACGACGAGAACTGGACTATGGAATATGTCAGTGACGGTTGTCAGGCGCTGACGGGTTACGCCGCGAGCGATTTTTTAGAGAAGAAAAAGATTTCGTTTCAGCAAGTAATATATTCCGATGATCTGGATTATGTTTCCGCCGATCTGGACGCTGCTGTTGGATTGAAGCGTCCATTTCAGCTTGCTTATCGTATTGTCAGGGCCGATGGCAAGCTGAGGTGGGTCTGGGAGCAGGGCCGCGGGGTGTATTCACCTGATGGAAAACTGCGAGCGCTCGAAGGATATATCACGGATATCACCGCGCGCCAGAATGCCGAAGAGGCCTTGCAGATGAGCGAGACCCGTCTCCGCTCGATTGTCAAAACCGCGCTCAATGTCATCATTGTCCTGTCTCCCGATCACCGTATCCTCGAATTCAATCCCGAGGCCGAGCGCGTGTACGGACGCCGACGCCAGGAGGTACTGGGGAAGAATTACTTCGAATTGTTCTTGCCCCGGGGCAAATGGGAGGCCGTCGAAGCCGACCTCCTGCGCGTCATTGCCGGTAATGAATCACGCGGATTTGAGAACGAGATCAAGGCCGCGGACGGCCGCCGGAGGAATATGGTATGGAACGTCAGCCGCATGGACGATGCCCTGGGCCAGGGGTTTAACATCGTGGCGATCGGCCATGACATCACTGAATTTAAACGGGCGACAGATGCCGTCAATGAGAACGAGCTATTGCTGAGCGGTATCTTAGAGGCGCTGCCGGTTGGTGTCTGGATCATCGATGGTGCCGGCAAAATCATCTCCTGCAATCCGGCCGGGTACGCGATCTGGGCCGGGGCCCGGTATGTCGGTATCGATCAATTCAGTGAATACAAGGGCTGGTGGGCAGACTCCGGCAAGCCAATCGCGGCCGCGGAATGGGGCGCGGCGCGTGCCATCGCCCGGGGTGAAACGTCCATTAATGAGTTGATCGACATCGAATGTTTTGACGGAGCGCGCAAGACCATTCTGCATTCGGCGACACCCGTCTTTGGTTCGGAAGGCGAGATAACCGGAGCCATCGTGGTGAATCAGGATGTCACGCAATTGCTCCGGTCCCAAAAGGCCCTCAAGGAAAACGAGGAGTTTCTTGACCGGTCCCAGCGTATCGCCAGTGTCGGTAGTTGGGAATGGGACGTGGCGACGAATAAGGTCAAATGGTCGAAGGAGATGTACCGGGTTTATGGGCTGAGTGAGAAAGAATTCGACGGTACCTTCGCCTGCGCCATGGCGCGTACGCATCCCGATGATGTAAGCCGGTTGGAGCGCAATATCGAAAGAATGCTGCGCCAGGGGATTGCCACGACAATTGAATTCCGCATCCTGAGACCGGACGGCAAAGTGCGCTGGGCGCTGAGCCAGTCTGAACCTTTAGCCGACGACAGTGGAAAAATAAATCGTGTTATTGGTACGGTCCGGGACATTACCGAAAGAAAGCTCGCGGAAGAAGCGTTGTGGGAAAACGAGATCAAGTACCGGACCCTGTTCGAACTGGCCAAGGATGCCATCTTCCTGTTCATGAATGGCGTGTTCGTGGATTGCAACAAGCACACCCTGGAGATGTTCGGGTGCCAGCGCCATGAAATCATCGGCCGTTCGCCGATTGATTTCTCGCCGCCCTATCAGCCGGACGGGCGTCCGTCGAAGGATAAGGCGCAGCAAAAAATCGACGCGGCTCTCGGCGGCGAGCCTCAGTTTTTTGAGTGGGAGCATATCCGTCTGGACGGGACCTCGTTTCATGCCGAAGTCAGCCTGAACGCCATCGAACTGAAAGGCGAGCGCTACCTGCATGCCATCGTGCGCGACGTCACTGAGCGCATGCAGGCCCAGGGAAGGTTGCAATTCCTGGCGCATCACGACTCCCTGAGCGGACTGCCGAATCGCGCTATGTTTCTCGAACGTCTCGATCATGCGCTGGCACGTGCGCGCTGGACCAACCGACCCCTGGCCGTGCTGTTCCTCGATCTCGACCGCTTCAAGAACATCAACGACACCCTCGGACATGACATCGGCGACAGCGCGCTGCGCGTCGCCGCCCAGCGGCTGACGGATTCCGTGCGCGAAGGCGACACGGTGGCGCGACTCGGTGGCGATGAATTCACGGTGCTGCTGGAGGATCTGGCGAGCGCGGACGACGTGCCGGTCATCGCGCAGAAAATTCTTGATACGGTGTCCCAACCGTTCGACGTGAAAGCCCGCGAATTTGTCATGACCACCAGCATCGGCATCAGTCTTTATCCCAGCGACGGAGACGATTCGCTGAAGCTGCTGCGCAACGCGGATACCGCCATGTACCGCGCCAAGGAGCAGGGCCGCAACAGGTTCCAGTTCTATTCTTCGGAGATGGGCGCCAAGGCGCTCGAAAAATTCATGCTGGAGAGCAACCTGCGGCATGCCCTCGAACGCCAGGAATTCCTGCTCTATTACCAGCCACAGGTGAATCTGGCGACGGGGGCGATCACGGGTGTCGAGGCCTTGATTCGCTGGCGGCATCCGGAGCTGGGGCTGGTATCGCCCGCCCAGTTTATTCCCGTGGCCGAGGAGACCGGCCTCATGAAAAGCATCGACGAATGGGTGCTGCGAACAGCCTGTCTCCAGGCGCAGGCGTGGCGTTCCGCCGGCCTGCCTCCCATCACCATGGCCGTGAATCTCTCCGGAGCTGTTTTCGGCGAGCCCAGTCTTGTCGAGACCATTTCGCGAGTGCTGGGGGAAAGCTGTCTGGTGCCGGAACAGCTTGAACTGGAAATCACCGAGAGCGCGATCATGAAAAACGCCGAGCCCACGGTGCGCATGCTGGGCGACATGAGGCGCATGGGCATCCGGCTGGCGATCGATGACTTCGGAACCGGTTATTCCTCGCTCAGTTATCTCAAGCGTTTTCCCATCGATACGCTAAAGATCGATCAGTCCTTCGTGCAGGATGTCACGGTCGATGAAGACGATGCCTCGCTGGTCAAGGCCATTGTCGTCATGGGCCATGCCTTGAAGCTGAATGTGCTTGCCGAAGGAGTCGAGACCGCGGAGCAACTCGCGTTTTTGCGAAAGGAAGGATGCGACAGCATGCAGGGGTATTTCTTCTGCCGCCCATTGTCGGTGGAGGAGATAACCCCGCTGCTGCATTCAAAAAAGAAATTGTAACCGATTCTCTCCGTTCTACCGGGCGCGCAACGCATGCGCGCAATACACCGCCAGGCTGAGCAAAATCAGCGCACCGGCCTGATGCACCGCGGCGAGAGGAACCGGTGTGAAGTTAATCAGCGTGGCGATACCGAGCAGCACCTGCACCATGAGCCAGCCCACCAGCCATGGCGCCACCCTCCGTGCCCAATTCGGCAGATTCGCGCGCGTCATCTTCCACCCGAAAAACGGAATCACGAGACACAACAGGTAGGCGAGCAGGCGGTGATTGAACTGCACCGTGGCGATGTTCTCGAACAAGTTTATCCAGAACGGTTGCATGGCGTACATGCCCTCGGGGAAAAACTGGCCATTCATCAGCGGAAAAGTATTGAAGGCGAACCCGGCCTTGGTGCCGGCGACAAATCCGCCCGAGAGGATCATGAGAAATACCAGACCGGTAACGGCGTGCGCAAAACGCCGCAATCCCGGCGGCGCGACGACCGGTGCGCGCTCCGAGACGAGGTTCAGCGCCATCCAAAGGATATAGGCGTAGATCGCCACCGCCAGCCCCAGGTGCGCGGTCAGGCGGTAGGGGCTCACGCGCGGCAGATCAATGAGGCCGCTCGCCACCATGAGCCAGCCGAGCACGCCGTTCAGCGCCACCAGCAAGGGCACTGCGACCATGCGCGGGATCAGTTTCTTTTCGATGTGCCCGCGCCACAGGAACCACAGCAGCGGCACCAGTGCGACGAAGAAAATCAGCCGGCCCCAGAGCCGGTGCAGGTACTCGAGCCAGAATATTTTCTCGAAACCGGCGATATCCATGCCGACATTGATTTTTTGATACTCGGGTGTTTTTTTGTACAAATCGAACATCTCCTGCCAGTGTGCTTCGGTAAGCGGCGGCAGCGTGCCCTCGAACAATCGCCACTCGACAATGGACAGACCCGAGCGCGTCAGTCGCGTGGTCCCGCCCAGCACCACCATAACGAAAATCATGGCCGCGACGATCAGCAGCCAGATGGCGATATGTTTTTGATGTGGGACTGGGGCCGGGGTCATTTTGCCATTCTTGGTGTCAGCAGGTGATTCAAGTTCACGACGGAAAGCAACAACAGCGCGGCGATCGTGTTATGCACCGTGACAAGACCTAGCGGCAAGCTGTAGGCAACGGCAAAAACCCCCAGCGCGATCTGTAGTGTGAGAAATACCAACATCGCGATGCCGGTACCGCGGTAACGGTCTCGGAGTCTGACGGCTTGCCAGCCGAGCCATCCCAGATACAGAAATGTGAACGCCGCGCCGGCGCGATGAACGATGTGGATGAGCTTGCCCGTATCGCCGGCGATCACGACGCCGCCATCCGTGACGGGCAAGTCGCGGGACAAGTTGAAGCTTTCACGCCAGGGTCCGTTGGCCCAGGGATATCCACCGCAGCCGATCAGGTCGGTGCAGGACAACGCCGCGAAATTGGCACTGACCCATCCCCCCAGCGCGATCTGCAGGAAAACAATGACCAGGCCGGTGAGGGCCCAGGGCCTTAAACTGTGATCCTTGAAATTCAATTTTTCAGTCATCACTGAACGTTGTCCCATCCACCACAGCATGGCCAACATCGTCATGCCGCCCAGCAGATTGCTGAGCGTGACCCACGGCCGCAGTGGCGAGGGCGTAATGTAGCCAAGCACCGATAGAAACACAGTCATGGTTAGCACTGCCAGCAGCATTGCGATGGATTGTCTGGATTCCCGGCGCCGGCGCCAGGCCAAGAGCGCGACGCTTAGTACAAGCAGTCCCAACACGGAAGCCACCAGACGATGCGTCAGCGTCGCCCACGGTGGCACCCGATGCGCGGCGGCGAGCGATTCCGCGCCTCCCGCTTCGGTCTTGATCAGGGCGTAACACGAGGGCCAGTCGACACACCCCAGACCGCTTCCCGAAAGCCGGAGATAGGCGCTCAGCATGACGACCAGCAATACCAGCACGATAGAAAGGAAAACCAGCAGTGTGTAGAGACTGCTGGATTGACCGGATGCCCGGCGCTGGGAGGAGAGACCGGACATGGACGGGCTCAGGTTAGGAGATGCGACGAACGGCGGCAAGAGATGATTACTTTCTGACTTTTGATATTGGTCATGGTGGCTGCGTGGAGTCCTGCTAGCTTTGTTGGCAACAATATCAATCGGGAAACTTGACCGGCGTCAAAGTTTAAAACATTTTTGGGTAAATTGATCTAAATCAAGTTTCTCCATGCCCTAAACGGTTTTAAATCCACAGCGGCATTCCGTCGCAGCATGAGGATTATGGAGCCGGCGTTGCACGAAACAGCCCGGCAAAATTGGCCCAACAGTATTTCGATCTTATCTGGAGGTATGAACATGTCAGCAGCCAAAAA
>JANLIC010000284.1 GCA_024654125.1 Sulfuricaulis sp. | reverse complement strand
GACGCCGTGACCCGCGTCTACCGCGAAGGGACCGCCAACGTACACCGGGGCGTGCACACCCTGGCCGATGAGGTCACCGCGGCCTACGAGGATGCCCGGCGCGAAATTGCATCATTCCTCAACGCCTCGCCCTCCGAAATCGTTTTCACCCGTAACTCCACGGAAGGCATCAACCTCGTCGCCGACGGACTGGGGCTGTGTCCCGATGATGAGGTCGTGCTCACGGCGCTGGAGCATCATTCCAACTACTTGCCATGGCGTCTACGGGCGCGGACGGTCCCCGTCGGCCTGGCCGAGGACGGCCTTCCGCTCTACGACGAAGTGGAGAGCGTTCTTTCGCAGCGCACCAGATTACTCGCGCTGGCGCACGTCTCAAACATCACGGGCGTTATTGCGCCGGTCGAACAGTGGGCCGGCGTCGCCCATCACCGCGGTCTGCCGCTGCTGATTGACGCCTCCCAGAGTTCGAGCAATCTCCCGCTGGACGTGCGCGCGCTGGACTGTGACTTTCTGGTGCTCTCCGGGCACAAGCTGCTGGGGCCATCAGGCATTGGCGTGCTGTACGGCAAGCGCGAACGGCTGGAGCAGCTTGCGCTGTACCAGACCGGCGGCGGCATGGTGCGCTATCACGGCGAAGACCACTTTGAGGTCATGGACGTGCCGCAGCGGTTCGAGGCCGGCACGCCCAACATCGAGGGCGCCATCGGGCTGGCGGCAGCGGTGGCCTGGCTACGCCGCCTGGGCATGGATACAGTCCGGGCGCATTCGCAGTCGCTAGGGCGTCAGCTTGTGGAAGGTCTGCGCAGCATCCCGGGCGTACACATCCTGGCGGATTCAGCGCCTATGGACAAGCGGATCGGGCTGGCCACCTTCACTCTCGATGCGCCGGGGTTCACCCAGGAGTCCCTCGCCCGCCTCCTGTGTGACCGCTACCAGATTCTCGTCAGCGGCGGCTATCACTGCGTGCACATTTTGCACCACCGGCTGGGGCTGGAAGGCACCGTCCGCATCTCCACCCACGTCTACAACACTAACGATGAGATAGACCGCGCCCTGGCCGCCTTGCGCGAGCTAGCCGGCTAAGCGTGGAAGTCGACAAGGTGGAATACCTTATCCTGTAGGGTGGATATTGATCATTTGCTTAGAGTATTAGAGAGGAACCGGAGTACCGGAGGTGCCGCGTGATCCTACCCGCCCACAAGACCCGGATCGTCTGCACCATCGGCCCGGCGTCCGAGTCGCCCGAGGTCATGGATCAACTGCTCCTGGCCGGGATGAACATCGCGCGGCTGAACTTTTCCCACGGGGGCTTCGAGAGCCACCGGCGGGTCATCGAAAACCTCCGTGGCGCCTCCCGCAGGACAGGCCGGCGGATCGCCATCATGGCGGACCTCCCGGGGCCGAAGATACGCATCGGCTTCCTGACGACAGAGTCCGTCCTGCTCCATCCAGGGGACCCGTTCACCCTGACGACGGATACCATCGTCGGCGACGCCACCCGCGCATCGGTCGACTTCCGCCGTCTCCCCGCCTCGGTCCGGAAGGGAAACACCCTGTATCTGAACGACGGGATCATCCGCCTCGAGGTGGAGGAGGTCCGGGGGAACGACGTGGCGTGCCGCGTGATGGCCGGGGGTGAGCTCCGCTCGCGCAAGGGGCTCAACGTACCCGGCGTCGACCTCGGGGTCGACGCCTTTACCGCGCGAGACCAGGAGTGCCTGAAGTTTGCGCTCGAGAACGGCATCGACGCCGTGAGCCAGTCCTTCGTCGCCTCGGCGGAAGACATGCACGAGGTGCGGCGTGCGGCCCGCGCGGCCGGGCGCAACCCGTTCCTCATCGCCAAGATCGAGCGCGCCGTCGCCCTCGAGCGGATCGACGGGATCCTCGGAGCTTCCGACGGCATCATGGTGGCCCGGGGGGACCTCGGGGTCGAGATCCCGATCGAGCGTATCGCCATCGAGCAGAAACGGCTCGTCCACCGTGCGAATCTCGTCGGCAAACCGGTCATCACGGCGACCCAGATGCTCGAGTCGATGACCGGGAACGCCCGGCCGACCCGCGCCGAGGCCACCGATGTTGCCAACGCGGTCATCGACGGCACCGACTGTGTGATGCTCTCCGGCGAGTCCGCCATGGGGAGATACCCGGTCGAGGCGGTGCGGACCCTCGCCCGGATCGCAGGGGCGGCGGAGCCGTACCGGACGGGCCAGTTCGTCCGCGAGGCCATGAAGACGGTGATCGATTCGGGGACCGTCGGTCCTTCCGACCTAGTCTCCATGAGCATCGAGAACGTCCTCGCCAGGATGTCCGTCGCCGCCGTGGTCGTCCCGAGCCGCAGCGGATCCACGGCGCGGCAGCTCACCCGGTTCCGTTTTCCCGTCTGGATCACTGCCGCGTCCACCAGCGAGGAAACCTGCCAGGGGCTTCAATTCTCCTACGGCATCCACCCGGAAAAACTGGACGAGGCGCCGGGGGACTGGCGTTTATGGGCGAAACAGTGGGTGGCGGCGCAGGGCGTTCCGGGGGATTACTTGATCCTGATCGAGGGGCCCTCGCCGGACCACCCGGATGTGGCGCAACGACTCGAAGTCATCGATCTTCGCAGTTGACACGAAGCCGGCTCGAGTCAAACCATAGGACAAACACCGGTGTGAGAATTGGACAAACCACAATACACATTTCGGACATAGGCCGATGCCCGAGGTACGGGGACAGGATTATTGTGGCGATATCGGCTCTAAATATGCCAAAGAGGAGAAACAATGACTTCTTTCGGCTTGGCTGGACATCGCCCAGGCGCCAGCCCGGTAGGTAGTCTATTTTGGAAAGGAAAATGAACATGGTCATGAAGACGAAAAAGCATAAGCTCACGGACAAACCGTTGACGCCTGATTTTCTGCGCAAGATGAACGCCTATTGGCGGGCAGCCAACTATCTGTCGGTTGGCCAGATTTATTTGTACGATAATCCGCTGCTTAAAAAACCGTTGACGCTGGAGCACGTAAAGCCGCGGTTGCTGGGGCACTGGGGTACCACGCCGGGCTTGAACTTTATTTATGTCCACCTCAACCGGATCATCCGGCAATATGACCTGGGCATAATCTATGTCACCGGCCCCGGGCATGGCGGACCGGGTCTGGTGGCCAACACGTATCTGGAGGGTACTTACAGCGAACTGTATCCGAACATTTCCCGGGACGAACAGGGCATGAAGAAATTGTTCACCCAGTTTTCTTTTCCCGGCGGCATCCCCAGTCACGTCGCGCCGGAACCCCCAGGCTCCATTAACGAAGGCGGCGAACTCGGCTATTCGCTGGCGCACGCGTATGGCGCGGCGTTCGACAATCCCGACTTGCTGGTCGCCTGTGTCGTGGGCGATGGCGAGGCGGAAACCGGCCCGCTGGCGACCAGCTGGCACTCGAACAAATTCCTCAATCCGGTGCACGACGGCGCCGTACTTCCCATCCTGCACTTGAACGGCTACAAGATAGCCGGGCCCGCGGTGCTCGCCCGCATTTCCCGCGACGAGCTTGAAGCGCTCTTCCGTGGCTACGGGTACACCCCCTATTTCGTCGAGGGCGACGACCCGAACGAGATGCACCAGCTCATGGCGGCCACACTCGACACGATCGTGGCCGACATTCAACACATTCAGCGCGATGCTCGAAAGAACGGGTTCAAGCAACGACCGCGCTGGCCGATGATCATCC
Organism: Sulfuricaulis sp.; assembly: GCA_024654125.1. Lineage (GTDB taxonomy): Bacteria > Pseudomonadota > Gammaproteobacteria > Acidiferrobacterales > Sulfurifustaceae > Sulfuricaulis. The sequence goes on along the minus strand of JANLIC010000284.1, from coordinate 3,341 downwards.
TGCGCTCGCCGAAGGGGTGGACTGGTCCTGGCGTGGTCGATGGCAAACCAGTCGAAGGGACATTTCGCGCGCATCAAGTCCCGGTTGCGCAGTTGGCGACCAAGCCCAGGCACCTGAAAATTCTCGAACAGTGGATGAAGAGTTACCGGCCCCGGGAATTATTCGACAAGAACGGCAGGCTCCTTGCTGAACTGGCCGAACTGGCGCCGAAGGGCGAGCGGCGAATGGGAGCGAATCCTCATGCCAATGGCGGGCTACTGCTTCGGGATCTGAATATGCCGGACTTCCGCGACTACGCGGTCAAGCTGGCGAAGCCCGGCGTCGTGGAAGCCGAAGCGACGAGCGTGCAGGGTCAGTTCATCCGCGACGTGTTCAAGCTCAACGCCGACGCACACAACTTCCGCGTTTTCAGCCCGGACGAAACCGTTTCGAACCGCTGGAGCGCCGTGCTGGAGGTGACGAACCGCAGCTCGACAGCGGAAATCATCCCCACTGACGATCACATCGCGGCCGATGGCCGGGTGATGGAAATGTTGAGCGAGCATCAGTGCGAAGGGTGGCTCGAAGGTTACCTCCTGACCGGCCGACACGGCTTTTTCTCATGTTACGAAGCGTTCATTCACATCATAGATTCGATGTTCAACCAGCACGCCAAGTGGCTGGATGTGACCCGCCGGATTCCGTGGCGGCGGCCCATTGCTTCACTGAACTACCTGCTGTCTTCGCACGTGTGGCGTCAGGATCACAACGGCTTCACTCACCAGGACCCCGGCTTCATCGATTTGGTGGCGAACAAGAATGCGAACATCATCCGCGTGTATCTGCCGCCTGATGCCAATACCCTGCTGACGGTGACCGATCACTGCCTGCGCAGCCGCCACTACGTCAATGTCATCGTTGCCGGCAAAAACCCGTCGCCGCAATGGCTTGACATGGAGTCAGCAGTCAAACACTGCACCGCCGGGCTCGGCATCTGGAAATGGGCCAGCAACGACGAGGGCAGCGAGCCCGATGTGGTGATGGCCTGCGCCGGCGATGTGCCCACCATGGAGACGCTGGCCGCGGTGATGATGCTGCGGCAGCATTTCCCGGAGCTTAAGATCCGCGTCATCAATGTGGTGGATTTGATGGCGCTGCAGCCACAGAGTGAGCATCCTCATGGCTTGAGCGACAAGGACTTCGATGTTCTGTTCACCAAGGATAAACCCGTCGTCTTCGCCTTCCACGGATATCCTTCTCTGATCCATCAGCTGACGTATCGGCGAACCAACCATCACAACCTGCACGTTCGTGGGTACAAGGAAGAAGGAACCACCACCACGCCCTTCGACATGGCGGTGCGCAACGACATCGACCGCTTTCATTTAGTCAAAGACGTCGTCGATCGGGTGTCGAGTTTGGGCCCGTGCGCTGCTTATCTCACCCAATTCATTCGAGACAAACTGATCGACCACCAGCGCTACATCCGGCAACATGGTGAGGACATGCCGGAAATCCGGGATTGGAAATGGGGTACCAGCGACATCCATCGCGCCTCCAGTCATCACCGACAGAGAAAATGACATCGGAGCAAACATGACGTTACAAGAGACAGCATCATCCAGGTGGGCGGCGACGGAAGGGCTTCCGTTCCCCCTGGGCCCGACCAAGATAGAAGAAGAGGGCGCCTACAACTTCGCGCTTTACTCGAAGCATGCGCAAAGCGTCACGTTGTTGCTCTATACCGAGCGCAACAGCGTTGATCCCGTATTCGAATATCCGTTCGATTACCTCAAGAACAAAACGGGCCGGATCTGGCATTGCCGTATCCCGTTCGTGTCGATGCGGGGCGCGTCCTACTACGCGTACAGTGTCGATGGACCCACGCCCAATGGCCGGTTCGAATGGCACTGGTTCGATCGCAATAAAATACTGCTCGACCCCTATGCAAAGTCCGTGTTCTTTCCCCCGGCGTTCGACCGGCTCGCCGCCGCCTGGCCTGGCTCGAACGCGGGAAAGGCGCCCTTGGGTGTCCTTACGGGCGACAGCGAGCGCTTCGACTGGCAAGGCGACCATCGCCCCCGGCACGAAACCGATACCGTCATCTACGAGCTGCATGTCGGAGGATTTACCAGGAATCCCAACTCCGGGGTCAAGGACCAAGCGCGCGGAACGTTTGCGGGCTTGGTCGAGAAAATTCCGTACTTGAAGGACCTTGGCGTCACCGTGGTGGAGTTGATGCCGGTGTTTCAATACGACCCTTCCGACGACAACTACTGGGGTTATATGCCGCTGAACTTCTTCTCCCCCCACCATGGCTATCTCAGCGACCACACGGTCAAGGCGCAACACAACGAGTTTCGCGAAATGGTCAAGGCGCTGCACCAGGCGGATATCGAGGTGGTCCTCGACGTCGTCTACAATCACACGAGCGAGGGCGGTCACACGGGCCCGGTCTATAGCTACAAGGGAATCGACAACAGCACCTACTATCTGATGGCGGACCGGCCGGCCGCGCCCTACGAAAATTTCTCCGGCACCGGCAACACGCTCAATTGTGCGAACCGCTCCGTCCGCAAGATGATCATGGATAGCGTTCGCCATTGGGCGTACGAGATGCATGTCGACGGATTTCGCTTCGACCTCGCTTCCCTCTTTACCCGCAACCCGGACGGATCGGTCAATCTAAACGACGCGCCGCTGCTCAGCGACATGGCTTCCGACCCGGATCTGGCGCACTTGCGGCTGATTGCCGAGCCTTGGGACGCCGCCGGGGTGTATCAATTGGGCCGGGCGTTTCCGGGGATCATGGCTTGCCAGTGGAACGGCAGATACCGGGATGATCTCCGACGCTTCGTAAAGGGAGATCCCGGCATGGCGCCAGCCCTGATGCGCCGCCTGTACGGCAGCGACGATCTGTTCCCCGACGATCGGATGAACGCCTATCACCCCCATCAGAGCGTCAATTACATCGCCTCTCACGACGGATTCACCCTCTACGATCTGGTTGCCTACAACCGGAAGCGGAACGGTCCCAACGGCCACGACAACACGGACGGCATGGCGGAAAATCACAGTTGGAACTGCGGCTGGGAAGGGGACGAGGGCGCGCCGCCGGAGGTCGTGAAACTGCGCAAGCAACAGATCAAGAATTTCTGTTGCCTGCTGTTCCTTTCGAACGGGACGCCCATGTTCCGCGCCGGGGACGAGTTCATGCACACGCAGGCGGGGAACAACAATCCTTACAATCAGGACAACGAAGTTGGTTGGATCGATTGGGGCCGTCTGCGCGCAAACCCGGACATGTTCCGCTTCTTCAAACGCATGATCGCATTTCGCAAGGCGCATCCGTCGCTGGCGAG
>JANLIC010000277.1 GCA_024654125.1 Sulfuricaulis sp. | reverse complement strand
CCCCGGATGCGCCGTGACCACAACATCCGGCTGCGCTGGTCAAGCGGCACGCCCGCGAGAATGATCGCCCGCCGGGTCGCCGCGGCGTTGGGCATGATGGGCATGGTCGGGTACTCCGCGTTCCACTTCGTGCGCAGGTCGTTGATCTCCTGCACCTTCTCGGTATCGTTCTCGCGCATGGCCTTGATCATCTGGCTCTGAAGTTCCTGACTAAACTGCGCGTGGAACGATTTGGTTTGGACATTGATTGACTCAAACTCGTACAACTTGGCAACCTTGGCCGGGGCCAATCCGCCCATCTGGAGTATCGCCGACAAGGTGTTCACGTCGGCGACCTTACGCCCCTTGGAGTCCCAAGCAAAGCCAGTGTTCAGTTGCTCCGCACCCTTGATCGCGTTCCTGATAGCAACCGGCCCGCCGGCTCGCAGCGCATCCGCCACCTGCTTCCAATCAGCCGTAGCGAGTCCACCCACTGCCCCGCCGACGTTCGTCAGTGCATCCTTGACCATCGCAAACGGGGCACCGAGCATGTCGGAGAGCACGCGACCCTTGTCGGCGTCCGCCGTGCCCAGGCGCGAGCCGGGCACGAAGTCACCTGCGCCGATGCGCGAGGACACACTGATGCCGAGCACGTCATTGATCACGCCGCGCAGCACAACCTCGGACAGGTCGGCACCGACCATCGCTTCGGACGCAGACTTGATGACGTTCCTCATGGCGCGACGCGAGTTGAACGGTGAGCCGAATATCTGCTGCGCAATCGTGTCAATCAAGTCCTGAATCGTTTCGGCGAAGGGCAAGCCCTGCACGCCGGTCATCATGGTGAGCCCGAGCAGCATGTACACCGCCGACTTCGGACTCTGCTTGTACATGAGCGCGATGGCTTCGGTCATGAACAGGGGGAAGCTCTTAAACATGAACATGAGGGCGAAGACCGGGTTCCGCGCCGCGCCGGGCCTATTTGATTCGGAGTAATTATTTTGAGTTGAGTCCACGATGCCGCTTGCAAACTTGAACAGTTCCTGCCCGGTCAGTTTATTCTCCTGCCCGATTCGATACGCCGCCATGAAGGATGTCAAGCGGTTGGTCTGCTCGCTCACACGGAACGGCGCCATCCACGCTTCCATCGCGCGCTGTACCTTGCGGCTCTTGGAGTACACGGTGCCCTGGCTCATGCCAAGCATCTGGTGGATCTCAGTGTCGAAGATGTGATCGGATGCCGCGCGCATCGCCTGTCGCATCTCCATGCTAATACCGGGAATGACGATACTCGGGTCGGTCAGTTTCTCTGTGTCGCGCAGGATGTGGTAGTACCGCCACGCATCCTTCCACGCGCCCATCGTAGTCGTGAGTGCGTTGCTGTAGTTCGTGTGGATCGAGAGTTCCGGCACGGTCAGCATCGGGATCGACATGGCGTTCACCACGGCCCCCGAGAGCGACCCGCCGATGAAGTACACCATCGCACCCGCGCGCAGGCGGCGACTCCAGCCCCCCGAATGGTCGGGTACCAGCACGTAGTTGGATAACTCGTTGGAGATGTTCTTGTAGAACCCACTGTATTGCCCGTCCTGCGTCCACAGGTTTCGCGCTCTGAAGTCCTGGATGGGTTCGTAGCCTGTCCCGTCCTCGTTCGGCAGGCGCTCGTCGATCTGTATCTCTGGCTCCGAGTTGACCGAGTTCACGTCGGCAGTCACTGCGCGGCCTTCCGAGGCGGCGTCAATCGCATCGGCGAAGCGGGCGTAGGCCAGTTCACCGGACGTGTTCACGCCGAACTCGTGGAGCACGCGCATGCTGTCCTCGGAGTAGCCGGGCAGCCCCTCGCGGTGCATCAACTTGTTGCGGATCATGGACTCGGAGTTGGTGAAGGTCAGCACCAGGCGCTCGCGTTCGGCTTGGGAGATGTCCACGCCATTGCGCCGCAGGGTGCCCAGGAACTGTTCGATCGAGATGCCGGTGTCACGCACGTTCTTGTCGCGGGTGCCTTGCTCCACCTTGAGGTTGACGCCGGTGCGGTTGATCTCGTCCTGATACATCTTGGCAACCGTCAGCGAGGCGCGTTCGGAGTCCACGAACACCAGTCCGCCGTCGATGCGCTTGCCATCGGGCGTCTCGGTGTACACGCGCACGCTGTAGTCGCCATAGCGGCGCAGGGGCACGTAGCCCTTGTCGATCATGGAGTCAACCTGCGCCTTTCGGTCGGCCTCCCACTTCTCATAGGCGCCGGGGCTGGTAAGTTGGGTCTTGCGCGCGGCCTGATCCTTGACGAACTGCGCGCGCAGGAAGCCTTCGATCATTCCGGTCGCTTGGGTGTAGAGGGTCTTCTGCTCTTGCGTAAGGGGGGCGAGCAGGGCCGTGAGTTCGACCGAGTCCTTCGAGTACCCCTCGACTGTCCTCTTGAGCATGACGCCGAACGCCGCCTTGCGGTCCACGTCGGGGGCCTTGTACCACGAGGGGAGTTTCTCGCGCAGCATCTGCTCGGCCAGTATCTTGCGATAGCGGATGTAGGTGTTCAGGGTATTCATCACGTTCTTGTAGCCGAGCGAGGACTTCGACACGAAGTTCGGCGTAGCAATGTTGGCGAACCACCACCGCTTGAACCCATTCGCCTCGGCCTTGGCGAGTCCGGTGACGAACTCGAACGAGGGGCCGGGTACCTGCGCGTTCTCGTGAACCGCGAGGAACGAGGCTTGAGTCTGCATCCTCTCCAGTTCCCCCTCCTGCATCTGCGTCGCGATCTGGGCTTCGGCCTGCACCGCGGCCTTGGAGTAGAGCGTGCGAAGGGCGGGGGGGATGAGGGGGTCGATTGCGCCCTGCGAACTGTCTTCGCCTTGCGCCATCAATTCGCGCAGCAGGGCGTCGTCCCCTTCAGCGATTATTTTCGCCATCTCTGCGCCGGTAAACTCTTCGCCAGCCAAAGAGAACATCGTCTTGTCCCCGACCATGTATCGCTGGAGCGATTCTGAGGGCACCCCCATATCTGCATAACTGAAATGTGCATAGGTATTGTCGATAAGTTCTACACGACCGCGGCGTGTGTAGTCATAAGGCACTCCGGCGGCCTCGGAGCCGTCTTTATGCGTGGCCTTAAACGCATCCCAGAAGTGGAATACCCCGTCCCCGTCCATGACGTAGCGCAGCGCCTTCCCTTCCGATTTGCGCAACATGGCGACGAGTCGCTCAGGAGTAGGGTCTGTCTTTATTTCCTCTGGCGTGATGTTGATAGCGGCGCTCCGAGAATTGACCGCGCCCTCCGAGAACAAGGGAAGCCCTTCGGCCGCCCGGCGGGCGAGTTCTGGGGTGATGGTAAATCCCGGCTGGTTAAGTGGCCCTTCTATTCCCGTCGCGATATTCCCAGTAATGGGGAACTTGATATTTTCAACCTTCCCCCCGCCCAGCTTCCGCAGTACCTCGTTGGCGACGTTCGGGACGATCTTGTCGTAGAACGCCTTCATGCCCTCGCCGCCGACTTTGAGCCCGCTTCCGGTAATGAGGTCAGTACGCTTGCTCATTATCCGCTCTGCCAAATCTTTTCCGATCACGTCAGAGAGTGGCTTGCCATACAAAGCAGCATCACGCGAATTTGTATTATCAATTATCCCTTTGGCATTCACGCCCAGCGTTATGCTCGTGTGATCGACCATCTGGATCAAAACACTGCGCGTCATTTCACCAGTCGTTACATCCGTGCGCGGAACGGACTGGATTTCAGATACCTGTTTCGACAAGTCATACCGCGCCGCCTGCTGAGTTCCATTTGCCCACGCCACCTTGTCGAACCCGTTCTCGGCGGCGTAGCGGATCATTCTCTTGAGCGAGAGAGCGACCCACGCTTCGGTCTTGGTCACGAAGGGGGCGGAGGGGATTTGCCCAGCAACCTTACGACCTCCAGAGCGATAGTCTTCAGCAACTCTATCTGAGTTGGCACGCTCAGGGTAAACCGCAACTTGTTCTCCGTTGACTACAACTGCCCAATCACCTTTGTACATTCCATCTTGAACTTGCGTCACTTCAACTTTATTCTTTCCAACGAACCCGTCCTTCTTCCCCTTCTGCGCCCAGTCAGATTGAATCTCCTCGATGAACAGTACCCGCGCCCCACTCGCGTCAACCCGCTCGTTGAACCGGATGTGCGCGAGGACGTTCGGCTGGTCGAAGTGGGAGGAGCGGAAAGACCCACGGAGCGCCCCGTTCGTTTGTGACTCAGCAAGCTCTCGTCGTAGCGATGGGTGCATACCTAGCCATTGTTGCTCGCCCATAATTCGGCGTGCCTCGGCTTCAGCATCCAATTTACTCGGCAAAGCCAACAGCAACTCGCGATAGTTCTGGCCGCCGAGGAGTTGGTAGGAGGCGAATTTTGGTTCCCCACTAGGCTCATTCGCCTGCGCTTCCCGAACCTCAGCCATCTGTTCAGGAGCGAGTTGATCATAATATGCAACACCAAACATCTCATGCGCACGGTCATCTAGGCGCATGCCTCCTTCCGCGAATTGTGTCTCTTCCACCCGCACCCCGTTCTCGCCGAGGAACGCCATGATAGAGTCTTTACTCACCTTCCCCTGCTGCAAGTCGAGAAACTCGTTCAGGCCGACGGCGTCAAGTTCGACCTGCTTTACGTCGTTCTTGCCCACCAGCCCTTTGATCTGGTCCTTCCAGCCTTGCACGCTCGCGGCTTTGGTCGGGAGGGCACGCACGGCGTCGGTCAGGGCGGAGCGGTACCAGCGGTCACCCCCGGCTTCGGATGCGAACTGCGCTCCCTCACCCGCGTTGCTCTCCCGCTCCGCGAACTGCCCGAGGTCCAGCGCGGTGAATATATCTTCCATCGACTTGAACCCAAGTCCACGCACCGCGTTCGCGATTCGTTCGAAGAACTCCTGCAATTTACGGAAAATGGAATCCAGCCGACTTTCGGCCTTCAGTTCCCCGCGTTTCCAGAACTCGTAAGCGTAGGCCCGCGCTTCGGCGGGGATGGCGGAGACTTCGTCGGTCAGATTGGTCTTGTTCTCGCGGTCGTATTGTAACAATCTTTGTAACAATTGCTGCCGCAAAGGTCGCCCTTCTTTCAAGGCGTTAGCGATAATTGTGCGTTCGGAACTGGTTAGAATTAAATCCTCCGCCGCGTGGTACCCCTCATGGTGGGCGACGCCAAGGATGTCCTGGGCGTTCAGCGCCATCGTGATGACCGACTTCAGGGTATCGACCCGCGTGTAGGAACCGATCGGGGAGTCGGGCGTTGCCATGAAGGTCTTCATGATCAACCCGGCGCGGGGGCCTAGCATGCGCGCGATCTCTTGGCGCAGGGCGGTGCCCCGTGCTGCCATGATGCGATTGAACTCGTCAACCGCGGCGAACTTCGCAGGTTCGGGGAGAACGTCGAACTCGTCTTGGGTCAGTGCTGCATTAGATTCGGTAACAGGAGTGAGAACAGTTTCAACTGCGCGCTTTGCCTGCTCGCGAGTCTTGAAAAACTTTTGCGGGCTGTTCACGATCTTGTCACCGGGAACCTGATTAAACCGGGCAATACCAGAATCAGGCGTTACTTTCCATTGCCAACCGGGGATGCCCGCGACAAATCCGCCAGTCACTTTTCTAAGCGTGGCAACGTGAGTTGCCCCGATGTGACCGGCACTTGCGCCTAACCCTTTTAGTCCGTCCGTCCATGTAATTGCGCCCCGCGGTACAAGTCGGTCGGCGTTCTCGTCCCAGACTCCCTCGAACTTTATCGCCCCCCGAGACTTGAACCCTTCTTGCGTTAGGGCGGCGTTGGATTCAGTAACCCCACGATTGAACTTCTCGGGATTTAATATCGCTGTACCAATGTCACTTTGCCGCTTAAAGTGAACCGCGTCGTACCCTGCATCCTTCGCTCGTTGCGCAATCGTAGACGCCCATGTAAGCATGGACATATTACCAGTCAGCCCTTTACCAACTGAGCGAAACTCGCGGCTGCCCTCATACAGAATCTTGGCGTCGGGCTTCGCAGTTATCTTCTCGATCTGGCTTCCATAGGGGCGGGCCTTCTCCTCGCTACTAGACGCGAACACATGGGAGTCCCAGAAAGCGTCGCCCGTCTTTATCCGCTCAGTTCTGCCAGGTTCCGTCGCCCGATAAAACGTGGTCGGTTTGTCAACTCCCCCCCTCGAATACAACGTCCCATCCCCCACCTTCCGGGCGATCCCGTCAGCGAAGTCCTGCGCATCGACCTTGGCGAGCTTCCCGGCGAACGCCTTGGGCACGGTCGCGCGGATGGCGGCAACCCGTTCCTCAACCGTGGGCAGCGCCAGCGCCGCGGTGACCGCGCGCTCGACCTTGCTGCTGATCCCCCCGATCAGGCTCTCGCCTTGCCCGGTCAGTTTGGCGACAACCAACTCCTTGATGTCGGGCAACGTCGCATTGGCGATACGTTCCGCCTGAGTTTGTCCAATCTCTGATACGTTGCCCGCAGGCTTGGGCACTTCCCCGCCCGCCGCGATGCGCGCGCCGGTTACCGCGCGGGCGGTTTGTTCCTCAATGGTGGGTGCCGGGGCTGTCGCCGCAGCGGGGGTCGGGGCGATGCTGACCCCTTGGCTCGCCATCGCCGCAGCCGCTGGGTCGAGTTGCGCGGCGATCTCGGTGGCCTTCTGCCGAGCCGCGAACAGCGTTCCGCCGACCTTCTCCAGTTCGGCCTTCGTCGTCGCCACTGCCTTCTGCGCGGCTTTCTTCTCGGCCAGAATGACATTCTTGGCCCGGCGCTCGCCCGGCGGAGTAGTCTTGGCCGCCTCGTACTCCGCTGCCAGGGCGCCGCTAGTTGCAACTGCGGTATCATGCGCAACTTGAGTTTGGGCCAGTACGGCCTCGACCCCGGCCACTTCCTGCGATGCGGCAGCGTGTAAAGCGACGGGGTCGGGCGTACCCACATCGGGTATGCTGGTACCCAAATCGGGTATTTCAGCGGGTGCTGAAACTGGCGGCGCTTGTTCAGATGTGCCGACCTGTTCACGATCCGTGGGCACGCGGGAATCCTGAACGGGTGCCGCCACCCCGTGGAATCCGCCGGCCGCGCCGCCTATCGCCGTACCCGCGATGCCGCCGATCAGCGCGGAGTTGATGATGTTGGAAAGCCCTTCCTTACTGGTGATATCCTGCCCGGCGGCGAGCATCTCGATCACCGCCTGCGAGGCTTCCTGCGCGGCCTCTAGTCCGCCGACCACAGGGGCGCGTTTCGCGATCTCAAGGGCACTCGTCTTCGCCAGTGCCCCCATACCAGACGCACGAGTCAAGGCCGCCTTGGCGGGCATCAGGGCACGCAGGGCAGGAGGTAGGGTCAGGAAATCAACCGCGCCCGCCGCCGCGCCACCGACAGCAGAACGGAGCGCCGGGTTCTCGACCTTGTTCTCAAGGGCCTCGGGATAGATGCTCCCGGCTTCCACAGCCACATCGGGGACAACCGCGCCGGTGAACATGCCCACATTCTTGGCAGTCGCTGCGGCAGCAGGGGCGAGCCCTCGGCCGGCCAGCGCACCGAGTCCCCGGCCAACAACGCCGCCAGCAAACATGAGGGCAAGCGACGGGATAGCGGTGCCGAGCCCCCACTTGATGAACTCGCCCGCGCGAGTGGGGTCGGCAACCACATCCTCATACGTCATTGACCCCGCAGCGGCGATCTCGTTCTGCGCCGCAGCGTTCTCAAGAGCGGCGGCTTCGAGACCCTGAGTGATGGGGGCAGCGACGGCGGGGAGTACGGCGGTCGCGCCTCGGGCGGCGAGCGCGCTGGCGCCCCACAGGCTCGACTTCACGCCGGCAACCCCGGATTTTACTCCGCGGGCGAAGGGGCCGGGCGCGTTGGGGTCCGGGGCGTAGGGGTCGAGCCCGGCGACAGGTTTCGTTACGTCCAGACCTTCGCTAGACGTGTACGGATCAAACGGCATTTATTATGGCCTCAGTTGCGATACGTCTTGTCCGGCTGTCCGCAAATCGTTTAGGATCTGTGCCGCGGTCTTGGATGGGTACTTCGCCTTCAGCGCGTTGAAATCGGCTTGGGTGTACGGTGCTCCTGTCGGTACCGCTTTCCGTACCGCCCCCGCACCAGGGCCGCTGCGTTGCAACAACGTGATCGCGCCCGTTTTCGGATCAGCCATAGAAGTCAATGACTCCGAGAACGTCGGACCGGGCAACGCGCCGCCCTTGAGCACGACGGATGCGCCAGCGACATCACCGGGGTTCTTGCGCAGGTACTCTGCGGCGAGTAGTCGCCGGACGCCGAGTTCCTCCGTCTCTGCTCCCGTCTTCGCGGCCATCGCACCTCTACCCACCGATTCTGCTGCTGTCTTTTCTCGTGCAGTGCCAGCAGCCAAGTAATGCCCCTCTCGCACCGCCGCCGTAGCATCGCGGCGTAGAGCAATATCAGCGCCGAGTTTGGCGTACGCCGCTGCTTGCCTTGCATCGTTGGCCCTGCGATTGATGTTCAGTTTCGCACCCACTGCTTCTCCCATCCAAGAGCGCGGTGCAGTACGATCAGGCAGACCGAAACCTTCCCTGCGTGGCGTCGCCCCACGCATTGCATCATAGGTTGACGCATCAACCATCTGGGGAGTAGCGCCGAACCCCGGCTGTCCGCGATCATCGAACTGCGTTACCTGTCCAGTCGCGTTATTCACCATCGCCCCGGTTCCCGACACAGGAAGGCCGGTGCCACGAATATCTTCCACGCCCATTGAGGTCAAGGTGGGGGTGAAGGGAGATGCCCCTCCAGCGCGAGGAGGGGTAAGAAGTGCGTTGTCAACTGCTCGAACATCGGTTTGGAATCCACGACGCGAGGGGGCAACCGTTGCCGCCGGAGCAACCGCCGCGGGGACAATAGCGCCCTGTGCAGGCGCAGCCCCAGTACCCCAATACTCATCAGCAAAGGCCCCGCCCAATTCACTGGCACCCCTGGCAACAGGGTTATCGACAATCGCGCCTATTCTATTACCGAGACGCTCCTTGAATCCTGCAGCCGCACGAGCCCCCAGTGACGCCTTCAGGTCCGGCGGCGCTGGCTTATCCAAACCAAAGAGCATCTCCAATATACTAGCCATAATCGTTTCCTTTATAACGCTTCGGACTGCACCGCGAGCGTATTCGCCGAACTCGAAAGCGCGGTCAAGACTGCAAAATACTTATCTGCTGCGAACCCTGCCCCATCCAATCTGAACTTCAATTCCGCCATAGCGGCTTCCAGTTTGATCCTGACCCCCTCAGTTATTACCTTGTCCTGATTTATGTTGTACTGAACTGAGGAGTCGAAAATTTTGGCTGCGACCCCCGCCGCCCCCAAGCCACGATCGATGTCCAGTCGCGCGGCATCGAGGTCTGCACGGTACACGTCAATCGCTAGACGATTAGGATCGATCAATGCGCGGAGACTCGCGTCAAACTTGGCGATCTCCCCGCGATAAAGTTCAAGTCGTACCCGCGCTTGTTCTGCCTGCCCTCGAATCGTGTCAAGTCGCACATCCGACGCAAGTTTTGTAAGATCAAACCGCAGTTTGTAATACCCAAGGCGCGCATTGTAAAATGAGACACCAAATTCAGCAGCCGCGCGAGCAACATTGAATGCTCGTTCCTGCACCGAGTTCCAAAACCCCATCGTGATCTGTTCGAGTTCCCGAATCTCGCGAAGTGTGAATTGGCGGTTCTCGACAAACAATTTGCTGCGCTCAAGTGTGATGTCGCGCGATGCCCCTGATACCTTATTCTGCATATCCTGCCATGCTCGATCCACATGGATACTTAGTTCCCCCGGCGGGAGCGGGAACCCGCGGGACGCCATCACGCGGCCGGCATCCTCAATGCGGGTCAGCGCAATCTCGACTTCGCGGTCACGAGCACGGTTGAATAGTGCCACCTCGTCGGTCGTGTCGATCCCGTAGCCGCCATCGGTAAGGTCGGCAAGTAGTTTGGCTTTCAGCGGATCAAGGAGAATAGACTGGTACGCCGTCTCATCAAAACTGAAATCCGACGCCGTGAGAAGCGGTATGTCGTCGGGCGGTATTACTATTTCAGGAAGCGAGGCAAAGTTGAATATGTCCAACCCAGGTGAATCAGGAGGAAGCGGCATTACCAGACTGGGGATATCAGGGCGTGCGGAATCGTTAATTGGCACATCGTCCACAGTGGGCACGGCCGGCGGCGAATATGCCGGGCGGTAATCAGGAAGGAACCGAGTGACGTTGAATGGGATCGCACCCATACTCACTGCCGACGCAGATACTAGGGTTGATAGAAACGATTCGGCGCTGGCTAGCGCAGCATCGGTGGCGGTTTGGAGCGCGGCGCGGTCAGTTGCGAATGTCATACTCAAAACTCCGTTGAGTTGGTACTTCTAGTATATCATGGCGGCGGGGGCGCTGGTACTGTATAGCCAGAGGGTTGGGGAGTTGCAGCGGCGCAGAAGTTACGCATTGTGCATACTGCGCTTGACGTAAGCGGGTAAGTACTGAGTGCGGACAATATGGAAGTTTCTTGTGGAATATACCAAGCGTCCTGGCGAGGGGAGCCGCCCTCGGAAACGCCCCCGTCCGCTTTCGGATGAAACACCGCCACTACATTGTTCGGCCATGGAGGCGTATTGTCGGCGGGCTGCTGTAAATGTGTGGTAGCAGGTAGTTCGGCCCAGTTCCACGTAGCAAGCCTCCCCTCCTCTACAGGGTCGCGCAATACAGCCATCGTCGCTGGATTGGCAGCAATGAACGTCGCCCCCGCCTCGTCATACTTCACCGTTGCAATGGGTATTAAATACAACTTTTCATCCCCGTCAGCGTCGTTATACGGGGGCACGCCAAATGCCCCCCATACATGTGCCGCACTCTCTGTTGAGATATAATAGAAATCGATACGGGTTAAATTCGGGATACGCAGCAGGGTATCAGGATGCTCGGGAAAAGCGTTGTATATCCTGCCGTGCAGGTCCGCCGTTGCTAGTGTAACACCAGATAGCTGCGATATAAGGTTCGCAGTTGACGCCGTGTACCAATCACTGTAATGCTGCCGAAGTGCAGCATTATGTCGCACGACGGCTTCTGAATATCCCGAAGGAATAGTATATTCCAGAGGAAAAGATGGCCCAGTTGCGGGCGGAGCATACAGAGGAAGCCCCCCATATGTGCCAACCAGAGTGGCTGTAATATAGTCGAACACTGCATACGTGACTTCCAACCCAATCCCGCCCGAAGTTGCTCCGCCTATTGAGGACGCATGTAGCACCCCATATTCGTCAGCGTAAGAATAATTTACTACTACCTCACTATATAATGCATGAGGCGGACCTCCTGCAGCAAGATACGCTACCGCACTCCCATATGAAAGCGATACCCCATATGAAACCGGTTCCACAAGACTGAACGGGGGCTCTAGTAAGGGTTCGGACGCCAACACGGATAGCAAAATGATGTACTTATAATCTACCCCGCTCGTGATCCTGATCTTGTCCGTGAACTGCCCGTTGCCGAGCGCGAGGGAGTTGAGATAGATGGCAGACCCATCACTCACATCGATGCGCTTGTTGAAAGCGCCGAGGCCGGCGCGCGTCATGTACTCGTGGAGTTCACGAAGTTTCTTTTTCGCATAGGGAATATAAATTTCCCCACCGGGTTCGACCTGGATGACACCCCCCATTACTGCACTCTACGGCGAGTGGCAGTCGGATACGCGAGGACTGCGTTAAGATCAAAATCGGCCCCGGCGACGTTGGTGTACTCCCACTGCCAGCGCACGCTCTTGGGGCCTTTACCAACAGGGATGCGCCGGGTTTGGGTTCCAGTCACCGAGTTCCAGTTGAGCGCGTACGTGCGCGACCCACCCTCGGTGGTGATCATCTTGAACTGCGCGTCACCCGTGGTCTTGTAGTCCAGATATATCCTGGGCACTCTCTTGATCACCGACGTACCGAAATTATCAGCGCCGCTCTTGACAGTCGAGCCGATCGCAGTCGAGCCGTCGGCGTCCTGCGTGCCGAGTGTGACGATGCCGCTCGGGCCGCAGCCGAGTACCACACCATTGAACACGGCGTAACTGTTGAAGCTGAAATTATTGTACTCTGTCAACGCACCCTTCCGGGTATTCAGCACCCATGTCCGATAAGCACTCGCAACAGCCGCGCTCATCGCCGCCGACAGGTACGGTGCTGGCACGAACCCGGCGAACGTGATCGTGGCGACAGGGTATCCCGCCGCAACGAGGATGGGTGCAACGACAGTTCCGTAGAACGTGGCGTCGTTGCCGGTCAGGATCTGCGCGGACAAGACCGGCGGCCGGATGACGCCGGAGAACGTGATGATCGCCGGATTCAGCGCAGTCGCGACAAGTACCGGCGCCGGAACCCGGATACTGACCGTGATGATTTCGCCCGACTGAATCATCGCCGACATCGTTGGGGCAGGCACTACCCCATAGAATGTGTTGATGCTCGAATCGTACCCAGTACCGGCGGCGGTTATCGATTCTAAGATACCAGCACCGAAATTAGCTTGGCGGCCCGTACCGCTTGCTGTGAAGGACGAAAGGGTGCCTGCGCCGCCGTTATGCCCTCCAGTAGCAGAAATCTGGAACGCTTGCAGCGTGCCAGCACCTCGGCCATTAACCCCGCCAGACCCCCCGATAGGCTGCAGCGTGCCGGCACCCGCCGCGGCTCTCGCGCCGTATCCGGTCAAGGATTGAAGGGTGCCGGAACCGTTACCCGGAGTGGGAGGAGCAGGTGCCCATCCTATATACCCCGACGTCGGCGTGTATGCCCACGCGGTCGCGCCAAAATTAGCTGTAACTTGGGTGACCGGAGTCGAATTACTAGCCCCGCCCGATGCAGGAAACCACGACCCCGCAGCAATACCTGTATATGCTGTCCCCTGTGTTGCGCCGTTCTTCCAAAATATGAGAGTACCAGCATCGATATCGAGCAGCACACTAATGATGTCGCCAGCAGTGTATGTGGCACCATATGCCGGAAACGACCCGTTGTGAATCTTGTTGCCCGCAGACCAATACGCATACCCATTGACACTATCATTCGCAAAGTCAGCGTTATCCGCAAACGATGCTGACGTGTTGGCGATACCAACCTGAACCCCCTGCGTCCCTCGTGCAACAATAGTAAATTCACAGTAGAACTTACCAGTTGTATTCGACGTTGTAGACGCAACGGATTGCAGCGTGGATCCGTTGGGGCCGGTAGCCGTCAAATCGCCGTTAGTAAGCGCGATAAGGGAACTCTTATTGGCGGGGTCGAATGTGGTAGTCATGACAGGTTACCCATAGAACCGGCCCTCACACCCAGATCAGGTATGAGGGTAGTCATGGACTGCTCCTTACGCCGTTGGCAGAGTAAGAGCGAATGTGTCGATCGTCTGCGTTGCGGTGTTCACAATCGACAAACTCGACAGGTTCAACTCCGCGCCGGATGTCGCGACCGACCCATCGATGCGCTTGTAGACCTCGCCTGAGTCAAGTGCGCCCGAGTCGGTAACTGCAGCCTCGAACCGGAACCATCCGGCGGTGCCAGTAGCAGCGGCGACGCCAGACCACGTCTGCGTAGTCTTCTTGGACAGCACGCCCGCATCCGCAGCACTCCACTTGAGGCCATTGACAGCGGTGACGCCGCTAGCCATATCTACCAGTGTGCCGATGGCGGGGGCGCCAGTCTCAGTGCCGGTGACTGCCCAAGTGTTGATCGTTGCGCCAAGGCCAGGCCGCGCGGTAAGCGTGACCACACCGGACGCACCCGTGGTCGATGCCTTGACCCAGACGTTCGCTGGATTGTCATTGATCGCTGTAGCACACAAGGTCGCCGTGCCGGCATCGGTACCGTCAGCCGTGACCGCACCACCAAGGATGTCGATCGCGGTGCCGGGGCCGGGCGGGGTCAATTTGATCGTATCGATCGTGCCGCTCGTGCAGGTTGACAACGTGAGTGACCCGACCGCAAGGGTCTCGCGGGTGATCGCGCCACTCGACACAGAGTACGTGCAGAGCAGCGTGCCGGTCGGCGCGGCTTCAGCCGTCGCGGGTTGCGATCCGGTGTAGAGCTTGAGGAAACAGTTCCCCATTTCGAATTTCAACGACCGGCCTTTCAGGATGGCGTTGCGTAATGCTGCTGAGAGTCTAAGTGCCATGATGTGCTCCTATTAGGCGGCGGGAATTGTGAGTTGGAATGCAGAAACCGTTTGAACCGCACTGTTGGCAACCGCTGTGCTAGTCATGTTGAGATCACCACCCGCTGTAGCGATGGCGCCATCAATACGCAAAAAGACTGCGGATGAATCCAGCGACCCCGCATCGACCACGGACCCCTTGTAGCGAAACCATCCGGCGGTCTGGGTGCCCGCACCAACGGCGGTACCAGACCACGTCTGGGTTGCGTCCTTCGTGAACACACCGGCCGCGGCGTTGTAGTCCATTTTTAACCCGTTCGCCGCAGCAACGCCGACCACCGAACCGCCGGTGCCGGAACCGAAGGTTGTGCTGGTCACAGCGCAAGTAGTCGTAGTGCCAGTGAATGTCAACGTCCCACTATTCAGCGTGGTGCCGAAGCCGGGGAGCGCGGTCAGCGTAATCACGCCGCTGGACCCGGTCGTAGATGCAACCACGAGCTTATTGGCCGGGGCGCGGTTAATCTTAAGCGCGACGGCAGTTGCCATCGTGTTGTTGTCTCCGGTATGGGCCACCGCACCACCGAGAATGTCGATGCCCATCAGCGTGCAAGTATCGACCGTGCCGCTAGTCGTGCCGGAAATAGTCAGAACGCCTGTCCCCTTGACTTCGTTCGTCTTAGTACCCGAACTTGCAGTGATTGTGACAAGCAGATTGCCGGTCGGTGCGAGGTCGGGAGTCGCGGGCTGCGAGCCGGAATAAATCTCGATGGAGCCGTTGTCCATCACGTCTTTCCATGAACCATTCACGGCTATGGCGTTTTGAACTGCGGGAGAGTAGCGAAGTGTCATGATGATGCCCCTTTTAGATGTGTTCTGGATACTTCTATTATACTACGCCGCCACGTTCGCCGCGACTTCCGTGCCCTGCAAACTGACAATATACTGGATGATTCCGCGGTGCCTACGCACGATACCCGCACCCCTATCCATTGAAGGGTAGGCGTAGCGGGTTTCAGTGAGATTCCGCAGTTCCCCACCCGGCAGACCTGCACACAACCCCTGCTTGGACGCAAAGAACGCTGCCATCTTGCCGGTGGCCTTACCATCACCCAACACACCAGTATCTGCAAACCATAGTGTATGAGGGATGACGCCGTAGTCCGCTGCGGGTTTGTAATCCCACGCCTCGGGCGTATCACCAGCGACCCACACGATCTGATTGTTCAGCCCGAGCCACACGCCGCCCTTGACAGGCGCAATCATGGTAATCGGGTCGAGGAACGGTACGGCCTTGCGCCAGTCGAACAACTCGGGTGCGTAGGCTTCGCTCGGGTACAGCCGTGCACCTACTGCCACCAGCATGTACCCATTCTGGTAGGCGATATGGTCGCCGGGCGGAGGCGGTTGCAGAAACTGTGTCAGAAGGGGAGACACCCCCTTCTGGACTTCGGTGATACTGAATGTCGTCACTGAGTTGGCAATGACGCCAACTCGAAACAGGGTCTCGCCACCAACCGATGTGCAGTAGATCACCTT
Source organism: Sulfuricaulis sp. (assembly GCA_024654125.1). GTDB lineage: Bacteria > Pseudomonadota > Gammaproteobacteria > Acidiferrobacterales > Sulfurifustaceae > Sulfuricaulis. The sequence continues at coordinate 18,477 of JANLIC010000277.1, read as the reverse complement.
GTGGGTGACCGCTGTGTCGGTTGAGGCGAGAACCGACGACAGGGATATGCCGCCGACGGAGGTCAGTTCAACAGTCGTCGCGCGAGCGGCGCCAGACTCCTGCAGGTCGCCGCGCAAATATGTAATTGCCACCTGGTACTTTCCAGCAGCAAGCGCACCCGGCCCCGCGGTAACTGAAAAAGTGGTTGGGGGCGCGATGCCCCACGTCCGGTTCGTGCCGTCCTGCACGCACCCCATCTCGGCGCCATTAGACCAGAACACCCGGTCACCCACAGCGGCGTAGGAGAGCGGCCGCGAGGCGGTGAGGCCAGAACGTAGGGTAATGAGGGAGTAGTCAGGGTTGACCATCTTGAGCGCGTTCGAACCAACTCCGAGACAGACGGACCCGGAGGCCCAGAGGTCGCGGTCTACATTGGCCGTAAGAATTGCAGAATAGCCTTTTCTACGGCCAATTCCGAGGTCGTCCGAAATATCCACATTCAAAGCGGTAACAAGATCCTCACGGCCGAAGGATTCAGGATCGACGTTATTGCGCAAACCGAGGAAGCCACTCCACTCTTGGAGCCCTTCACGTTCGTCGATTTTATCAGCGTAGGGCATGACTAGCGCCCCAGCGTGGCGGTCGTCGAATTGAACGCCCAGCGGCCGGTGCCCATCTCAGCACGCACGCGCTCCTGCCTGGCTTGACGCACGGTCTCGGCGAACTCGGCGAGTAGGCGCCTGCCTTCTACTTTCTGATCCGCGTCTACCAGAGGCAAGGTAAGGGCCTTGCCGGCGGCATACTCCGCAAGGTCCATATGCCACTGTTCGTCGATCTCAGGCTCGGCATCCGTATCGTCGATCGAGAGCTCCACGAGCGGCAAGCGCGCGATCTTGAGCGCAACGATGATGCCATTCTGTGTATCTGTCGGTGTGGGGTACACGCGCAGTTGCCGTGTGCCTGCATCAGTCGCGAAGGCGAGCGTAGCGCCGGTGAGCGCCGTTGCCTCCCGTGCGGCGACCTCGCCTACATCGAAAGCGTCTCCGCCCAGAGGGCTCGGGTCGCGAAGTTGTATGTCGTCCGTACGGCCAAGAGGAGCGACCTGGGTCGAAGGCGTCGCGTCGAATACGCGCAAGATCGACGGGTGCAAGTCATAGAGTACTTTCCCCGTCACAAGTACAATTACACCCGCAGGAGCGATACCGGTTTCAATGATGGCCCACGATCTGCGGCAAAGGATCTGCTGCGCTTTATTCATCTGGCGCAGTAGGTACGTGTCACTCCACAAGGCGTCCGGGTCGCCCTCAACCATTTCGGTCCGGTCGTCGAGCAACTCCTTGGCACAATAGTCAAGGAGGTCGGACGTTTTCACGAACTACCCCGCTTGCGCGGTTTCGCGCTGCTCTTGGAGCTTCTGCTCGGCGATGAACTTTTGATACTCTGCTTCCGTCGCCGGACCATGCACGCGGTACGGGAACCTGTGGTTCGGCCGCAGCGAATACCCGCCGCTCGGGAGCTTGACCAGTCGGGCTTCGAATGCGAGCGCGAGGCAATCCTCGATGAAGGCGTGTGGGATCGCGACCTTCTTGCCGCGAGGAACCTTGATAGTAAAACCCCCGATGCCGAGCGGAACGTAAGTCAGGTCTTGCGGATTCTGGGATTCGAAAATCTCCAGCCAGTCATAGACCTTGGCGAACCCACTTGAGTCTGTGGGCAGATCGACGGTCGGGCGAGCAATCTTCGCTACCTCGGCTTCGCGAGCCTCGGCGAGCAGTTTCGCGTAGACGGCGTCCTCATTGAACTCCTGTGCAGCTTGGAGTTCAGCTTTCTCGCGCAGGCGCGCGATCTTTTGCGCCGGGGTTTCGTCGGGCGCGGGTGCTGCAAACTTCTCGTTCTCCTGGCTCATATCATGCTCCTATTAGATGTGTTTTAGCTGCTACTTGCCCTCTGCTGCGGCCTCCGCGAAGGCTTCATCGTAAGTCGTCTGCGGAAGATTCTTGAGCGCCGGCTTGATCAGCGCGATGACCTCGTCAGCCGACTTGGCCATGTACTCCTTCATGAAGTCGCCCATGTACGGCGAAGACGACGGAGAGTTGGTACCCTTCGACTTCTTCGCCGCAGCCTCGGCCTTATTCATCGCGGCGATGTCCGGGAGTTCAACGGTGTAGCCGTTCTCCAGGACTTCGACGCAAATGCGACACTTCATCGACATGGACTAGCCGATCGCGATCCAGTGCGCCTGCACCGAAGTCGCAATCAGCGCGGCCGGGATGCTGACGCCGGTGAACAGTTCGTTCACGAGATTCAGACGCGAGTTGTCCGTATCGGAGGCGGTCTGGGTTTCGTACACCGTCCATGTATCCACGGTGCCCGAATCATACGCCGAGATTAGCGACGGCATCCCCGAAGTTTCGAGGGTCTGCGCGCCCGTATTGCCGACTTTGTAGCCATAAGCGGCGGCCATGCCGTCGGTGACTTCGAACGCGAGTTCCGTGCCGCTGACATCCCAGAGCTTGAAGTACCGCGGTTTCCATCCGAGATTGATGATGGATTTCAGTACGGTGCCGGTGTCGAGGAACGACCCCGACGCGAAGCGTGCGACATCAGTGGGGTTGTGGTTGCTGGAAGTGATGGTCATGTCTGTTTCTCCTAGAGAGTGGGTTCAGTGGGAGGGGCCGAAGCCCCTCGCCGATTGGTTACTACAACGTCGCTGCGCAGTGCAACCTGTAAAGCCAGTTGTCGTTAAGTATGATCGACGTTTGCGCCACCTTCCAGCCGAGCGTTCCACGCTGGTTCAGCGGGTCGCCGGTGCCGGACGAGCCGGGGTTGTGGGCGATCAGCGACATCGCGTTCGAGCCTTTCAGCGGGACGATGCCGTAGGCGTCGGCCGAGATGTACAGAACTGAGTACACATCAGCGAACCCGCCGGTGTTGCGCATCGTGGTCGAGGCGCCGCCGTACACGCCAGTCGCGCCTGCGAACGGGGTGTAGAGAACGCTACGGCAGTACCGCACATCTTCCACCGCGCCATGCTCGCCGGGGAACAGTTTGCCCTGGCCCTGATACTGCTTGGCCGGGATGTACCCTTGCATGTTGCGGATGTCGTTCGTCAGATCCGTGTGATGGATCGCGACGATGCCGGCCTCGACCGGTTCCGTGCGGAAGTTCGCGCTGGACGACACGACCTCGGTGATCGGCTTCGCGCGTTGGCGAAACATCGCTGCCGTCGCCGTGCGCTGGGCGTTCAGGTTGATCGGGGTGTTGACTGTGGTAATGCCGCCGTTAGTGTAGCCGACAGCCGTTCCGGCCTTGACCACATTCCAACGCAGGGTTTCGACCGTCTCCGCCGCCTGTTGCACACAGAGACTGCCGTACTCTTGCAGGATCGGGTCTTCGTGGGTGTCCAGCATGAAACCGGAGTAAGGGATAAAGTCCCCATACTCAGACAACGTGCAGGTGTAGTCGGTGATCGTCGGCTTGGTGCCGGATGGGGTCACGCCTTCGACCAGCGCGGTCGTGGCAAGCGCCAGAGCCTCAAAACGGCGGAAGATTGCGACTTTGGTTGACTTGGTGGGCAGCGGGAAGGTTTGACCAAACCGCTCCAGAAGCATTACTGCGTCGTGGCGTTTCAGAAGCGGCGCCATCGCTTTTGCCGCGGTGCGCGGGGTGATGTCACCATAGACTTGTAGATCAGCCATGATTGGCTCCTTGAGTTGAGTTAAACTTCTTTTGCTTCTAGTGGTGACTCAACTATGGAATCGCCGCTCATGTAATTAGTATAGCACGGCCCCCGCTAAGGGGCCGGTGTTCGATTATGCTACCGTGTTAGCGAACGGGGTTGCCTCGGTGCCAGCCGCGTCACCGCGGATATTGACGAACCAAAGATTAGCTGCAAGGCCCTCGATACCAATCTCCTGTCCGGCCATGCCGCCAGTCGAGTTGGCTGTCCCGAACAGATCGATAGTATCGTTCGTGTCCGCTGCTATGGTCTGCCAATCAACAACGGTGTTATCCGAGTTGTTGCCCATCAGCGCGTGGCCGACCATGATATCGGCACCCGCCACAGATTTGATTGTCGCCGCGCCCGAGAACGTGGTTTTGACGATAAACCGAAACTTGAGACCTGCTGCCGCTACGGGCAACGTCACTGCGATGCCAGCGGCGCGGTCAAGAACGATGGTTCTGTCATTGTGCAATGCTTCTGTCACCGTCAGAGTTGCCCCCGTGGCATCAACAATGCGAGAAGTCCTGATAAGTGTATCCAGTTGGGCAGTTGTAGCCGAAGTCGAAGTGCCGGTCAGATTCGCAGCAGCAACATACCAGTGGCCATCGGCATCGCAGTAGAATTGACCACGCGCGCCACCGACGAGACTAAACGGGTCACCAGCAGTGATCGCGTTGATCTGATCGGCTGCGACGTTCGGCCACACCTTCATGGTCTGGTTTGAAACTGTGTTGATGATCTCGCAGGATGTGTCCTTCAACGCCTTCGGAAGACGTACACCAACGGTACCATCGGAAAGAGTTACCGCGTTGCGACCGGCAGTAAGCGGCGCTGCGTCGGCGAGAACGGTTCCTGTGCCAGCAACCGTGTCGGTGATGATCATGTCACCCAGGAGTTTCTTGACCCCGAAATCGATGTTCGATGCAGCTACTGCGAGTCTGGACAGAATGCCTGTGGCCATGATGTTCTCCAAAAGAAAAATCTAACAGTACCCTTTCGGGTTAGCGGGTCTGCGGCACCGTCCATCCGTTTGATTCACGTATAGAATTAGTATCGCACTTTTTTGCTTTCTGTGCAACTACCCAAGTTCCGCAGCGGCCTCGGCAAAAGCACCGTCGAAGTCGTTGGGGTCAGCCTGGCCTTTCGGCGTAGTCACCGGCCGGCGCGAACTTACGGGGGTCAGGTCGGAACCGTCGGGTTTCGGTTTGGCAGGCGGGGCGGGCGGAGCCGGGGGTGCCGGCGGAGTCGGAGTGGTCATGTTGTTCGCCTTCTTGAAATCGTTCACCAGGTCGATCACTTCCTTGGTCGTGCCCCCATCGAACACCGCCTGCGCGCCGACCTGGGCGTAGGAAGGCAGTGTCTTAATCCACTCCGCAACCTTCGGCACCACGGCGTCGAAGTCTGCGTGCGCGGTGTGCAGCGCGGTGACGTGGCGCTCGACTGCGGCTTCCGTCGTATTCTGCTCTACTGACGCGAGTCGTGGCGCAACCTGCTTCAACACATCCTGCACAGCTTCATACACTTGTGCGTTGAACTGCTGCTTTTGCGCCTTGAACTGTGCCTCAACTGCAACGTACTCGCCGGGGAAGTCAACCTTGAACTTCTCCAACGCAGCCTTCTCCTCCGCCGAGGGTTCGTAAGGTTTGATCGCTGCCTCGACTGTCTCGCGCGCCGTCTTGGCTTCCGGGGTTTCGGGGGGTGGAGCAGGTGGAGCAGCGGGCGGGGCGACCGGCGGCGCAGGAGGAACGACCGGAGGTACTTCGGGTGCAGGCGGCGCGGGTGGAGTGGCCGGGGGAGTGTCCACGGGGGGCACTACCGGGGTAGCCGGTGGCGTCTCAGGCGGCGTAGCGGGCGGAGTGGCCAGGGGAGTGCCCACGGGGGACACTGCGGGCGGGTTTTCCATGGAAGCAACCACCTCGTTAAAGGCTTTATCGAAATCGTCAACAACTGCGTTCGGATCGGTCATGATTTATTTCCTTTTAGTTTTGTAGGGTCCGCGTTTCTTCCCAAGCATACGCAACGACCTCGCTGCGCGTTGTTCGGGTGTTGCTTTCCGGCCGGTCTTCCCGGTCAGCCCCCGCGAAATTGCAGCGCAGTGCGCGGGTGGTAATTTCTGGCCAGTCATTCGTACAGACATTGCAGCGCACTGCTCAGGCGATAGTTTCCGGCCAGTCTGTCGTGCAGACTGTGTTGCACTCTGCTCAGGTGATAATTTCCGACCAATCTGCGCACGCGAAATTGCAGCACAATGTTCGGGCGAGAATTTTTGACCCTTACGGGTTTTGGACATTTTTAACCGCAACCCCAAGGAATGAGTCCTCCCAATACGGTCTTTGGACATTTGATCCTTTATCTCCTGCGACCGCGTCTTCCCAGTCCCCGCTTCAGAAATTTTGTCCTTCGTCTCTTGCGGAAGGGTACGACCACGCAAGGGGGATGGCTTTCCTATAAGTTTAATAGACATCTTCTTTCTAGATGCCTCAGAATGCTTGCGACCGAGCATGGGCACGGTAGCGTCCAACGCAATGTTGTATTCAGATTTCACCTTGTCCAAAAGTTGCTGCTCGTAGAAACGCAGCATACTTTTAGCGCAGGTCAAGATCGGAAGGAATTTGAATGCTGCCTCGCCGTACTTGTTCCACGCACGTTGAAGTTTGGAATTGCGATGGGTGCCAAGGCTTAAAGTACGCCGATGGTTCTTCCACCGCTTCGTGAAATTCACAGCCGACCCGATATACCGTTTCCCATTCGCGGTGTTCAGGATTTCGTAGATGCCCGACTGGTTCTTCATCTGGGTTTGACCAGTTTCACACTGTTTAGTTCCCATCAACAGGCTTAATCGAGGGGCCAATATCTATCATTTTGATCAACGCCGCTACTTCCTGTGCAGCGCCCTGTAACCGAACGAGGGCCTCCCCCTCCTGTCCTGGCCATATTTTGTTGATTTGGTCCCGGCGCATGTATAGCAGCGCACGCAAAGACTGTACCCCGCCTTCGTTCCGCATCTGAAACGTTGCAACTTCAAGTTTGTGCTGTTCCTCTTTTACTACGCTCATTTCCCACCTCCTGTCGGTACTGGTTTCTCCGCGACGATACGTGATGTATCCGCCGCGTGCGCAGCCACCAGGTTCTTCGCCTGATCGGCCGCTGACTTGTTGCCCTTGGTAATCGCGTCGATGATAGTCTGCAAGACCGTCACCCCCGCTTCGGTCCCGAGCGCCGATGCCTTGGCCTCGTGTTCGAGCGCGCGAGTCAGCACTTCCTTGACCTGCGCGGCGATGAGATCCATCTGACCCTGCACCTGCGCGCCCTGCATCTGGGCGTTGCGCTCGATCGTCGCGTTGGCCTTGTCCTCGTCTTCGAGGATCTCATCCACCGGGATGTCGTTGACTTTCGCCCGCGCGGCAAGCAGCCCGCGAATCTTGACGTGCGGGGCCTCATCCGGCGTGATGCCAGCGCGGAAGTTCTCCAGCGCCTGCGCGAGTACCTCTTTCGCGATCAGGCTGGTTGAGCCGCGTGCGATCACGTCGTAGTCCCCATCACGGGTGGGGTTCGGATCGTAGCGCGTGTTCCACGCGCAGAGCGCAGAGATCATGGAAATCGTGAACGTGTCGAAGTTTCGCACGGTGTCGCGGATCGGGAGCGCAGCCGCGCCGAGGAACATGCTCGCGTTCTTCGACGTGCGCAGGGCCTCGCTCCCGCCTCCCGTCGTGTCACCCAACGCGGCGGGCGGCAACCCGGATTCCTTGTCGCCGAACCCGAGGAACAAGTTCGCGAGTTGCAGCAGGTCGGGCAAGTGACTCTCGATGCTCACATTGCGAACCGCTGGGATAGCATCGGACTGCCCGCCCATGCTTTCGCGGAACCACGTCTTATTCTTGCTGATCGCCATGTCTTGCCCCGGCGTCAACATCTCTGTGTTGATCTCACACATCGGCCCGATGACCGATGCGTTGTCGAGCATCGCGCGCACGGTCTCGCACAAGGACAACTGCGTATCGCGCACCACGTCGCACTGACCGTTGCCGAGGATGGACAGGTCATCGTCCTCGAACACAAAGACGTGATGACTGTTGATGTTCTGGCCGAGCGGTGCGAGCTTCGCCTTGATGACAACGTTGTCGATCATCCATACGACGCCATTGATTGTCTTGCCCAGGTCAGCATCGGGCACGGTTACGCCGGCCGCGCGTAGGTCTGCTCCCGTTACCCCGCCGTAGTACGCGAGAATCTCGAACTTGCGGCTCTCCTTGCCCTGCGCGCTCGCCTGCGCGCTCTTGGCCTCGCCCTTGATCTCGGACTCCCACCACAGCGCTTGGTAGTTACCAGATGTGTTCTTGCGTAGATAGTCATTGATGCGGTCGGCAAGGAAGTCGGGTCGGCGGCCCAGCGCCTCTACCTCTGCACGGGTCATGATGCGCCGGATGAACCATCCATCCTGCTTGTCGATCCCCTGCGCAGTCATATCCGGATAGTAGGACCAGACGGGGGTGAACTCGAACAGCGGCTTGTACTTATCGACCTCGGTCGCTGTCCACTTGCCTGTGTTCACATCCTGCTGCCATGTGCGCGACTTCACGGCGCGGTGCAGCGGGCCTTCGAGGATGCCGACGTTGTAGATCACCGCGGAGCGTACGACCTTACGCGCGAGCGTGATGAACTCCATCTCCTGCAGATCGTCAGAGACCTTGACCTCCATCCGCTCGGCCTTGCCCTTCGCGTGGGCGAGGATGGCCTTCTCAATTACCGTGTCGTTCATCTCCCCACCCAGCGCGACAAGGCCATCCAAGACTTCTTGCAGTTGGGCGGTTGGGAGGTCGGGCAACGGGGACTCCTTGATCCCATAATTTTTCTCGGTCATGGGGAACAGAAGCTGCATCAGCCGCGCGATCGTGCCACGCACCATCCACGCAGTCATTTTTGGGTACGCCTTCGACTTGTCGGCCGGGATCATCCGCAGGACTTCAGGATCGTAGACACCGCGAACCTGCCGAAGGTTCTTCAGCCATCGCTCCTCGATCGCGCGGCGATCATCGCGGTACGGCGGCCACACAGCGAACAGGCGCTCGCCGAGTTTGTTCAGCCGCGCGTCGTCTATGATGGGGGAGAGTTGAGTTTCCATAATTTACCTCGGAGTGTTGTATGGATTCGCAGCAGGTTGACTTATAATTGTACCGCGTTCTTTGTTTTCGGCTTTCCGGCGGCCACCCCGCTCGAAGTACATATCGGCATACTGGTTTGCGTCGCCAACGTGGCTGAAGTCGTTTTTCTCAACGTCTGCCGACTCACGCCCATCCTTAAACTTCTTGAACTGGTATTTCCCACCGAGCGCCTGTATAAGCCATGTGCAGCCCGGATCGATCTGATAGGCGGGCATGCCACGGTCAACCAGCATTGAAAGGAAGTGGTCGGTCGCGCCCTGCCGATGCACCGGGTTGTTGCTCCACGCAAGTTTAATCTTGCCAAGCCCTCTGTTCTTGTAGCGGCGAAAGATGTCCGCGCACGAGACCTCATCGGCCTGCGACCCACTACCGCCCGCCGGGTCGCCGGTAACGAAGCAGTCAAACCCATCATACTTCTGCCGTAGAAGTGGAAGCAGCTTCGTCTCGATCGCGCGTTCGATCCCCATCCCGAACGTCACGATCTCGTCGAGCGTAAGCACACGCCCGAACGCGTCCTGCTGCTTCAACACGATGGCCGGCGTGAGCCCGAAGTCCGCGCTGATCAGCAACAGATTCGCTTTGTTCGGGATGAGCGGCGCCTTGGCAACGTGAATATCTTTATTGAACATCGGATGCACGGGTTTCCCCCCGAGGCTTCTACCATACTCGCACATAACGTAGGTGCGGATGTATTCATCCGTCTTGTTCTGCATCAGGTTCCGGTAGTACCCCGTCGGCAAGTTCTCCAGATTCTCAGCCCTGGGGTTCTCCGTGTATGTCCCGTCGGCAAGCCGGAGCATGCCCGTCGGTTGTATCCACCGCTGCCAGTCGTTCGCGCGCTTCTCTTTCGGGTTGTCGGGGTTCAATCCTTCGAGCATGCTATGCCAGTACGACCCCTCCGTCGGCATGTTCGAATCCCCCCAGATGCCGATCCATGACGGACCACCGTCCACGACGCGGGGGTATCGGCCGATCCGGCCGTCGATGCCTTCCGCAATCTCGCGATGGATGTCACGGAACTCGTTCAGGTAGGCGCCGGTAAGTTCGAACGAGAGCAAGTTCGACACGTCGGCCGCGTCGTCGAGTGCGCGGAACACGACCTCGCAGTCCATCTCGTCTTTCTTGATGTGATAGGTCTTGGATATGCCGTGATAGGTGCCGAGCGACCCGTTCGGGAACCAATCAAAGAACGTCTTCATCGTCGTGTCGCGAAGTTGTGGCATCGTGTTACGGACCACGGCGATGCGACTCTTGCGCCGGCCATCCAAGGGAGAACCCCGCTGCATCGCTGCGCGCCGCGGGATCTCACACTGCGAACCCACGGACTTCCCCGAGCCGAATGGTCCCAGGATGAACCGGTACCGCGCATCGGACTGCATGTACGCGGAGATAACTGGCGGAAAGGACGCGTCAACTGACAAGGTTCACCCCGGCCGCCGGCGTAACCTCGTATCCGTCAAGATCGACTGGCGGGGGGTACTGAAGAAAACGACCCTCCTCCCACCGAGCGTACCCCTCGCGGATCGCCGTCGCTTCCTCAGTGTTCATGTCGGCATAGCGGTCGCGATTCACGAACCGTGCTTCCAGGACTTCAACCGCGTTGCCGCTCATTCTTCCTCCACGATGATCGGCGACAGCGTGCACCCATCGGGACAGTCTTCGGGCCAACTATCAGTGAACTCCGTATATTCGTTCCCGCACCGATGACAGCACTCGTAGTGCGCGATGGACGACGGCCCGCTGTAGCACTCGCGGACTTCGGGTGGCGATGATCGATAGAACTGGTTGAATCGCTCAACCTCGGCCTCGGCGAACGCGCGGGTCACGCCGAACGCGACCCAGCCACATTGGTTGCAGGTTCGGTTCAAGCTGCCTCCGGTCGTGGCGCCGGGTTACCGACCTTGTGAAAGTACTCAGTCTTGTCGAACCGTTCGAGCCGCATGCCTTCCGGGCCTTCCTCCAGGATGCGCACCAACTCACACCGCCCTCGGGCGTTGGGCGGGCCGATTACGACCTTGACGGTGTCGTAGCCCTGGCCCTGCAGGTAGGCGGCGAGGGCGCCGGATGCCGGGCCTTCGACGCAGCGCGGGTGGATCAGGATGCGGGCGTGGGTCATGGGAACACTGAGATGATGATGTAGGTGTATGCGAAGATGCCAAACACGACTATCGAGAGCAAGATGGTGATGCTGGCGAGTATCCAGACTGCGGCTTTCATTCGGCCGCCAGTTGGGCTGCGCGGAAGAATATCCCCGCCGCCTCGGTCTGCGTGGTCTGCCCGGTGATGGCATACTCGAACCCCCCCGGCGTGTTTACGAGCAGCGCGATGTATATCGCGTCGGGACACTCCTTCTCCCAGCGGTCAACCCACTGGCGGGCGTCATCGAAGGGGGAGAGCACGCCGAGGCGGCGCAGGGCTACGGGTTGCGAACTGAGATCCGTAGCCATCACAGGGTCGGCCATATTAACCTCCATGTGCACGATACCACTGATCGCGCCTCCACTGCTCGCCAATCTCGACGAGCGCGTTGTAGACTGCGCGGGCCATCGGCTTGAGTTTGAACATCACATCTCCTTAGTAGATTAGGCGTAAGGCCCGCGAAATTCTCTCGCCGCGGCGGCCCTATTAAAATTGTTTTCGGCCCCAGTAATTTCATTCTCTTTGGGGCCTAACCGGATGTCTCCGATCGTTCGCAAATCAATTTCGGCTACCAAGCGTTCAATCTCGGCAACCCGCTTATGAAGGGTATTCAGTTCATCCCGTTCCCAGCCGTCGAGGCTCATATTATTTCCCCTCGGGGCGCTTATCCAAGCCCTTCTCGGCGATCATCGCTGCCACATCATCCGCGTGCAGACAGTCGCATATACAGGCCATCACATTGGCCTGCTGCACGACGGCGATGCTTCCATTGCAGTAATCATTCCCCGGCACCGCGCTGTGCAGCACACCGAACGCCGAAATCTTTCCGTTCTCGATCTGCACGATCTTATCGCCGTTCTTTGCTTCCCTTCCGTTTCGGTAGTGCATGTCATGCCTCCTGTTCAATCGTGAGTGGTTCGTGCGACGATATTACCTTCTGTGGTTCCTGCCCGGCAAATGTGATGGAGAGCGTGAACCCGCCACCAACCTTCGCGTCGTCCTTCTCCTTCGGCTCAAATCCTGCGACCTTGGCCGACCACTTGATCAGGTCGGCGCGCACCGCCGCGCTCTGCAGCGGGTCGGTGGCGATATCGTTGGCGTACGGGAGCAGTTCGCCCGCAAGCAGTTTCGCCTTGGTCCTGAAGCTCAGGCCCGACTCCTGCACCTCCTTCGCCGCCTGACCGAGTAGCGCGAGGAACGCGGGGGACTCCATCAACTCTGCGGCCTCCTCGGGCGTGTACTTGTACGAGGCGAAGATGGACTCTGCATCATCGACCTTCAGGGCAAGCTCGACGGCCAGGCGTTCGTGCGTCTTGCGGTAGAGTTCCGGGATCTCGGCCATGCGCGCGTCCTGCCGGGTGCGATTCGCCTCAACAGGATTGTCGATGAAAGGCATGACCGAGTCCGTCATAGCACTATGCTCGCCTCGATGCTTCGCTGCGAGCGGCCTCTATCGTACCAAGGACATGCGCCACATTCAGCGCCGCCTGCGTGTACTTCAGCGCCGCGTCAGCGCCCGGCCCCGTACCAGTGTGCTTTTCAGCTTCAGCGACCAGCGTTTTGATTACAGTTTCCAGTTGCGCGTTCATGGGGTTTTATCTCCGATGACAGGCCCGCTTAATTGCTGGCCATGAGAAAATTATGACGTAAAGCGGGTCGGCTGTCAAGTGCGTAAAGAGATTGACAGGTTGGGTTTCCGGGCGGCGCGAAATTCGGTGACAAGAAATTTACACATCTATCTTCTTAGTCCCGCGAATGAGAATGGGGCGCTGAGCGGTAAGGTACTGCATCCCGAGCGCCATGCGGAAAATGTCGTCCTTGAACCCACCAAGACCAGTATTACACCCAGTGCATAGCAGCCCCCTGACTTGGTGGGTGGTGTGGTCGTGGTCTAGGTTGAGCGGCTGACCGACTGGCGGGGGATCTTTACAAATTGCGCACGCGCCGTTCTGCTCTGCGAACAGGCGTGCGTATGTCCCCTGCGGTAAGCAGTGATGCGAGTCGGCCCCACGCTTGCGGGGCGGTAGCGGGATCGCCTGGTGCGTCGGCTTAGCCGCAAATATGGCGGCCTTAGTTGCTTTACTCCACGCGACGAGGATTGCGCGGTCGGGGCGCCTGGAACGGCGGATATCGGTCAATAAGCAGCCGCACGATATCGTTTTTCCGTGGATTAGCTTGTCCGATCTCACACGGACCTGGGTACCACAACTACACTGGCATATCCAGTACCCGCGTTTTGCTTGACCGCGGCTTTTGTTATCGGGCGAAAGTTCTGTTTCGATGTGCGTTGCGGTTAGGCGGCCAAAATTTTTTCCCGCCAAATTTTTTTGCGGTCCGGTCATGATATTCTCCTAGAAAAGAATAGTGTACTTTGTTAGGGGGCAAAAGTCAAGCGGTTGGGGGCATTTATTTTAGGGGCCTGCTGCATACTCAAGACGGAACAACAGTGGCGGGTGCGCGCGCCTCACCCCCCAACCGCCTGACCGCTCGGCCGCCCTGCAGCTAGAATTTATCGCAGTCGGGCACGCTGGGCACGCTGGGCACGCTGGGCACGCTGGGCACGCTGGGCACGCTGGGCACGCTGCAGGGAGGCATGCCGGCGACGTGGACCTGGGCGACGTGGACCTGGGCGCCATGCTGCAGGATGCCAGAGCGCGCTAAAGTAAGGCTTTCAGGCAGTAATACGGTTTTAGCGCGCTAATACCATGGAAAGTATTAGTTAGTATTAGTGATTTTGGGCGGTATGCCATTGATTGATAATAAGAATATAGATAATATAATATAATTAATACTAATAATACCTATAAAAAGAGCAGGGCTACATAAGAGAGTCCGCAAGTGTCCAAGTGTCAAACGCTTGTTTGATACTTTGCCCGTTTTTCTGCCCGAGTGCCTACCCGATCTGCTTTTGAGCGTATTAATCGTATTACTTTTCTAGTTTTCGTTTATAATCAATCGCTAATACTAATACGCTAATACCATTATTGCCTAATAAATAGGCAACTATCGTACTACCTCCGATATTACCTCGGCGCCGTGCTAATACTACTAATACCCTATCTGAAAATGTGATGATATATAAATCAATGACTTATGCCTACTTGGCACGATTCTCTTATGTACTCTTATATAGGCACTAATTTAACGGCGTCTTAAATTTAGTTTGCATATCAGCATTAGCAGACTATAATTCAATTAGGTTTAGCTGTTTGCGCTCAGGTTTAAAAGCGCGCGGTACCCGCTAACCGTTAATAGTGTGGGGAGTTATCCGCCATGTTTGACCGCCACGAAATATTACGCGCGCATTATGCCGCGCAAATTGCCCGAAATTGGGATATTCCCGCAATTAAATCTGAGTGTGAATCTAATGCCGAACCTGATGTCGATGCCGGCGACGGTACGCTAATCGGTCGCTGTTACCTGGGCTCATGCTTCGGTATTATGCCTAGTGGTAAATACTATATGCCGTGGACATCTAATCAGACTCGCGCGGATGAAGCGCGCGACGGCGCGTTCCTTGGGGCGTTAGAATCCGCCCTTGACGCGGCCGGCATGTGGTTGGAATCTGGCGAGGGGGATCCCTGCGATATGCTCGCATGCTGCGCCATTGACGTGCCTGAAAGTGATCCGGATGCCGGCGAGGTGCAACAATGAACAGCTATCAATTTTTCCTCAAGCACGCGGGATATTCGTACAGTCCCGAAACCGAAAGCCCGATGCAAGGCAGGATCAGAGTCGCGCGGGCACTGGCCAAAGCGGAAAGGAAAGCGCGGGACATGGGGATCTCGTTTCAATGGGAGATGGACGATTATCTATCCTCAGAATGGATTGATGCTAACAAAGACGGCGGCCGGAACTGTGATCCGTGGCACACGTGGTATTGTTGCGCGCGGCCGCCGATCGAAGATGCAGATACTTACGGCGCCGGCGAGGTACTTGCAAGCCTAGGCGGGATAGACTTCGGCCGCGACGGTGAACCCTGGGGGGATCCCTATCGCCGAGTAGTTGAGGCGGAGCTTGCGATTGAAGCGCTGCAGCGGGCGGGATTATGAAGTTCAATCCTGATAATCCATTGCACGCAGCGCTTGATCACATCAATGCTTGCTATGGTACCGGGCTCATTACGGAAGTCCGGTACAATCCAGGCCGGCATATCGGTAGTTACATCACGCTGCGGCAGTACGGAATCGGGTGCTATATCTGGCATCGCATAGGCGGGCGCGTGTACGCCCGCGGCACATCGCGCATAATTAAGGTGCAATCATGAGATACCGAGATAACGGCGCATTCTACAGCGTTAACATCAGCCGGCGCGAGGTTGAAGATTTCGCCGAGCGCTGGCCGTGCTTTGGCGCCCGCCGTGCAATCTGGGCGCAATTCGATAAGCGCAACGGTGATTTAGTTGACCTATCAGGCGATGTTGGCATGGATGGGGGCGGGGTGATTGCCCTACTGCAGGATGCCCAGGAATCAGTGCGTAACCCGTTCAGGGAGATCAGCCTTGCGCGCGATAGCGTGATAGTTTAACAAGTTCCCATATCAAGCGGGCAGGAGTTAACCCGCTTCCAAGTTAAGATTGGCCGCGCCGGCCGGATGCCGGTTAATAGCAAAGCGAGGTAACACTATGAACAGGCGAAACCTAGCCCATATATGGGCGCAACAAACGCGCGAGCACGGCCGCGCGTCAAATTTCTATTTTGACGGCCCGACAATCTACAGTTATGGACCACACTTCCCGATTGCCCGATTCATCGAGCGCAACGGGCGCCGGGCGGTACTGTTCACGACAAAGACATACAGCAGTAGCACCGGGCGACACCTTAGCGCGGCACACGGGGCCTTGCATGGCTTGGGCGTGCCCGTGTTTCATGTCCAAAATCCTACCGATACCCCGCGCACCGAGATCAAAGCCGAGTATCAATCGTGCGTTGCGGAACTGCGCGAACAGGCGGCATGCTCGCGCAAGTACGGCGAAAAGATCATAGAACAGGCGCGCGAGGTGGCAACGGAGGCAAACACGGCCGCGGAGTTTTTCGGTTGGCGCTGGCGCCTAGCACTGCCGGAACTTTCGCCGGAATCGCTCATCAAGATCCGCGAAGGGGTAGCCAAGCGTACCAAGGCACAGAAAGCCAAGGATGCAAAGCGCCAACGGGACCAAGCCGAGAAAATGGCCGAACAGGTTACACTCTGGCGCGCGGGCCAGCCGTCAGACCTATATGGATATTCCGGCGATACCATGCTCCGCGTCAAGGGCGAGGTCGTTCAAACTTCCCGCGGCGCTGAAGTCCCGGCCGCGCACGCGCGCCGTATCTGGCCGATTATTCAGCGGGTAGTCAGAACCGGCCAGCCATACCAGCGCAACGGGCACACGGAGCATGTGGGCGAATTTACCATTGACGCAATCGCGGCCGATGGCACGCTCAAGGCCGGATGCCATACCATCAAGTTCACCGAACTGCAGCAATGCGCGGCGGCCTTGGGGTTAGCAGCATGACCGCCTATCAGCCAAAGACGGGCCAGCCTTGCAGATGCAAGCGCGGCCGTGAGCGCGACAACTGCCCGGCGTGCGAGGGTACAGGATGGCGCATTGACTTCGCCGCGATACGGGCGCGGAACACGTTGCGGGAAGTCAGCCGCGTGCTAACTCCTACAGATCCCGCCAAGTTCACGGCGGGAGATGAACGGCGGCGCATCGGCACGGCGCAAACTCTAATCGCAGTAGCACTAGAAGGGGTAAAGCCATGCTAACAACCCAATCCCAAGTCCGCGCGGCATTCTGGCGGGATCTCGATGAACTGAGCCCGGACCTGTCCCGGCGCCGCAAGCCGGGCAAGCGGCAGAATGACCAAGTGCCCGACATCCGCGTGGCCTGGGTGGACTATGTGGACATGCTCGCCCGTAGCGGTGAGATCAGCGAGAAGTTGGCGGCGGAGGTGACGTTATGAAGGCCAACCCCATCAACACGCGGCAAGGTAAGCGGCAGTTTATCCGCAGTTTGACCTGTTCAGTATCCAAATCGGTATGCGCGGCAGTAGATCAGATGCCCGCCGACTGGGACGGGTACGAGTTGCGGGAATTGCTTGCGGAATTGTTCGCCAATGAGCGTATGGAAAGCATGCGCAAAAACCGGCGGCGGATGTCGGCATATCGCGGCGCCCGCTACAATATAGGGAGGGTGTAATTATGGACCGCGTGATCTTCCGCAAGTTCCGCGACGGGCAGGTTATCGCCTGGCTGCCCGATGTCGAGGCCAATCCGGGGCGGTGCATGAGTTACATGCACATCGGCCAGCACAGCGAGGGGGTGTATCCCGCCGACACTGTGCCCGCCAGCGAGATCGAATACACACCCCTATGGCGGGAACTTTTCCGCCTTGGGTATCGGTTGCGGGTAGTGCAACGGATGCCGCACACCCGGAACATGCAACTGACCGGCTAACAGTTTCCAATCTCGGGGCAGGAGTGCCCCCGAATTGAACCTTTCTTATCAACTCAACTCTAAGGGGATAATCATGCTCGAAATCCATCGCACGATCAGTCACCGGTTGCAGTCCTGGGCCTTCGCCGTCGCGGTTGTGGCGGCAGTCCTGGGCGTCTATATCGTTGCCCGGATATACGAGGATAACATCGCCCTGCGCGCGGAAATTGATGCAATGAAGGCACGCGGCTGTCCCTCACGGCTGCAGGGTCAGCCGTTCGCCGGGAACCACTATCAGGAGATCGATCTCATGCGCCCGAGGTTCTCGAAGCTGTCCTGCTACTATTCCAAGGGGGTGAAGTCGTGACCCGCCCGCACGTCAGCACCGATGAGGAACTGCAAGCCGACATGGAAGCGTGCCGGCTTGACCACGAGGAATGGTTAGCCAATCGTCGGCACGGGCTCAGGCCGGCGGCTGGCGCCGCCGTATCGTCGCAGTATGACCCGAACCGCACCGAGGAGGATGACCGCCTCGACGACCCGCGGCACGGCCAGGCCGATGGCATCAACAGGGGGCAGTGATGGACACGATCGCATGGGCGGTACTTATTGTCATGGTCGCTGCGGTGGTTGTCCCGTTCTGGTGGATGACCCGGTGAACCCCGACCGCCTCGCCGCCTTCTCGGAGTGCTACGCAGTCGCCGTACTGCAGGCCATCGTGGATCTCAACCTGCATATCGGTAGCCGCAAGCCCCAGGAAGCCGCGCTTGACACTACGCTAAACCTGCTCGCCATGATCGAAGCGAAGGGCCTACATGCAGTCGAGCACTATCTTGTCAACACGCGCGGCGGTGCGTTCCGCCGAACCGCCGAACAGCTTGGCATCGACCCAAGCCCGAAAGCGTTGCAGCATTACCTGGAGGGGTGAGAATGACCGATAACTACGATGAACTGCTGGCGCAGGAGGGCATGGTGATGGTGCCGAGGGAGCCGACAGCTAAAATGATTTATGAAGGGGCGCTTGTATTAGCGAATTACAAACCTAGTCAACGTGG
>JANLIC010000275.1 GCA_024654125.1 Sulfuricaulis sp. | reverse complement strand
GTCGGCGCCCGATTCGACAGCGGCAAGCGCGCCGCTTATCAGCACGCGTCCAGTCGCTGCGGCGGTATCGCTTCCGGTTTCCGATGCGGCCAGCGTGCCGGCTACCAGGAGCGCGCCTGTGGCAGCGAGCGTATCGGCTCCGGATTCGACAACAGCCAGCGCGCCAGCAACGCGAACCGTGCCGGTGCCTGCGAAGCTGTCGGCGCCTGATTCCTGCGCGGCCAGTGACCCGGTTGCGGATGCTGCTACACCCTCACCGATGATCGAAAGCGTGTCCGCGCCTGATTCGGCAGCGGCCATCGCGCCGATGACACGCACCGCGCCGGTCGCCGCTACGGTGTCTGCGCCCGCCTCGGTCGCATCGAGCGCCCCGGCGACGAGCACCGATCCCGTCGCCGCTGCCGTGTCCGATCCAGCCTCTTGCGCGGCAAGTGCCCCGGTCGATACGGCGCCGCCGCTGGCAGCCAGTACATCGGCACCGGATTCCTGCGCGGCCATCGCGCCCGATATGAGCACGTCGCCGGCAAGCGCAGCAACGTCCGAGCCGGACTCGGTTGCGGCCAGCGCGCCATCTATCAGGACCGTGCCAGCCAGTGCGGCAACGTCTGCGCCTGACTCCGTTGCAGCGAGCGACCCGTCGACCAGAACAGCGCCGGTTATTGCCGCAGCGTCGGCGCCTGCCTCGCTTGCGTCGAGCGTGCCGGTCGATGCCGAAGGCGCCCCGGCTCCGACGCTGAAATACAGGCGATGCGAGGGAGCGCGGAAGATCTGCCACGGGTTGTCGAGCAGACCCTGCGCCTCGGCGTCGCTCACATGACGAGGCAGCGCCGACACCAAATACGCGGGCTCGGTCCACGAGCGAATCTGGCTCGTCGTCGACCGATAGTAGCCGAGCAACTCATGCGGGCAACTGGCATTCTTGTACGTTGTCGATGTCGCCGTCATCTCGGCGCGCACCGTATTCCCTGTGGCCAGACTGCGTATCCACAGCGTTTGCTTATTAGTGACCCGGTTCCATGTCCCGATTACAACGCAGGCTTCACTTTCCGCGAACGGGCTGACGGCGCCGTTGTTCGTCTGGCCGGTAACCCCATCTTCCTGGATGGTCGATGTACCGGCGTTCCCGGCCTGAAACCCCCAGTGTGAAAACGATGGGCCAGAGGCGTGGCCTATCGTCAACAGGGCCCACCCTCCGTCTACCGACCCGCTCGTTCCGAGCTTGGTCAATCCCGGATATACGTTCGACCCGGAATGCTTGTGAGCGACCGCAATGCACGTCACCCCGCGATTGCCGAGCAGCGTCAGCGGGTTTGCGTCCGGGTACCGCAGCCGCAGGCCCGTGGTCGCGTTGCCGGAGTACGTGCCGAACCGACGATTCCGGCCGTGCGCGCCGACCCCGTTCTCGATCGTGTTCGTCGTTCCGGTCAGCACGGCACGACCGAAGCGGCCGTACTCGTACTGCGGAGTCCACGCGATCAGCGCATCGCGGTACGGCTCGGCCAACTCGACCGGCCCTTGCGGCTGATTCCGCCAGCGGCGCGGCAGGAAGATCGCCGACACTTACGCGCTCGCTACGCTCGTGATCTCGGACAGGAACGCTTCACAGGTGACGGCCTGAGCCGTGTTGCCGGTCACTTCTACCTGTAGATGCATGACGCCCGGAGGAACATCGACCGACCACTGATTCACGCTGTTGTTGGTCGAGTCGCCGCCCACCTGATACATGCGCTTCCAGTCGCTTCCCTCGGCCCCGGCAGTCGGAGTCGCGCCCGCGTTGTGCGCAACACTTACCGTAATCGTCGGGGCGACGGTGGGGCCTGTGGCGCCATTCGTGACCTTGATCGTCAGCATGCCGCCTTGCGCGGTGCGCAGATCGACGGTGCCGCGCGTGGCCGAGCCGGCCGCGTTGCTCGTGGCCGCAGCAATCAGCGTGCGCGCGGTCTTGGTAAGGGTCGTCGTGGTCATATCGCGCGGCTCCCGTCGTCATTCCAGATCGCGCGGCGCACATCCAACTCCGCGACCGGATCGGGCTCGCGCCCAAGCGCGATCAGCGCATCCGCCTGCTCTTGCGTGAGCACCGTACCGACGAGCGAGTTAAGCGTCGCCACGACGAGCGGGGAGGACACGGCGAGCCGCCCCTGCTCCAGCAGCGGCTTGACGTGGCGGAAATCCGCAGCGCTGTTCATCACGTCGAGCAGCGCGTTTCCGGCCTCGAGCCCGATGGTTGCGAGGATTAAACCGTTGCCGATCTCGCTCGTGTTCGCTCGCGTGCGGCCCGCACTCATCGCATCGGCGATCGCCTGCGAGTCGGGCAGCAGCGCAGTCAGACCGGGGTCGACGGCGATGGCAGCGCGGATGTCAGTGGGCGTCATATCACGCGTGCGTGATCGTGCCGCCGGTCAGCGTCACCGTTTGGCCGGTCGTGATGCTCACCGAGTCCAGGTTGATGTCGGCGCCGCTGGTGCCCACCGTCAGACCGGAGATGACGACCGTCCCGTCGCCATTCTTGATCTGCGCCGCCGCAGCCGTGCCGTCGCCATCGGCCGACGTGTCGCTGATGTCCGGGTCCATATCGAGTGTCAACACGGCGCCCGATACGGTGCCGCACGGCTCGGGCAGCGTGAACACGGCGAGCACGGCCGCCATTGCCGCCGTGCCGATTTCGATCGTGCCTGCGCTCGCGCCAGCGTCGATGCCATCGGCGACGGCCTGCATGCGCAGGGTTTTCATTGCGGTGGAGTAGGTGACTGCCATTGTTGGCTCCTAGAAACGAAACAACCGCCCGGAGGCGGTCTGTTGAAACGAAAGAGAACGGTGCTACCTGTAGGGACCTTCACCCAAGACACATCAAGGGATTCGGGTGCTTCGTGTGGTCGTATGCCGCTTCCACTTCGGCAGCGGTCGGAAGCGATGCGCGCTCGGTCTTTGCAATGGCAATCCGCCCGTGCTCGTCGCGTGCAAAGTCAAGGTCAAGCGTGTCGTATCCGTAGAACCGGGCCGCCTGAGAGTTGCAGGCATCCATCAGGCTCGTCGTCTGCGGCATCGCCAGCTCGACGCCTTTCGCCGCCGCCATGCCGAGCCAGAATTCAACGCA
>JANLIC010000047.1 GCA_024654125.1 Sulfuricaulis sp. | reverse complement strand
TGGCCCCAGACCTCGCTGCCGTGGCGGCCGAGCTTGCCGGGCAAACCCAGCAATTGCGCCATTTCATCGAGTGGCACGCTGGCGCGCGGCTGGTAACCCGCGAGCACATCCATCAGGTCGGTGTGGCGCTCGTGGTAGCGGCTGAGATAATTGTTCCAGCGGAAGCTCTGGTCGTCCGAACCGTTTTCCCAGTAACGCGGCGCGGAAATGCCGTGCGCCAAGGCGCGGTAATGCAACACCGGCATGTCGAAACCGCCGCCGTTCCAACTGACCAATGTCGGCGTGTATTTCTCGATCCCATCGAAGAAGCGACGAATCAGGCCGGCCTCATCCGATTCTACTTCGCCGAGCGACCAGATCGTGAGACTGTCTTCGCGCCGCAGCACCGCCGAGATCGCCGCCACACGATGCAAGTGATGGCGCAAAAAATCGGAGTCACCGGTCTTTTCGCGGCGCTTCGCGAACATGGCCTGAGCCGTGTCCTTATCGCTCAGGCCGTCGAGGCCGTAGAGTTTGCGGCCGGCGGCGACGTCGGGGATTGTTTCAATATCAAATGCCAGTACATTCATATTATTCTCTTACCGCAAAGCCGCAAAAGACGCAAAGAAGACTCATAAAGAATAAATCCATAAATTCGAACCTATCTCAAATCCCCCTCTCCCTTGAGGGAGAGGGGGAGGGCGGGGGTGAGGGGGAAAAAGCACGCCATGACATAACGCTGCGCCCCTCACCCTACCCTCTCCCCGGAGGGGAGAGGGATTATAAGATGAGTTCTAGTTAATTTTTCATTCCTTTGCGCTCTTTGCGTCTTTGCGGTGAATTAGCAGTTAGTCAGGAAAAACACCTGTTGAGAGATAACGGTCGCCGCGGTCGCAGAGGATGGTCACGATCACGGCATTTTTGACTTCCTGCGACAGCCGCAGCGCGGCGAGGGTGGCGCCGCCGGAGGAGATGCCGCAGAAAATCCCCTCCTCGCGCGCGAGGCGCCGCGTCATGTCTTCGGCTTCGGCCTGCGTCACTTCGATGACGCGGTCGACGCGCTTGGCGTCATAAATTTTCGGCAAGTACTCCTTGGGCCAGGCGCGAATGCCCGGGATCTGCGAGCCTTCGGATGGCTGCACACCGACGATCTGGATCCTGGAATTCTTTTCCTTCATGAAGCGTGATACACCCATGATGGTGCCGGTGGTGCCCATGGAGCTGACGAAGTGCGTGATCTTGCCCGCGGTATCGCGCCAAATCTCGGGGCCGGTGTGCTCGTAATGCGCGCGCGGGTTGTCCGGGTTGGAGAATTGATTGAGCACTCGGCCTTGGCCTTCGCGCTCCATCTTGTCGGCCAGATCGCGCGCGCCCTCCATGCCCTGTTTCTGCGTCACCAGCACCAACTCAGCACCGAAGGCTTTCATCACCGCGCGCCGCTCAAGGCTCAGGTGATCCGGCATGATCAACACCAGGCGGTAGCCCTTCATGGTCGCGGCCATGGCCAGCGCGATGCCGGTGTTGCCGCTGGTGGCCTCGATTAGCGTGTCGCCCGGTTTGATCTCGCCGCGCGCCTCGGCGTGCTGAATCATGGACAGCGCCGGGCGATCCTTAACCGAGCCGGCCGGGTTGTTCCCTTCCAGCTTGGCGAGAATGACGTTCGTGGTTTTTCCGGGCAACCGCGTGAGCTGCACCAGGGGCGTATTGCCGACAAAATCTTCGAGGTGTTTCATGCGCGGGATATTAACCTGCGCGTGCGCCCATTGCGACGGCACGGCAAGCGCGGGACAAACATCGTGGGGCGTGTCAATCAGTGACGGCGGCGGCGGTTTCGGGGACCACGGTGTCCGCATGTTCCAGGTGTTCAAGGATCAATTGCAGGGAGCGGTAACCCTGGTATTCATTCACGTCCAGCTTGTAGGCGGCGCGCACGCGCGAGTAGGTCGGCAGTTTCCCGTCATGGATGCTGTTAAACGCAATGGCGTCAAGTGTTTTCACCCCCCCGGGCAGGCGCAGACCGAGCTTTAAGTGCTTCTCGCCCACCACGCGTTGGGTGGCAACGTCGAATAGTCCATCGAACAGAGGTTCCGGGAAGCCCTGCCCCCAGGGACCGGCGTCACGCAGCAGTTCGGCGACGGGAAGAGAAATCTCGTCAGGCGTCAGCTCCCCGTCACTGATCACCAGGCCCTGAAGATCGTCATCGGAAAGATGACGGCTAACTTCCTCGTCAAACGCATCGCGGAACGACTCGAAGTGGCGACGTTCCAGCGTCAGGCCCGCCGCCATGGCGTGCCCACCAAACTTGCGCAGCATGTGCGGATGACGCGCGGCGATGGCATCGAGCGCATCGCGGATGTGCAGGCCAGGCACGGAACGCGCCGAGCCTTTGATTTCAGTCTCACTGACCAGCGCGAAAGCGATCACCGGGCGGTGCACGCGCTGTTTAATGCGCGCCGCCACGATACCGATCACACCCTGGTGCCAGGATTCATGAAACAGGCACAGGCCGCGCGGCAGCGCGTTCATGTCGAGCTGCAGTCCTTCCACTTCCGCAATAGCCTGCTGCTGCATGGTCGCCTCGATCGAGCGCCGTTCACGGTTGAGCGCGTCAAGCTGTTGCGCCATGGATTTCGCCACGGCAACGTCATCTGTCAGCAAACATTCGATACCGAGCGACATGTCGGTGAGTCGACCGGCGGCGTTGAGACGCGGCCCCACAATGTAACCGAGATCCATCGCCGTCACGCGCCGCGGCTGACGCCCGGCGACACGCAACAGTGCCTCGATGCCGGCGCAGGGCTGACCCAGGTTGATGCGTTTCAACCCCTGCGAGACCAGAATACGATTGTTGGCATCCAGCGGCACTACGTCGGCGACGGTGCCGAGCGCCACCAGGTCGAGCAGCCGGGCGAAATTGGGCTCGGCAATATTGCGCTCCGTGTACCAGCCGCTGGCACGCAGGCGTGCGCGCAGCGCCAGCATGACATAAAAAATCACACCGACACCGGCGAGGTTCTTGCTCGGGAATGCATCAGCGGGCTGATTCGGATTGACGATCACGGTCGCCTGCGGCAACGACTCACCCGGCAAATGATGATCGGTGATCAGCACGTCGATGCCTCGCTCACGCGCCGCCTTCACGCCTTCGAGACTTGAGATGCCGTTGTCGACCGTGACGATCAGGTCCGGATTCTGTTCCGCCGCCAGCGCCACAATTTCCGGGGTCAGGCCATAACCGAATTCAAAACGGTTCGGCACCAGATAACGCACATCGCTCGCGCCCAGGCTGCGCAGCGCACGCATGCCCAGCGCGCAACTGGTGGCGCCGTCGGCATCGAAATCCGCGACAATCAGAATGCGTTTCTGTCCCCGCAGCGCATCGGCCAGGAGGGCCGACGCCTCGTCAATACCCTTCAGTTGCGCCGGAGAAATCAGGCGATCCAGCGATTTCTCCAGTTCCTCGCGCGTGCCCACTTGCCGCGCCTGATAGATGCGCTGCAACACCGGGTGCAGCTCGGCCAAAAAATCCTCCGCTACGGAAAACGTGCGGCGAATGATTCTGGCGTTGGGCGGCATGATCACTCGGATCGCACGCCGTGGGATGCCAGCGATCGACGCAGGCGCCACCAGCGGCGCGCCTGCTGCGACGTGATTGAAAAGCCGATGCCGGCATCTGTCTGCAGGGTCGCCCGGGCGATCGTCCCGGATTTCAGATCATTCAGCAGCGGCTCCATCCAACTCTGTTCCAGTTTTTTCAGACTTTCATGCCAGTCCGTCGCGTCAGCGTACAAACTGGCGCCGAGCACCTCATTCAGGATCACGAGATCCTCGCCGGGCTGTTTCGATTGTCGGCGCCAGTCGGCATAATTTTCGGGCAGGGCTCTCCCCGCCGTGCCGGAGAGCTTGGCCAGCGACAGGGTCACGGGTTCGTTGCTCCACACCCGGGTCCAGGAAACCGGCGTAATGCGTGGCAAACGCCCGCTGCCCCAGAACCACAGGCTGTTGATGGGGAGTTTGCCGTTTTTCTCGCGCTCGGTATTGACGGTGGCGGTGTGCAGCAGGATCTGGAGTTCGTTCAGGATGGTGTGCCAGGCCTTGTCATCGGGCCCGCGTGGCAGGAAACCGTGAATATCGCGTCCGACCACCTGTGACAGCGAGGTGGTGGTCAGCTTTGGCGGCTTGAGGGGTTTCAGGTACCAGCGCTCCGGGTGCGGGGCCTTGAGCAGCCAGCCGTCTGCCTTGAACACTTCCATGACCTCCGCGACCAGGCGATTGGCTTCCTGCAACGTGACTTCCAGTCTGCTGGCATCGGCGAGGATCAGGCGGTCGCGGTTGAGGCTCAGGTGCACCGGATCGGCGCGCAGCCACCAGTCTTTGTCGATCACGCCCATGTCGAACATGCGTGTAACAGCGGCGACCGGGAGATCGGCATTGTCCTGGCGCGCGAGATTGAACAGCGCGAACAATCCCTCTTCATATCCACGGGGGATGCCACGGTCGATCGCCTCGGCGCGTGACAACAGTGTTTCGAGAGCGCGGTAAGGTTTGCCGGCAGCGGTGCTGCCATCGCCCTGAAGGCTGAATAAACCGGGGAGATAGAAAGTGAGATTTTGTTCGGCAGGACTGTCGGCGGTTTCAGTCATCAGATTATGCTTGTTCCGTCGTGGTCCATCGCATTTTTGATTTTAAGTCATCTCGATTCAGAAAAAACGTAATGAATTTTGCAGCTTAACCCCATGTGAAAAACCGGATATGCCGTATTCGGCAGGTTGGGACGCAATCCGGCGGATCTGACGGGTGTCCACCCTCCCCCGATGGTCCGATTCCCACCCGGGTTACGGAAAACCTCGATAAATGGGCCAAAAATAGACGAGAAAAACAGGAAAAAAGCGGGCCACTGGCCTGACTTTTGCATAACTATGAGCTAAATCCTTTATTAATATGGAATTTACAGGCAGGGCGCCGTGACGACCAAAACCAACGCTTCGGCTGCACAAGACAAGGACGCCGCCGACGGCGGCAAGGTCGTGGCCATGGACGATTTCGTCCAGTCGCGCCAAGCCAAAGTCGCGGCAATCGATAGCATTTCCCGCCGCCTGACTCAATTCAGGCGCTGGCGTGAAGACCTGGCGCAGGCCATCGCGGATTATCAGGCGTGGGTGGAACGCCAGGGATTCTCCGACGGCGAGCAGGATTTGCGCGTCTATGAACTGGTCGAGATGCTGCAGTCGGACAAATTGACCGTCGCCATGGTGGCCGAGTTTTCCCGCGGCAAGTCAGAACTCCTCAACGCCATTTTCTTCTCCGACTACAAGCAGCGTCTGTTGCCATCGTCGGCCGGACGCACCACCATGTGCCCGACGGAATTGCGCTGGGACGAAAAAGACGGGGCCTGCATCAAATTACTGCCCATCGAGACACGCAAAACCGCGACAACCATCTCCGAGTACAAGCGCACGCCGGTACACTGGACGACAATCCATATTCTGAAGCTCAGTTCCGCCGAGGAAGTGCGCGAGGCGCTTTCGGAAATCACCAAGACCAAGAAGGTGAACATCCGCGAGGCCCAGGAACTGGGGCTGTACGATCCGAAACAATTTGCCGGCAAGCCGGCGCCGGCGTCCGGTGACCGAATCGATGTTCCGGTGTGGCGGCATGCCATCGTCAATTTCCCGAGCCCCTTGCTCAAACAGGGGCTGGTGGTGCTGGATACGCCCGGTTTGAACGCGCTGGGTGTCGAACCCGAGCTGACTTTCACCACTCTGCCCAATGCCCAGGCCATTCTTTTCGTGTTGGCCGCCGATGCCGGTGTCACCAAAACCGATCTCGAGGTCTGGAAAAGCCACGTGAACACCATCCGCGGCAATCCGCACCTGGTGGTGCTGAACAAGATTGACATATTGTGGGACGAACTGCACGACGACGCGGTCGTGGATAAAACGATTGCCAGACAGATTGAGGAAACCTCGCGGGCGCTAAACATCGACCGCAAGCTGGTTTTCCCGGTTTCCGCGCAAAAAGGCCTGGTGGCGAAGATCAAAGGCGATAGCGCCATGATCGCCAAGTCCGGATTGGCGGCGCTGGAGGACAAGCTGACGCAGGACATGATCCCGACGCGCCACATGCTGATCCGCAACCGCATTGTGCATGAAATCAGCGGCCGGGTGGAAAGCAGCCGCGCCCTGATTGAGTCCAGGCTCAACGGAGTAAACAAGCAGTTGACCGAGCTCAAGGCACTGAGTGGCAAGAATCGGGAAGTGATCCAGAAAATGATCGTGCGCATGCGCACGGAAAAGCAGAAATATGACAAGGAGCTCGAGGGCTTTCAGCTGACTCGCGCGGCACTCTCAAAACAAGCGCAGATTCTGCTTGGCCACCTGAGCATGACCAACCTGGACGATCTGATCAAGAAAACCCGCATCAGCATGAATGAGTCTTGGTCCACCCGCGGCCTCAAAAACGGCATGACGACGTTTTTCACCGGCACCCGGGAATGCATGGAAAAGGTCAATATCGAGTCGGATGAAATCCGCAAGGTAGTCGAGGCAATTTACCTTCGCCTGCATACCGAATATGGGCTGGCCAAGATCGTCCCGCCGCGTCTGTCACTGCTCCCATTCGTCATGGAATTCAAGAAACTTGAGGAGCGGGCCGACGTTTTCCGGAGCAGTCCGGTTACGGTCATGACGGAACAGCACTTCGTCATCAAGAAGTTTTTCATCACCCTGGTAAGCCAGGCACGCCAGCTATTCACCGAATGCAATACCGCCTCCAAGAACTGGTTTCAGGCTGCGGTGACGCCGGTTTTTGCCCAAATTCAGCAGCACAAAGCCACGATCGACCGGAGCTTCGAGGCGCTGAAGAAAATTCACGAAAACATGGACACCTTGGGCGAGCGCATCGACGAGCTGGAGGATGTGCGCAAGGATCTCGAGGATCAAATGAAGACCACTGACACCCTGCTGGAACGGATACATCGACCTTTTTCCGAATAGGCGATTAAAAAGGTATTTCCATCTTTTCAATATGTTAGCGAATTTACGTCATAAACTTCATTATCTGGCTGGCTTTACAGGGTTACTTTTTGGGAATGAACTAGCTTTAAGGTATGGCCCGAAGTCGTGAATTCGGGAATATCTGCACGGGAAACAGCGGCGGTAATGAAGAGACGGATGAAGAAACTAGTTTTTGCTTACATATCAGATTTGCACAACTCAGCCTAGGGATTTGATGCCATGCCTTACATTATGATTGTCGACGATCAATTCACGAGCCGGAAAATCCTCGAACAGCTCGTCATTACCCTGGACGAACATTTAGAAGTCAGGTCATTCGCCGACCCGATCTCGGCCCTGGAATGGGCCGGGAACCACCAACCCGATCTGGTTCTCACCGACTACAAAATGCCGCAGATGGACGGCATCGAATTCACTAGCCGTTTGCGTGAGCTTTACGCCGATACCCCCTTGGTCATGGTCACGACGGTGGAAGACAAGGAAGTTCGTTACCTCGCGCTCGAAGCCGGTGCCACGGATTTCCTGAACAAGCCGATCGATCACACGGAATGCCGTGCACGCTGCCATAATCTGCTTCTGCTCAGCCATCATCAGCGGATCGTCAAGAATCGCGCACTCCTTCTGGAGTCAAAAGTCAGCGAAGCCACGAAAGAAATCAGGATTCGCGAAGAGGAAACTCTCCTGCGCCTGGCGAAGGCCGGCGAATACCGCGATGAGGAGACCGGAAACCATGTAATCCGCATGGCAAGATTTTCCCGCCTGATGGCGGAAAAGATCGGCTTGCCGGAAAGCGATTGCCACATCATTGAAATCGCCGCTCCGATGCACGACATCGGCAAGATCGGCATTCCCGACGGTATCCTGCTCAAGCCCGGGAAACTCGACGACACCGAGATGCGCGTCATGCGAACCCATGCACGAATCGGTTACGAAATCCTGAAGGACAGCCCTTCCAAATACCTGCAATTGGGCGCGGTCATCGCCCTGGGCCATCATGAGCGCTACGACGGCACCGGTTACCCCGGTCGGCTGCGCGGTTACGAGATTCCTCTAGAGGCCCGAATCGTGGCCGTGGCGGATGTCTTCGATGCCTTGACGTCAGTGCGTCCCTACAAGAAAGCCTGGTCGATACAGGACTCGCTCAATCTCCTGAGCTCGGAGCGTGGCAAACACTTCGATCCGGATTGCGTCGATGCGTTTCACGCTCAATTAGAAAAGATCCTACGTGTCCGCGAGATGTTCATCGATTTACCCGAAGTCAACAACGGTTAGTCAAATGAGCAGTGAATCCACAGCAACGCCGGCGCCACGCGGTCTGTTCGTGACTATTCGCGAACGGCTGGCTGGACGTTCCGACAGCGAACATGAGCAGTCTCTTATACGGGTCGTGATCGCCTCTCTCGTCTTGCTATATCTTTTGTTCGCCAACGCTAACGGGAAACTTGCCTTAGACCAGCGCCATATGGTTTTGGTTATCGGTTCAGCCCTTGCAATCGCAACGGGCATATTTTCGCTAATTGTTATCTGGCCTCAAGCATCGCCACTAAGACGTCTTGTGGCAATGACGCTAGATTTTGGCATTTTATCGTATCTCATGTACGTGCTGGAAGATAAAGGAATTTTATTTTTTTCTCTCTATCTTTGGGTCACGGTTGGATACGGGCTGCGCTATGGAGCGCTTTACCTCTACACAGCCATGGCTATCAGCATCGTTAGCTTTACGGTCGTCTTTAGCAACAGCGCCTATTGGAGAGAACAATGGGGTTTCAGCGCTGGATTACTGATCGGTTTAATTGCCTTACCGCTGTATTTTTCCAGTCTCCTGAAGCAACTCAGAGATCAAAACGACAAGTTGAAGGCGCTTTACGAGCAGATGGCGAGGCATGCGACACACGATTCATTAACCAACCTCCCTAACCGCAAACATTTCAACGATCATCTGGCGGAAACGATAACGTCCGCCAAGCGAGACAAACAAACCTTCGCGGTTCTGTATTTGGATCTGGATGGATTCAAGGCCATCAATGATGCACTGGGACATGCGGTAGGCGATCAACTGATCGAGGATACAGCGCGCCGACTCAATCAATGTGTTCGAAAAGGTGACATGGTGGCGCGAGTGGGTGGCGATGAATTCGTAGTCCTGCTAAGGAATGTCGCGTTGCATGATGTACCCAAAGTAGCAGAAAAGATTATCGAGATCTTGTCGGAGCCTTTTACGATCGCTGCAAAAACCCTACGTATCACCGCCAGCATCGGCGTGGCGGCATACCCACAAGATGGCATTGACGCGAAGGCCTTAATCCACAGCGCTGATTGCGCCATGTACGAAACCAAGCGTAGCGGTAAGAATGGATTTCGAATTTGTGGCAGCTTTCAAGCGCAGATCGCACTTCTTCATGCTAGCGATCAGGCGATCTAATCGGGTGAACTTGTAATGAGCGCAGATACTCCCTCCATTTCCTCTCGCCGCTCTATTTTTGCGATAAATAGTGCGCCGCGCCACATCAATTCGTACCTGATATGCGATTCATTATGAAGTCATTACTCCAACGACTGAAGAACCGTCCCGACACTGAGCACGAAGCGGCGCTGATCCGTATCGTGCTTGCCTTGATTGTCTCGTGTTATATGATTCTTGCGATACAAATGGACGACGGGGTCGATAGCGCTGTGAAATGGCATGCCGTAGCGCTAGCTGTATTCCTCGTCTCATTCTCGATTGGGATCTTGACCGGTATCCTCATTCATCCCCAAAGTTCTGTTCCGCGGCGAATTCTAGGTATGACCGTGGACCTGGGCGCAACAACCTACGCTATGTACTTCTTAGGTGTTATAGCCACACCGTTTTTTAGTTTATATCTCTGGATCTCTTTCGCCAGTGGCTTCCGCTACGGTCCGCGCTATCTGTATCTAGCGAGCGCCCTAGGAGTCTCGGGCTTCATGTGTGTGCTCGTTGCGAGCGAGTACTGGGCAGAGCACCGGACCTTGGGTATAGGGCTCCTGATCGCACTGATCGCTTTACCTATGTACGTGGCGAGTCTGTTACGTCAACTCCATGCAGCACTTGATCGCGCCAAGGATGCGAGCCGAGCTAAAAGCCAGTTCCTCGCCAATATGAGTCACGAGATTCGCACGCCGTTGAATGGCGTCATTGGCATGAGTCACTTATTGATGGGTACCTCACTCCAGCCAGACCAGAAAGATTATGCGCAAACTGTCCATGCCTCGGCACAGACGTTGTTGACCCTGATCGAAGATATTCTGGACATTTCCAAGATCGAGGCCGGCAAAGTCACGCTGGAGACAACCGATTTTGACCTGCACGGACTGGTCAACAGTATCGGGACGATGCTGGCGCCTCAGGCGCACACCAAAGGCTTGGCCTTTTACGTACATATCACACCCGAGACGCCTTATCTTCTGCGCGGCGATCCATTGCATATGCGACAGGTTTTGATCAACCTTGTAGGCAATGCGATTAAATTCACGGATCGCGGTGATATTGATATTCGCGTCAGGCTTCTCAGCGAAGACCTGACCAGCGCCACCATCCGGTTCGAAGTCACCGATACGGGCATCGGCATTCCACTCGAAGCACAGGCCCATATTTTTGAGAGATTCAAGCAGGCGGATGAATCCACCACGCGGCGGTATGGCGGCTCGGGTCTCGGCACCACCATCGCCAAGCAACTGGTGGAATTGATGGGCGGTCAGATCGGCTTGCAGAGTACTCCCGGCGCGGGGACAACGTTCTGGTGCGCAATCAAGTTCGAGAAACAGGCATTATCGACACAATTGCTGGCTAATGCTGAGAAACTGGTGGACACCCGGGTGTTGATGATTTCATCCGACACCAACAACCGCTCAATGATATTGGGCTATTTGAAGATCTGGGCAGTCGAGCTGGCCATGGCGGAAAATACGGCCCAGGCTTTCGCCCTTCTGGTCAACGCCGCCCACAGCGGCCGCCCCTATCACACGGTATTACTGGATCAGCAGCATCTGGATATGTACCCGCTGCAATTCATCTCGGCGGCCTGCACGGAGGCCACACTGTCGGATATTTCGCATGTGCTCATCCACGAAAAGGGAGACAACAAATCCGCCGAGGAATACCTGAAGGCCGGGTACTCGTATGTGCTGGAAAATCCGGTCGAAAAAAGGCTGCTTTTCAACGCCCTGCATGCCAGCACCACCGCACAACATTACGAAAATGAGGATGTCATTCAGCTGAATGACCGCCACAAGAGACATGCCGGGATCAGGCAGTCCGCCCTCAAGATCCTGGTCGCAGAAGACAACCTCATCAACCAGAAGGTCGTCCGGAAGATACTTGAAAGCGCGGGACACCGCCCTGTCCTGGTCGCGAACGGGGAGCAGGCGCTGGATAAGTTGGGGAAAGAGTCCTTCGACATCGTAATCCTGGACATGCAAATGCCGGTCGTCAGCGGTCTCGAGGTCGTGAAAATCCATCGTTTCACCGGGCCGAAGGACTCATCCGTGCGTTTCCTGGTTCTCACGGCCAATGCCACCACCGAGGCCATGAATGAATGTCGTGAAGCCGGCGTCGACGCCTATCTGACGAAACCGATCGATCCCGCGAAATTGCTCGACCAGATCGATCGCATTGCGCCAAAACGGGAGACGAAAGCTACGGATTTGACAACCAAAAGAACGACAACGGATCTGGAGACGCCAACCATCACAATAACGTCAGGTCATGTCCTGAACGACGCCACGCTCGCCAGTCTCGAAATCATGGGAAAGCGATCAACGTTCATACCCGATCTCATCAACGGCTTCCTACAGGACACGGAGATGCTGCTCAACGACATGAAAGACGCCATCCGGGAGAAACGCCTGAAGGAATTCAGGGATCTGGTGCATGCGATGAAAGGCAGCGCGGGCAGCGTGGGGGCACAGGCGCTTTACGATGCCTGCACCG
>JANLIC010000255.1 GCA_024654125.1 Sulfuricaulis sp. | reverse complement strand
GATACCAGCGGTAGCAGAGGAACCCGGCTTGCAGGACGATGTAGACGAGCGTGGCGACGAGTACCCAATCCTGCAGGCTCATGCCGAAGAGCGTTGCAATGGCGACTGAGACAGGCGGCGTCGCCTTTGCAAGTTCGTGGGCGATGGTCGATTGAGTCATTGGGTTCGGATGTGAAAAGGGCCGCGCAGTGCGGCCCGGTTTGGGGTATGAATCCGTCAACCGTTGTCCGAGCGCGAAAGCTCGTACCACGACGCGCCGCGCTTGATGAGCGTGATCGCATCGGCGGCATTCGACAGCGTGAAATCGCCGGAGGTCTGTATGTTCCCGGTGCCGTCTTTGACCGTCGTGTCGCGCGAGGACGACGCACTGGTGAGGATGACGACCTGCCCATCCAGCCCGCCGCTAATCGTGTCGAGGTCGTCTGTGGAGGCCGACGCCTCGGTTTCGACCAAGATCGGCAGCACCGAACGGCTGGAAGGAACCGTAATCACACCCGACGCGATCGGGGCCGAGGTAGCGGTTGAAACGTGATCGTTGCTTCGGGCCAACTCAAACCACGCATCGCCACAGCGCATCAGTACGATGCGGCTCCCCGCCGTGCCCGCCGTGTTCAGCCGAAAATCATTCGTAAGCCGAAGATTCCCGGTGCCATTGCGCAGCGTCACGTCACGGGACGAGGTTGAGCTTTCGAGCGCGATGATCTGGCTTTCTACGCCGCCCGTGATCGTGTCGAGATCATCTGTCGCCGCCGCCCCTTCTGTGTCAACGAAGAACGCAACGTCAAAGAACGACGACTCCGGAACGGTCACCGCGCCGGACGCAACCGTGAGCGTGCGCGGGGCAAGCGGGGCAAGCGTGAACAGGTCGATGCGGACGAAGCGGACCCGCGAGTAGTCCTGTGCGTCGTACTCTTTGAACTCGACGTAAGCCGTTCCGCCCTCGGTGTAGACCGTCCCGTCCGGTTTTGTGATCGGGCAGTGATAGCCGGATGCGTTCACCATGTCGGAGGCAATTTCAATCTTGCCGCCGAAGGCATCCGCAGAGTCGATCGCTGCCGCAACCTCGGCGACGCGAAACGTCATCTTGTCGCCCGATCCGCTAGTGCGGTTGCAGTAACCGAGTAGCAGGTACCACTTGCCGTCCCGGCATAGTTTGTCCAGCGTGGGCGCGACGTAGTTGTCGGTCGATGTGAGCGGCACCGTACCCACGGCAGCCCACGCTGCGCCGCCGTCCGTTGACTTCCACAGCATCAGCCCGCCAGTGCTACGCGAAACGGCGAACCAGATCGAGGCGTTAACGGCGACCATCTCCGACTCGTTGTAGCCGGTCGCGTCGTCGATGATCGGCCCGCCCTCTTGCCACGTCACGCCGTCATCCGCCGAATACCAGACGGGCACCTTGTAGGTGGATGCGCCGCTTCGGTGGTACGGGGTGATTGCCAGGCGGTATGTGCTGCTGGCGTCGCCGGGAATCAGTTTGATGCGCCCATAGGCCCGCGCGTAGGAGTAAGCAATGGACGTGATGGGGCTGCCTTGCGTCCACGTCGCCCCGTTGTCGTCCGAGTAGACAACTCGCAATTGCACCGGAGCGGCACTGGGCACGGGGCATTTGTCGTACACCACGAGCACGCGCCCGGTCGGCGTTACGCACATCGACATGCCGCGCTGATCGAAGTTGGTGACTCCAGAGACAAGCACACTCTCGGCGCTCCACGTCTTTCCGCCGTCGTTCGAGAAACAGTGGTAGATCGTCGCGCCGCTGGTCAGCGCATGCTCGACCGCACGGCGATAGATGAGATGCAGTCGGCCGTCTACCCCCTCCGCAATCTGTCCGAAATGGCGATGAAGCCCGTCCGCCGTACCGTCGCGCACGACGATGGTGTCGGTCGCGTAGTCAAAAGCGAAGCCCTTGTGAATCTCACGATACGGGCGAGACCTCACGTCGGCCGACATTGCGGCAATGTCGGCAACGACACCGTCGAGGGCATCAGGCGCCGCAATGTTGTCCACCGTCCACAGAGCCGCATCGTCGGCATCGTGCAGCACGAACTTGTACGACAGGCCCGCCGTCATGCGGACGGTTGCCTCGCCTCGAGCATCGAGCACGATCGGATTCGTGTTCGCCGTCGCCCCTGCCTCATCCTGGTAC
>JANLIC010000240.1 GCA_024654125.1 Sulfuricaulis sp. | reverse complement strand
GAACACGCGCAGACTGCCGAGCACGGTATCGAAAGTATCAAACACCGGCTCCTTGTCTTCCTGGTTGTCCTTGTTGTACGCCAGCGGCTGCGCCTTCATCAGCGTCAGCAAGGCCACCAGATGGCCGTTCACGCGCCCAGTCTTGCCGCGTACCAGCTCCGGCACGTCCGGATTTTTCTTCTGCGGCATGAGGGACGAGCCGGTGCAATAGGCATCCGACAGCTCGACAAAGCCAAACTGGCTCGAGGACCACAGTACCAGTTCCTCGGACATGCGCGACAGATGCATCATGAGCAGCGCCGCGGCCGACACGAATTCAATGGCAAAGTCGCGGTCGGAGACGGCATCGAGCGAATTCTCCGAAGCTGCCTCAAATCCAAGCAGTTTCGCTGCATAGGCGCGGTCGATGGGAAAGCTGGTGCCGGCCAGTGCCGCGCTTCCCAACGGCATGATGTTCACACGCTGGCGGCAATCCTGGAGCCTTTGTGTGTCGCGCGCGAGCATCTCGAACCATGCGAGCAGATGATGGCCGAAGGTGATCGGCTGCGCGACTTGCAGATGGGTGTAGCCCGGCGCCGGGGTGACGGCCTCACGCTCGGCAACATCGAGAATGGCCAGTTGCAGTTGCCCGATGGCATGCACCACGACGTCAATGCCGTCACGCAGATAGAGGCGCAGATCGGTCGCGACTTGATCGTTGCGCGAACGGCCGGTGTGCAGTTTCTTGCCGGTCTCGCCGATGCGCTGGATCAGGCGCGCCTCGATGTTCATGTGTACGTCTTCGAGCGCTTCGCTCCAGACGAATTTACCGGCGTCGATTTCGACTTCGATGTCCTGCAGGCCCTTGACGATCGCCTCACACTCTTTTTTCGTGAGCACGCCCACTTTCGCCAGCATCTGCGCGTGCGCGATCGAGCCCATGATGTCGTAGACGTACAGGCGCCAGTCGAAATGGACCGAGGCGGTGAAAGCCTCGACGACGGCGTCGGTGGGTTCGGTGAAGCGCCCGCTCCAGGGTTTTTCTTTAGCCATGGATTTATTTCTTCATTTACCAAGGTGCCTGTTGCGCGCGTTGATGAGGCGCGAAGCAACTACATCCGCGAATCGTCCCATCCCTGTGTTGCCCGTCAAAATGCCGGTATTCGGCCCGCCCATCCGTGACGACCCTACGATTATCGGGCTTTCGTTGTTGGGGCGAAATCATCGGGCTATGGTTTCGCTTTGTAGCACCTGGTTCGGACTCTCCTTTGTGCACCCCCACCCCGAATTCCGGATCAGGATTAGGCCCCCCGCCTTAAAACGGGGGGTTTTTTTATGCCCGTGACGCCAGAAGTATACTTGAGAAGTTCCCCAAAGAAATCGTCGATTTTCCCCAGTCTGCTCCCCACCCGTGCGGGTTAACTTATATAATTGAGCTATAACTCTGTCAGTGGGGCTTTGTCCCCGAAGTGTACTGGCTGTCTGGCCAAAAGGTGGATTTTTTTCAGCAATCGCGACTCTTGATCCTCGGCATCGGTGGGTCCTGAGGTACGCCGGAAAGTTTTACGCCCGAACGGATTCCATGTCCAATAAT
>JANLIC010000236.1 GCA_024654125.1 Sulfuricaulis sp. | reverse complement strand
GTACTGCTGGCGCGTGATCTCGCGCGAGAGCAGCTTCTGGTCGTCCTGCACTTCGAGGGCCGACATCTCGGCGCGCACAGCCTCGGCCTGCTGCCGCTGGTCCCCGCTCTGCTCGATGCTGCGCTTCCACAGGTCGGGATACGAGCCCTTGATCTTGTCCTTCTCGTCGGCTTCGAGGGACCAGAAGCCCTTGCCATACGCGCGCTGCGCTGCCTGGTCCAGCTCCTCGGTCGGGCTGAGCGGGGACGACTTCACGCCACCGATGTCACCGGCGAGCCCACCGAGCGCCCCAAGCGGGTCCGTGGTGGCCTGCTGCGCAAGCTCGGGAACTCCCCCTGCCGTAAACGGCGCGAACTGCCCAACGAGCCACGTCGCGAAGTTCGCCGGGTTATCCCGCACCTTCTTGCCCATGAAGTCCTCGCCGGTCACGAGGTCCCACGTCATCTGAAGGACCGGGCTGGCCTTCGTGCGTGCGAGATAGCTTGGGTCGCGATCGGTCGCAGTGTAGGCAACTGCCTTGAGCAGAGAGTCCCACGGCCCGAGCAGCGAGTAGTCCCGGCCGCCGACGCGGAAGCGCATGAAGTTCGAGTTGACCCGGCCGTCCTCGATGGGTGCCCAGTAGTTACCGATGTCCTCGCCAAAGGTTTCGTTGATGACCGCCGTCATCCCGGCCGCGAGACCGATGAACTTTAAGAGCGACTTCCGCGCCAGCTGGCCCTCGGGGTGTTGCGGTCCCCACTTGGCGAGCGCATTAGCCGAGAGCTCAATCTGCGAGCGGAAGAATCGCGGAGCGAACTGCGCAATCTGGACGAGATCACCCACGTACGGAACGCCGCTGGCAATCGAGGGCTTGTCGGTCCAGCCGGTCGTAAGGTTGGCATGGTCCGCGAGCACCTTAGCGTGCGCTGGCAGTTGGCCCGTTGCGCGGAAGGCGGCAATCTCCTCGGGCGTGATCTGCCCCCGCTTCATCGCGCCTTCGAGCAACGTGTCCGCGTATTCCTGCCGCATCACGTCACCGAACACGCCGAAAGCACGGTTGGAGCCGCGGATCGGCCC
>JANLIC010000229.1 GCA_024654125.1 Sulfuricaulis sp. | reverse complement strand
TCGGCTCTTTGCGAGCGCGCGCCATCGCCGTCACCTCATGGCCTAGTTGTCGTTGCTATGGAGGTTGTTCACCCGGGACTTGGGAGTAAGGCTGTGGTTGCGAAGCCAAACAGTCTGACCCAGGAGCCCCGGATGAACGTCCACAAGAATGCCCGCATGACGGTTCGCGGTCGAGCCCTTCTTGCAGGACGGATAGGCGAGCACGGCTGGCCAGTGGCCCAGGCTGCTTCGGCGGCCGGCGTCTCGGAGCGCACCGCCTACAAATGGCTGGCGCGGTACCGGGCGGGCGGCGAGGCCGCCCTGCATGACCGGCGCTCGACGCCAGCGCGATCGCCGCGCCGCACCCATGAAGCAACGGTCGCCGACATCGAGCGGCTGCGGCGGCAACGCTTTAGCGGTCCACGCATCGCCCGCCGTCTGGCTCTGCCGGTCTCGACCGTCGGAGCCGTGTTGCGCCGGCTCGGCCTCGGCCGCCTGAAGGCTCTCGACGAGCGCCCCGAGATCGTGCGTTACGAACGGGCCACGCCCGGAGAGCTGATCCATATCGACACCAAGAAGCTCGGCAGGATCGACGGCATCGGCCA
The DNA here is from genome assembly GCA_024654125.1 of Sulfuricaulis sp. Lineage (GTDB taxonomy): Bacteria > Pseudomonadota > Gammaproteobacteria > Acidiferrobacterales > Sulfurifustaceae > Sulfuricaulis. The sequence goes on along the minus strand of JANLIC010000229.1, from coordinate 2,439 downwards.
CCGCATCACCGGCGAGCGGATACACCGCAAACGCAAGCTCGGCTGGGAGTATCTCCACGTCGCCATCGACGACTGCTCGCGGCTTGCCTACACCGAACTCCTGCCCGCCGAGACCGGCCTGGCCTGCGCCGGCTTCCTCGCCCGCTCCGCCAACTGGTTCGCCGTCAACGGCGTCGCCATCCGCCGCGTCATGACCGACAACGCCTTCGCCTACACCAAAAGCCGTGGCTTCAAGGCGACGCTGGCCGGCATCGGCGCTCGCCACATCACCACCAAGCCCTATCGGCCGCGAACCAACGGCAAGGCCGAGCGCTTCATCCAGACCGCCTTGCGCGAATGGCTCTACGCCAACGTCTACACACAATCCGCCAAGCGAGCCGCCGACATGCCCGGCTGGCTCCACTGGTACAATCACCATAGACCGCACTCAGCCCTCAAAGCCCTGCCACCGGCTTCAAGGCTGAATAACCTCCGTGGTAACGACAGCTAGCCTCTTCTATTCACGGGAGCGATGCGAGCGGGCGTCTGGCGCGTGCTTTCGGCCGGGTTTACGGCGGCAGGTTTCGGGGACGTTTTGGAACGCGTTTGGGGTTGACGGGAAGGGCTCGCGCGGCACTTGCCGCACCGATCAGGGCCCGCGCGTCGTGATCGCGCCCGTCATGGCCAAGAGCATAGTGGCTTGAGGGTAGCTGGCGGGGAACGCGAGCTTGATGCGGCTCTTCAGTTCCTCGACGCGGACGGCGACCTTCACGAAGGTGCGCCGGATCGTTTCGAACGTCGCACCGCGCCAGCGCGATCGCCGGGGCGCCGCCCGCCGCAGCGCATGCAGCAGCCAGTAGGCGCCCATGTGCAGGAACAGACGGAACTGGTTGGCCTGCCATCGCGAGCACGCGGTCTTGTCCGACCGTGTGGCGCGCTTCATGTCCTTGATCAGGTTCTCGGCCGTGCCACGCTGGCAGTAGACCTTCTCGTAGAGCGTCTTGGCCCGGCCTTCGAGATTGGTGACGATGAAGCGGGCGTCGGAGCCCAGATCCGTCGCCTCGATGCGGGCAATCACCTTGTGCGCGCGGCCCCAGCTGCCTGCGGCGTATCTGAACTGATGGAACCGGCGGACCTTGCGTACCCTCGGGTCGCGTCGCATGTCGCACTGGACGAGCCAGGGCGCCGCGATCTCCTTCAGCGTGGTGTTGATGGCCAAGCCGAGGATGTAGTCGCAGCGCATTTCCTCCAGCACGTCGAGCGTTTCCGGGCTGCAGTAGTGGCTGTCACCGCGCACCAGGATCGCAACCTTCGGCCAATGCTTGCGGATACGGCGGATCACATGGCGCAGGACGCGCGCCGCCTCCTCGCCCGATGGCCGCTTGCCGGGTCTCAAGAGCGAGAGCACAGGCTTGCCGGAGAACGCCTCGAAGATATGGATCGGCTGGAAGCAGTAACCGCCGGCGTGCGTGTTGAACAACGCCAGCTCCTGCTGGCCGTGGACCGGGTCGTCCGTGTCGTCGATATCGAGAACGATGCGTGCCGGGATCCGGGCAAAGCTCCGGCAGAACAGATCGATCATGCCGAGCCCGATGCGGTGGAGCGCACGCCAATCGGCAAGGTTCTCCAGCCGCGACAGCGTCGGTTGGCTCATCAGGTCGGCGCCGGTCTCCGGCTTGCGACCGCAGGCGATCTTGAAGACAGGGTCGAAGCGCAGGGCATCGATATCGTCGCAGTCCTCGTAGCCGGCTGCGATCATCACCATGCGCGCCAACGCCATATCAGCGGTGCTGTGCGACACGCGAAGCGGATCGCGCTCGTCGGGCAATGGGGCGGTGATTGTCTCGGCGAGCCCGAGCCGGTTGGCGATCTCGCGCAAAACGATCACGCCGCCATCGGACGACAGCCGGCCGCCGTCGAAGGTTGCTGTGAGCAGCTTGCCGGCAACAGGTGACAGGCCAGGAAGGCAGGGCGTAGTCTCGACCATGGTGAGCGTGCGCCTCCGAACGTGCGGATGATTCTGTCTCGACAACAAAATCATACGCTCGTCCAACGGCTTGGTCGCCGCTCACCGCATCACACCGAAGGCCCTCGTGAATAAAAGAGGCTAGCAGGCTGTTGAAAAAGGATCTCGCTGTTCGACTACACTCGTGATTCACTCCGCACATGGATAATTGGAGGGTGAATCGTGCGAGGCGGGGACGATCGGACTGGTGAGCTGTTTAGCTACGTCGACCTTGAGGCTCGGGTTCGAGCGGACCACCCGCTGCGGACGATCCGGGCGATTGTGAACGAGGCGCTGGCTGCGCTTGAACGGGATTTCGCCGGGCTCTACGCGCGGATCGGCCGGCCGTCGATCCCGCCGGAGAAGCTGCTTCGGGCGATGCTGCTGCAGGCGTTCTATTCGATCCGGTCGGAGCGGCAATTGATGGAGCGTCTGGAGTACGACCTCCTGTTCCG
>JANLIC010000213.1 GCA_024654125.1 Sulfuricaulis sp. | reverse complement strand
ATAAACGCAGATATATCAAAATGATGAACGCGGATTTTCTCCCGTTTATATCCGCGTGCATCTGCGCTGTCATCAGCGTTCATCTGCGGTTCCACTTTCTTACCTATACTTTGCGTCGGTCGCGCGGTCTTCCGCGAGCTGTTTCTCGTACTTGTCGCCGATCGCGAGTAACTCTTCCTTATGAATAACATGCTCACCGCGATTCTCGAAGTGAAACTCGAAAAATCGGGTTTCGACGATGGAATCCACGGGGCACGACTCCTCGCAGAAACCGCAGTAAATGCACTTGAAAAGATCGATATCGTATCGCGTGGTGCGGCGTGTGCCGTCGGCGCGCACCTCAGAATCGATCGTGATCGCCGCCGCGGGACAGACCGCTTCGCACAGCTTGCAGGCGATGCAACGTTCCTCGCCGTTGGGATAACGCCGCAGCGCGTGCAGGCCGCGAAATCGTGGACTGATGGGTGTCTTCTCCTCCGGGTACTGCACCGTGAACTTGCGCATGAACAGATGGCGCCCGGTAACCATGAGCCCCTTCAGAAGCTCATAGAGCAGGAGTGTATTCAGATAACGTTTGACCGTCTTGAGCATGGTTGTCCTCGCTTCCACTCAGTGGAAGATAAACCCCCAGGGCGTGAGAAACATGACGCACCCCATCACGACGATCCAAACCAGCGTTATTGGTATGAACACCTTCCATCCGAGCCGCATGATCTGATCGTAACGATACCGCGGAAACGTGGCGCGGAACCACAGGAAACAGAACAGGACAAAGCTCATCTTGAGCAGCAGCCAGTGTATGCCGTTGCCGAGAACGTCGCCGATGACGGGCACGGCCAGCAACTTGGCCGGCAGGATGCCCTCGAGCGGCGACAGCCAGCCGCCGAGGAACATGATCGCGCACAGGACCGAAATCAGGATCATGTTGGCATACTCGGCCAGGAAGAAAAGTGCGAAGGTCATACCGGAATATTCCACGTGGAAACCCGCCACGATCTCGGATTCGCCTTCGGCCACGTCGAACGGCGCGCGATTGGTTTCGGCCACGCCGGAGATGAGGTACACCAGAAATAACGGGAACAGCGGCAAGAGATACCACTGAGTCGGGCCACCGCTCTGGGCCAGCACGATCTCGCGCAGGTTCAGGCTGCCAGCCGCCATGAGCACCCCCACCAGCGCGAACCCCATGGCGATTTCGTAGGCCACGATTTGCGCCGCCGACCGCAGACTGCCGAGGAAGGCGTACTTGGAATTCGATGCCCAGCCGGCGATGATGACCCCGTATACCGTCATGGACGTGAGCGCGAGGATATACAGCAGACCCGCGTCGATGTTTGTCAGCCACATTTTGTCGGTGAAAGGAATCACCGCCCACGCCGCCAGTGCCGGCGCAAAGGCCAGAATCGGCGCGAACACAAACAGATAGCGACTGGCCTTGGTCGGAATAATAATTTCCTTGAACAGCAGTTTCACCGCATCGGCAATGGGCTGGAGCCAGCCCTTGGGGCCGACGCGGTTCGGACCGATGCGCGCCTGCATGTAGCCGATGATCTTGCGTTCGGCATACGTCAAATACGCGACAGAGAGAAGCAGCGGCACCAGAATCAGGAAAATTTTTCCGAGATTGAGCAACCCCACCTGCGACCAATCCGGGAACCCGTTCCAAATGTCTAGGAAAAGTTTGCTCACGACGCTTCCTTCACGGTCGCCGGCCCGTGCGCGCCCAGCATACTGGTCTCAACGTGCCCAGCGGGTACCAGCACGCAACCGTCCGGCACACGCTCGTCGAGCACGAGTTCCAGGCGTGCAACGCCCTGCGCCATGACCACCTGCACGGTCAGACCATTCTCAAGACCGAGCCTCCCGGCCTGCGCGGTATTGAGACGCGCGGCAGGCGGTGGGTTGTCGGCGCTTTTTTGCAGCGACGGCGCACGGCGCACGATGGCATCCACCGCGTACATGGGGAATTCAGCAATCCGCATCAGCTGTTCGTCCGCGGGTGTCATCGCGGAATCATCCGTTGCTAGAGAAAATGAAACAGGCACTGCCACCGGGGCTGCCGGCAGATTCATTTCCTTCCGCACATCCTCTATCGAATTCTGCTCGAATCCGGGCAGGCCCATGAGGTGCCCGAACATGCGCAAGATTTTCCAGCCTGGCCGCGAATCGCCCAGCGGAGTGACCGCCGCCGTGAACGACTGCGAACGGCCTTCGGCATTCACGAACGTGCCGTCGGTCTCGGTAAAGGGTGCCAGCGGCAGCCACACGTCCGCGTATTCCACCGCGCGCGTGCGATACGGCGATGGTTTGAAGCTCGTCAGCATCACGACGAATTCCGCCGCGCGCACGGCGGAAGCCGCCGACCCGTCCAGACAATCGAATTCCGGCTCAACGCCAAACAGCAGATAGGCCTTGAGCGGCTGGCGCAACATGTCCAAGGTGTGGCGTCCCTTTGTCGCGCTATTACCCGCCTGTCCGCGGTGCGGCACGCATCCGGCGAGCCAGGCGCCTGCGGCGTTGGCCTCCGCGAGCTGGCCGAATTTTGCCCCGGACAATTCGGCAATAAGTTTCCCCAGCGCCCGTAACGTTCCCGCCTGAGGGTGGCTGAGGGCAAACGTTCCCAACAGGATGGAGGCTCGTTCCCCCTGGAGCAGGGCCTGGGCCATCGCCTGTTCAGCCACTTCCGGCCTGATACTCCCGAAGCGAGAGGTAAACGCGGCCGGCAAAATGGATTTCTTCAGTGCCGCCAAAGCGCCCGACACACCTGTGAGCGAGCGCAGCATCTGGGCCGGGCTGCCAACGGTCCCACCCGCGAGTTTATAGTTGAAATCGTAATCGAGCGGATTGATGGCGAAAATTTTCGCGCCCGTGAGCGCGGCCTGGCGCAACCGAAGATTGATCAACGGCTGATCCTTGCGCGGGTTGGAGCCGATCAGGAGCACCGTATCGAGGAAATCCAGCTCGGCGATCGGCCGGCCCAACGCTGGAAACAGCGGCGCTTGCGCATCGTCGCTGAAATCCATCTGGCGCAGACGATGGTCCACGTTGCCGCTGCCTAGCGCGCGCACCAGTTTCTGCAATAAATAAAATTCCTCGGACGTGGAAATCGGGGCAGCCAGCGCGCCCAGGCTCTCAGGGCCATGCGTTTCCAGCACTTTTCTGAGTCCTGTCACCGTGAACTCCAGAGCCGTGGGCCAGTCGGTTTCTTCCCATTCGGTCCCGCGCCGGATCATCGGAACCCGCAGGCGGTCCTCGCTGTTCAGGGCCTCGTAACTGTAGCGGTCGCGGTCCGCCAGCCAGCACTGGTTGATGCTGTCGTTTTCGCGCGGCAGCACGCGCATGACTCGACCACGGAGCGTCTGGATTCTTATATTCGTGCCGACACAATCGTGTGGACTCACCGAGGAATGGTTTTCGAGTTCCCAGGCGCGCGCCGTGAACCGGTAGGGTTTGGACGTGAGCGCGCCCACCGGGCACAGATCGATGACGTTGCCGGACAGCTCGGAATCCACGCTGCGGTCGAGAAACGTACGAATCTCCATGTGCTCGCTGCGCCCCAGGCCGCCGAACTCCATCACTCCGGCGATTTCCTGGCCGAAACGCACGCAACGGGTGCAATGGATGCAGCGCGTCATCTCGGTGGCAATCAGTGGTCCGATATCCCTGTCCTTGACGATGCGTTTGACGTCGGCATATCGCGAGGCGTCCTTGCCATAACCAAGCGCGAGGTCCTGCAATTCGCACTCGCCGGCCTCGTCACAGATCGGGCAGTCAAGTGGATGGTTGATCAACAGAAATTCCATCGTGCCTTTCTGCGCCGCCCTCGCCTTCTCGGACTGGGTATGCACTATCATGCCATCCATAACCGGCGTGGCGCAGGCCGGCAGGGGTTTGGGCGCCTTCTCGACTTCCACCAGGCACATGCGGCAGTTGGCCACGATCGTCAGCTTTTTGTGATAGCAAAAACGCGGGATGTAAATCCCGGCGGCGTCGGTCACCTTGATCAGCATCTCGCCCTTGCGTGCCGAAATCTTTCGACCGTCAACTTCAATCGACACATTGGCAGGGGCGGTGGGAGGCTTCATTTTTTCCGGGCTGACGCTCATGCGCGGCTCCCGTGCGTTCCCGGCAGGCACTGGCCATGCTCGATGTGGTATTCGAAGTCGCTGCGGAAATATTTGATAAAGCTCTTCACCGGCCAGGCCGCGGCATCGCCGAACGCGCAAATGGTGCGACCCTCGATGTTGGAGGCCACGTCCGTCAGCATGTCGAGGTCCTCGGGTCTGCCCTCTCCGTGCTCGATGCGATGTATCACGCGCGACATCCAGCCGGTGCCTTCGCGGCACGGCGTGCACTGGCCGCAGGATTCTTCAAAATAGAAATGCGCGATGCGCGCCAGCGCGTGCACCATGCAGGTGCTGTCGTCCATCACGATCACCCCACCCGACCCCAGCATGGAACCGGCCTTGGCGAGCGCGTCATAATCCATGGTTACTTCCATCATGATCCCGGCCGGCAGTACGTTGGCCGAGGAACCGCCGGGAATCACGGCCTTGAGGTGGCGGCCGTGGCGCACGCCGCCGGCCATTTCCAGCAGATTCGCGAAGGGCATCCCAAGCGGGACTTCGTAATTTCCGGGTTTGTTGACGTGACCCGACACGGAGAAAATTTTCGGCCCGCCGTTATTCGGCTTGCCGATCTTGAGAAACCAGTCGGCGCCGTGTTTGATGATGTCGGGGACCGAGGCCAGCGTCTCGGTATTATTAATAGTGGTCGGCCGACCGAACAGGCCGACATTCGCCGGGAACGGCGGCTTGAAGCGCGGCAGGCCCTTCTTGCCTTCGAGCGATTCCAGCAGCGCGGTTTCTTCGCCGCAGATATAGGAACCGGCGCCCAGGTGGTTGTGCAATTCGAAATCGACTCCCGAGCCCAGGATATTCTTGCCGAGCAGACCGGCGTCATAGGCCTCCTCGAGCGCGCCCTCGCAACGCTCGAACGGCTCCCAGAATTCGCCGCGGATGTAGTTGTAGCCGACGGTCGCGCCGATGGCGTAACCGGCGATGGCCATGCCCTCGATCAGGGCGTGCGGGTTGTAGCGCAGAATGTCGCGGTCCTTGAACGTGCCCGGCTCGCCCTCGTCGGAATTGCACACAATATACTTCTGGCCCGGCGTGTTCTTCGGCATAAAGGACCATTTCAGGCCGGTGGAGAAACCCGCGCCCCCGCGGCCGCGCAAGGCCGATTTTTTCAGCTCTTCGATGATTTTTTCCGGAGGCGTTTTGTCCTTGAGGATTTTTTCCCAGGTCTCATACCCGCCCGTGTCCCGGTAAACCGAGAGCCGCCACGGTTGGTCGAGATGGAGATTCTTGAAACAGAGTTCGTTGGCCACGGCGTTATTCCAGCTTGTCCAGAATCTCATCCACGCGCTCGGGAGTGAGATTCTCATAATAATTTTTGCCGATCATCATCATGGGGGCGCCGCCGCAGGCGGCCAGGCATTCGACTTCCTTGAGCGTGAACTCCCCGCCGGTCGTGGTTTCGCCCGGTTTGATGCCGAGCCGCTTCTGGATATGGTTCATGATCCAGCTGGAGCCATTCAGCTGACAGGAAATATTGGTACAGACACAAACCTTGTGGCGACCCACGGGCTTGAGATCGTACATGGTATAAAAGGTCGCCACTTCGTGCGCCGCAATGGGTGGCATTTCAAGATATTCCGCCACCGCCTCGATCAGCTCAACCGAAAGCCAGCCGCCGTTCTGCTCCTGAGCGATACTCAGCGCCGCTATCACGGCCGCCTGCTTTCGGTCCGGGGGGTACTTGGCGATCCAGCGGTCGATTTCGGCGCGCGAGGATTCCGAAAGCAGGCCGGTCTTTGGAACCGTTTTCGATTGCGGCATCACCGGTCAATCTCCCCGAAAACGATATCGAGCGAGCCGATTACCGCCACCACGTCGGCGATCATGTGGCCGCGCGTCATCTCGTCCAGCGCCGCCAGGTGCGCGAATCCCGCGGCGCGGATCTTGACACGGTACGGCTTGTTGGCCCCGTCGGAAACCATATACACCCCGAACTCGCCCTTGGGATGTTCCACCGCCGCGTAGGCCTCGCCTTCCGGAACACAGTAGCCTTCCGTGAAAAGTTTGAAG